>CAYVFT010000017.1:0-41866 GCA_964450225.1 uncultured Crenothrix sp. | reverse complement strand
CATGGAGAGGATCCAATTATTAATTGCCGCGGTCTGCTTTCGTATCTTTTGCTTAGTTATAGCTGGTGAATCGTTTGAGTAGCATAGATCACTAACACTTCTTAAGGGAACCTCTAATAATTCTAATTTGGAAAATTGGTGTTTATTAATTTCAATAACTTAGCTTTGTAAATATCATGAAAAAAGCAATTATTAGAGGTTCCCTTAACTTTGTATCCGGGAAAGTATTGACACAACATTACGCAGTGCTTGCCCTTACCTTCAAGGCGTTTTAAGCCTTGAAGATCTGATACCTGGAAAATGAACCTACGTTTTACAAGTCAAGTCATGCGCCAATATTTTCAAAAACCACTACAGCTTTGCTATTGACTGGATATAAATTTTCACTGAATGGTTTCTGGTCTTGCGGTGCAATGATATCTTGAGGAGATGGCTGAGAAGTATCTAAAGCCATGCACCATTTTTTACCCTCAATCACGGGCAGTTGTATACTGGCACTTTCATCCGACATATTCATTATGATGTGCAAATCAGCTTCATTGTCTTCAATGCCAGCCAGGGTAAAGGCTAGAAATCTTGCTTCCGGGTCATTCCATAATGGCTTATGAAGCTCAGTGCCATGCCATGAAATATCCGGCAGATTTTTTCCATCGATAACTCTGCCATTCAAAAAACGTCGACGCATGAGGGATTTATGCCTTTTGCGCAACGCAATCATATGCTGAACAAAACGCAATATATCAGCATTTTGGTTGGTTAGTTTCCAGTCAATCCAGCTTAATTCGTTATCCTGGCAGTAACAATTATTATTGCCACGTTGGGTATGTAATATTTCATCACCCGCAAGCAACATGGGAACTCCCTGGCTGAGAAGCAAAATCGAAAACACATTTTTTGCCTGCTTTCGGCGCAGTTCCAAAATGCCAGGATTAATGGTATCGCCCTCAATGCCGCAATTGTAACTTAAATTATGGCTGCATCCGTCCCAGTTATCTTCGCCGTTAGCCTCGTTATGTTTTCCGTTGTAACTGAATAAATCATAGAGGGTAAAGCCATCATGACAGGTGACAAAGTTGATACTACTTATAGGCAATCGCCCCTGGTGCTCATACAGGTCGCTACTTCCACAGACACGGGTTGCAAGCTCAGCTATCAGGCCTTTATCGCCACGTACAAACTGGCGGACAATATCCCGATATCTTCCGTTCCATTCAGCCCAGCGATAACCAGGAAAACTTCCTACCTGATACAGTCCGGCAGCATCCCAGGCTTCGGCAATCAATTTGGTTTTGACCAACTGTTCTGAAAGTTCAATGCCCCAGAGTACAGGGGGATCTTGCAGGACTTCACCCCCCTCTCCGCGAGCCATGGCGCTGGCCAGATCAAAGCGGAAACCATCGACATGCATTTCCCTGACCCAGTATTCAAGACAACTGATAATAAAACGAGCTACCAAGGGATGATTGGCGTTTACCGTGTTACCACAGCCGGTATAGTCTCGCATGATGCTTTTATCAAATTTGTCCAGATGATAAAAAGACTTACCTCCTATACCCCTGAAATTTATAACAGGGCCATTTACACCAGCTTCCGCGGTATGATTGAAAACAACATCCATGATGACGCCAATGCCCGCTTTATGCAGCGCTTTTACCAGATCTCGAAACTCCTGTACGTGAGTGCCCTGTTCAGGGGTCATGCAATAACCGGGATGTGGACTGAAAAAACTGTGTGTGCTGTAACCCCAGTAGTTTTTCAGGCCAAGATCATAAGTATTTCTGGGTACATCCTGCTCGTCAAAAGCCATGACCGGTAACATCTCAATATGAGTAATGCCCAATTGCTGGAGATAGGGAATCTTTTCCATCAGGCCTGCAAAAGTACCCGGATTGACCACTTTTGATGAAGGATGCCGGGTAAAACCACCCACATGCAGTTCGTAAATAATGGATTTTTCGCTTCTGACAGCCAGTGGCGCGTCACCTTCCCAGTCATAGCTATCATCAATGACAACACCGCGCATGGCTGTGCGACTGTTGTCGCCGGGCTTGCATGCCGCTTTGCGATTCCAGCGTTTCTGGCTGACCGCGCGTGCCCAGGGATCTATCAGATGCTTTTCCTTTTCGAAACGAAAGCCGGATTCACGGACTTGATTTGGTCCATCCATACGCCAGGTATACCATGTACCAGCAGGTAATTTACAAACATAAACATGCCAGGAGAAAAAGGTACGATTGATTTCTTTTTGCAATGGTATGATTTGAAAAGGTTCATCGCAGTCAGCGCTTTCAAACAGTAAAAGTTCTACATGTTCAGCATAACGACTGAAAATGGAAAAATTGACCCCCTTAATATTAAATTTGGCACCCGATGGATAGGGTTTTCCATGCATTACTTTGTACTTTTCCTGCATTTCACATCTTCTCTTAAATTTTGTAAGAATAAGGCAATCCACGTTTTTATTATTGTAAAGGATCGCTTTGTTCTCGATTGAGAACAGAAATTATAATGCCCTCGAAGAAAGTCTCAAATTTGAATTTGACCTTAACAAGGCATTTTATAATAGTCATTATATCCTAAGTCATTGGCAGTAAAGTGAATTGATTGCCATACTAGAAAAAAACTTGATTTTGTCTTCCCTAGTAGCCCGTCCACGATGGTCTTGAGTTGCGCAGCAGTTTATTGATTACAGATAATCGATAGCAAATCGACAAAATGCCAGATGATATCAGCCCTCAAATTATTTACCAAAAATCCACTTAACATGATCCAACATATCCTTGAGCGAATTCTCTTTAAGAGTTTGTATTAACTCGTTTACTTTAAATGCGTGATGTCTTTCATAAGCAACACCATGCTGTGGCGCATCGGCCAAACCGGTTGTTCTGGCATGATCGACAAAGCCGTCATTTTTCCAGAAAAAAGCGCCCGGCATGGTTGTTGGTATAACAAGGACAAAGAATAATGAGCGTCCAAAAGTGCTGCTTACCAGCATAGACAGCATTAATAACAGCCCGATTGTCAGACTGAATCCGTTAATAGCCATGAGATTTGCCAGTAGCAGACTTAAACCCAGCAATACATTGCGTAGAATGTATGAGTTACCGTATTGAGTTACCTGCCGGTAATAAGAGGCTGCGCCTTCATTACCGCTAGCCTGCATATCACGGGCATGAACAATATGGCCGAACCCCTCGAGTCCCAAACCGGCGGCCACAATTTTTGCCAGAGTTTGCAGTAATATTTGTGTCTCAATCGATTCAAGCGGCAGAGTACAAACACCGACCACGCCAATAATCAAGGCTCCCAAACTCAGCATTGAACCTAAAAAAGCTGTGCCTGTCTGCCAGTGATTCCAGAACGGCCGTGCTGGAATGCGGTACAGTTTATACATATAAAATAAACCAATTACACCACTGATGACACCGATAAAGGCACTGCTATTGGCTAAAAAATGTATAAAAGCATTATCGAACAAAGCAAACATGGCATAGCCCAACAAGCCGGTATAAAACAGGGAAACACCGGCAATTTCACGGCTAACTGGGGATAATCGCAGATTATTGAAACCACGGTAAAAGCGATGCGGTTTACCAAGGTGCATATTCAGTTTAAACAAACCGACGGTACTTATCGCCACCATCGCTACGAGCAATGGCAGTAATACCTCTGGGTTTTGTAACATGGCTAGAGAATCCAGTCCCATCAGCGGCCCCACAAGCAATAACAGGAAAGCGCCGACAGTGGCTTGAGTACATAAAGTAAAAATCACATGCGCACTTTCGTGACTGGTAAGCAGTTTACGCAGATTCCAGTACTTTTGACGACCCTGTTTTTCATCGACTACCGGTTTAAATTTCCCTTCTTTATCATCCCGATGATATTTCAAAGGCATGGCGTCGGTACGGGTCATTTCCCTGTGCGTAGAGTGGGTTTGCTGAAAGCGGATATTCGGATGGGTAATATCGGTGTTAGGGAATCCGGGGATTTCAGCTTTGGCCTGTACACGGTTTTCGGGAATGTTTTCTATGACGCCGAAGTCCAACGCATTACCAAGACAGGCTGCGACACAGGCGGGCTTTAAGTTCACTTCAAGGCGATCAACACACATATTGCACTTCGAAACCTCGCCTTTTACGGGGTCTAACTGCGGCGCATTATAAGGACAGACCCAGGTACAATAACCGCAACCAAAACAAATATCGGGGTCTTGCAACACAGCGCCATATTCAGCAAATTTTGTGTAAGCGCGCGTAGGACAGCCCTTTAGACAGACAGGATCGTCGCAATGATTACACGCCATGGAGATATTAAGGCGTTGATAATCAGGATAAGTGCCGCCCTCGACAAAGCCTACCGAGCGATAGGCGAGATGTATAGGCACATCATTTTTTTCGCTACAGGCCGATTCACAGGCATGACAACCTATGCAGTTGTCGGAATTAAAATAGAAGCCATGCTGTTTGTATCGATCGGGATTTTCACCAATACCGGCATCGCCGTTAATGTTCAGGCTTTTTTCTCTAAGCTCGCTACTGGCGTCCGTTAATTCGATATTTTGACCATAGCGGTTTTGTGCTTTGGTTTCTGTATTATTGAGAAAAGCGTACTTGGGTTCGTCTTTGCGTACTTTAATCATAACAAATCCTGGGTAGGTCGGGTTAGGCGATAGCCATAACCGGACGTTTGTGGCTTCGATTTGTCGGGTTATGCTATTGCTAACACGACTTACAGTGCTTTAATACTCACGCGACTCTTTGTTTAATTGCGCGGCCAGGTTCTGGTCAATGGTTTCAATACATACCGCGGATTGCTTAAAAGCCGGTTGCCGCGAGTGTGGATCCAAAAGACCCAAGGTTAAACGATTGACACAATCAAAAAAATGAAACGGAATAAATACCATGTTTCTGGGTACGCGTTGCGTCAACATAACCATCACCACCGCATCGCCCCGTCGAGAAATGACTCGCGCATAAGACTGATGATCAATGCCA
The DNA here is from genome assembly GCA_964450225.1 of uncultured Crenothrix sp. Lineage (GTDB taxonomy): Bacteria > Pseudomonadota > Gammaproteobacteria > Methylococcales > Methylomonadaceae > Methylobacter_C. The sequence goes on along the minus strand of CAYVFT010000017.1, from coordinate 36,872 downwards.
AGCTCTTCGGCTGCATCGGGATTCATTTCCATAAACGGAATCGGGCTGAATTTATTGTTGTTGCCAATCTTTCCGGTTTTGGTGCGGGTATGCCAATGTTCCACCAGCCGGCCGGAATTCAACCAGAACGGGAATTGCTCATCCGGGACTTCATTATTATTGATGAAAGGTAAGGGAATGAGCTTTGCCCGGCCATCTGCGTAGCGAAAGGTCGCGGGCTCCGTGTAAAGCCGTTTGTTACCATTACCACCTTGTTGAGCCTGTGTTTCGGTGTAGGGCCATTGAATGCCGCGCTGTTGTTCTATCAGGTCATGGGTCATGCCGGAAATATCACACAAACGTCCCTTGGACAGTATTTTCATTTCTTCAAACACTTGTTCCGGCTGTTCCGGGAAGCTGATTTTTTGACCTTGTTCAAAACGTTTGGCAAGTTCGTTAAAAATCTGCATATCCGCTTTGGAATCGGCATAAGGTGTCCGAACCTGACGAGTTAAATTGACGCGGCGTTCGGTGTTGGTAAAAACCCCTTCTTTTTCTGCCCATATTGCAGCGGGTAGAAAAATATGTGCGTATTGCGTGGTTTCTACGTCGACATAGGAGTCCTGCACGATCAAACATTCCAGCTTTTCCAGTGTCTTGCGAATGCGCGCCGTATTCGCCATCGAGGTCATTGGGTTGGTCGCTACCAACCATAAGCCTTTAATTTCACCCGTTTCTATGGCAGGAAAAATATCTGTTTCCGTCAAGCCGCGCTGTTTAGGAAAAAATTCGGGATCGATGCCCCAAAACTTGGCTATTTCTTCGCGATCTTCCGCTTTTTCCAATTGCCTGTAACCCGGCAATCCTGAGCAGGAAGACCATTCACGCGTACCCATCGCATTGCATTGGCCGGTAATCGACAAGCTGGTGCCGCCCGGTTTGCCGATATTGCCGGTAACCAGGTTAAGGTTATTGATACCCACCACGCCATCTGAGCCGTGTGTACTCTGGTTAATGCCCATCGTCCAGATACTCATCGCCCTGTTCGCCTTGGCATAAAGGCGGGCGACAGTGCGGATGGTATCTTCGTCAATGCCGCAAATTTTGGCGGCTGTGCACGGATCATAATTGCGGACCTCTTGCGCCAGTTCGTCAAAACCATTGGTGTTGGCATTGATATAGTCACGATCTTCCAGCCCTTCATCGAGAATCACATGAATCAACGCATTTTGCAAAACCACATCGGTGCCCGGTGTGATGGGTAAATGTATATCGGCAAACTGAGCAAATATTGTGACGCGGGGGTCAACGACAATCAATGGAAACGGCCGCTTTTCCTTCGCATCTTTTAAACGCCAATAAATAATAGGATGTTGTTCGGGCAGGTTGGAACCCCATGCGATCAGACAATCGGTATGCTCAAAATCTTCATAACAACCAGGCGGCCCGTCCGAGCCGAACGAGCGCTTATAGCCCGATACCGCTGAAGCCATACATAGCGTGGTGTTGCCATCGTAGTTGTTGGTGCCTATCACACCACGGGTTAATTTACCCAGGGTATAGAATTCTTCGGTGAATATTTGACCGGTCGATACAATGGCAAATGAATCTCGACCGTAAGTCATCTGGATCCGCTTGATTTCAGAGGCCATTTTATCCAGAGCCGGATCCCATTCTGAAACCTGAAAATCATTAAGAATGGTGTCACGCACCAGTGGCGTTTTACCGCGTCCTCTTGCTTCAAAAACTTCATACTCAAAAATTCCTTTAAGACAAAGTTTTCCGCGATTCACATCGGCTCCGCCAACACCGCGTGAGGTAACGAGTTTACCATCGGCATTAGCACCAATCTCAATAGAACAGCCGGTTGAACAATAACCGCAGGTTGAATAAGTCCATTTAACAACGCCTTTATCAGCCATTTTGATTGGATTTTTTTTGTTACGTCCAAATAGCATACGATCTCACCAGTTTTGATAACGTTTAAAAGGTGTCTATTCGAATTCTTTGACTGCCGGATATCAAAGTCTTATTGCAGAGAGATAGGGCAGATAAGCAATGCCCATCCGGCATTTTCGTTGTTTATCCACTCTCCAGATGAATTAATCAGGTAACTTAACTGTGCCTTGTGCAAACATTACCGCTTCACCGCCAACACGTAGTGCTAATTTTTCTTGGCCTTTATGATCCATTTCCAGATTCAACACACTGCGCCTCGAATTTGCATCGCCTCTGTCGACGGCAAAGGTATGTGTGCCTTTTCGGGTATGCTCAAATGAACACAGGTACGATGCAAAGGCCGGCATTGCACCACCTATGGGCGGATCTTCATTAATACCTATAAGGGGGCCGAGTAGTCGCGCATTAAAATCCGAATCCACAAAAGGCGTTTTTGGTGCAAACAGTAAAATTTCCTGTGCCGCGGTTTGCGGTGCGATGGATTGACTCCAGGCAGAATAATTAAATTTGGCATTTCTGACGGTTTCATAGCGCCAGACAGGTACTATCAGATAGGGGACTCCACAGGACACCAGGCGAGGTGAGTATTTCTTGTGATCGAGTTCCGATTGCTGGATGGATAAAAAACTGGCCAGTTCTTCATCGGTGGGCGCAAATCGGTCAACTATGGATGAAACTTTGCGGCTAAACTGGACAAAAACGGGTTTTCCCTGTTCTGCAGTAATATTGACATCAATCGGCCCTACGTTCTGTTCGAATACGACAGGCGTAATCGCTTCGGTTAACTTAATATCACCACAGCTACCCAGTACATACGCGGCTGCTATAATGGGATGCCCTGCGAAATCTATTTCACCCAGTGGTGAAAAGATACGCATTTTTCGCGTCGTACTTTCATCACTAGAGGGATGAAAAACAAATGCCGTTGCCGTTAAATTTAACTCTCTGGCAAGTAGTCGCATTTGTTCATTGCTCAACCCATCCGCGTTGGGGAAAACCGCAATCTGGGCGCCGTTGAAAATCTGCCGGGTGAAAACATCAGCAATATAATAGTTATAATTCATGATCCTACTCCGTAATGCTGACTTGAACGCTGCCGTTTTCTATGCGAATGGCATAAGCGGGTATTGTTACCGTTTCATCTTCAAGACAGACACCCGTTTGCAGATTGAAATGTTGTTTGTATAAAGGCGAAGCTACAACGGGCTGACCGTTAATATCACCGATTATGCCACGCGATAACACATTGGCATTGCCGAAAGGATCGTAATTGTTGATGGCATAAACGGCTTTATCATTAGACATGTAAAAAATAGCTACCTGCTGACCTTCAACCAACGCGCAAACGCCGGAATCAGGTTGTAAATCATCAACACTGCAAACGTTTTGCCACTGGGTCATTACGCTACCTCCACGAGTTTAAAATGTTTCCGCTCTTCTTCATCGGCGGGACGGATTTGTCCACGTTCTTCGACAAATACCACATTATCATCCGGTTGGTCACTGTTAATAAAATGACGGAAGCGTTTTAATTTTGATTCATCTTCAATCGTGGTTTTCCATTCACAGTGATAAGTATCAATAACATGCTGCATTTGTTGTTCCAGTTGTTGGCACAGCCCCAGTTTGTCATCAATGATTACCGTCTTCAAATAATCCAGACCACCTTCCATGTTTTCCATCCACACCGACGTACGTTGCAGACGGTCAGCAGTACGTACATAAAAGCTTAAGAAACGGTCGATATATTTAATCAGAGTTTCTTTATCCAGGCTGGTGGCGAATAAATCTGCATGACGGGGTTTCATGCCGCCATTACCGCAGACATACAAATTCCAGCCGGTTTCTGTTGCGATAACACCAACATCCTTACCCTGCGCTTCGGCGCATTCACGCGTACAGCCGGACACGGCAAATTTGATCTTATGTGGTGAACGCAAACCTTTATAGCGGTTTTCCAGTTCTATTGCCAAACCAACACTGTCATCTACTCCATAGCGGCACCAGGTACTGCCTACACAGGATTTAACCGTGCGTAGAGATTTGCCATAGGCATGACCCGATTCAAAGCCCGCATCGATAAGTTCTTTCCAGATATGCGGCAATTGATCAACCCGTGCACCAAATAAATCCACCCGCTGCCCGCCGGTAATTTTGGTATAGAGTTTGTATTTCTTGCCGACCTGACCCAGAGCAATCAGCATGTCCGGGCTGATTTCGCCGCCGGTGATACGTGGTACTACTGAATATGTGCCATCTTTCTGCATATTGGCTAAAAACGTATCATTGGTGTCTTGAAGACCCAAATGTTCTGTTTTCAATATGTAGTCATTCCAGTAGGAAGCCAGAATACTCCCGACTGCCGGTTTGCAAATTTCGCAGCCTTTACCCTTGCCGTGTTTTTCAAGTAGCGCGTCAAAAGTTCTGATTCCTTCTACCATAATCAGGTTGTATAAATCCTGTCGGGTATAGGCAAAATGCTCGCAAATGTTGGTATTTACTTCAAAGCCATGTTTTGCCAGCTCTGAGTTCATGACTGACTTGAGTAAGGCCGCACAACCACCGCAACCTGTGGAGGCTTTGGTTTCGGCTTTTAATGCGCCTAAATTAATGCAACCTGCTTCAATCGCCTGACAAACAGCGCCTTTAGTAACATCATAACAAGAACAGATTTGGGCAGACATCGGCAAGGCATCCGGACCTAAACCCACCGATTCATCAGAACGGGGAGGTAAAATCAGCGCATCCGGATTTTCCGGCAGTTCAATACCGTTCAGGCAATATTGTAATAACGTCCCGTAACCGGAAGCATCACCGACCAAAACCGCGCCAAGTAATTGCTTTTTATCCTGGCTGACAACCAGGCGTTTATAGACTTCACTGGCGCCATTTTGATAGGTATAAACCAATGCGCCCTGAGTTTTGGCATGAGCATCACCGATACTGGCGACATCAACGCCCATCAGCTTCAACTTAGTGCTCATATCAGCGCCGGTAAAGCTGGCTTCATTGCCAGCCAGATCAGCAACAACTGTACGTGCCATCGCATAGCCGGGTGCGACTAAACCGAATATCATGCCATTCCATAGTGCACATTCGCCAATGGCATAAATATCCGGGTCAGACGTAAGGCACTTATTATTAATCACGATACCGCCGCGCGGCCCCACTTCAAGCGCACAATCACGGGCAATATCATCACGAGGACGTATGCCAGCAGAGAACAGCACTATATCGGTTTCCAGTTCTTCACCATCGGCAAAGCACATTTTATTGATACACTGATCACCATCCGTAATAAGGCTGGTGTTTTTGCCCGTGTGCACAGTTACGCCCAAATTTTCAATTTTGCGTCTTAGCATGGCGCCGCCTGCTTCATCCAACTGAACCGCCATAAGACGCGGGGCAAACTCTACGACGTGTGTCTGCAAACCTAAATCTGTCAATGCCTTGGCGGCTTCCAGCCCTAACAAGCCGCCGCCGACAACAACACCAACTTTGCCGTTTTTAGCCGCTGAAGTCATTGCTTCAAGGTCTTCAATCGTGCGATAAACCAGACATTGCGCTCTGTCATGTCCCGGCACAGGAGGGACAAAGGGATAAGAACCTGTTGCCAATACCAGTTTGTCATAACGGATAGTGACGCCTTTTTCAGAAACTACGGTTTTAGAGTGGCGATAAATTTTTACCGCTTTATCACCTATATGAATGGTAATGCCATGTTCCTCAAAAAAGCCTGGAGCAACCAGAGACAGGTCTTCGGCTGTTTTACCGGAAAAAAACGCAGACAGATGGACTCGGTCATAAGCAGCCCTGGGTTCCTCGCAAAAAGTAACGATTTCATAGTCTTCCTTAACTGGGCTTGCGACTAGGCTGGCGAGAAAATTCTGTCCTACCATGCCATTACCAATGACAACCAATGTTTGTTTTGTGCTCATGTCTAACCTCTACGACTATGTTATTGCTAGTCGAATATTGCAAGCAAACGATATGCCATAAGCTAATAGCGGTTATCCTTAACTTCCACAAAGTCGGGAACAATAATTCAGGGACTTATGTGCATTAAAATGGTGCACAATTAACCTTTCCGGTGCATTACTGATCCAGAAATAGTGCAGACCTATAACTTTGTAGCTGATCGATAACATTGATGGTTCGTCTTTGGTGCATCCGTATAGTTTGAAAGATCTTGATTGTTAAAACACACTCAGGCAGGCTTTTATCTGGCGCATTAATTGATGTCAAATGTACAATTCTTTACCCGTGGCACACAATATGCTGTTGATGACGTAATCACCATGAAACAAGAGATTAACAATGTCATCAAATAAATTGAACCTGTTCTCCTTCTCTGGAAAAATCAAAATCCTGCATATGACCTGGATGGCTTTTTTCATCAGCTTTGTTGTGTGGTTTAATCATGCGCCTTTGATGCTGGTGATTGCCAAAACGCTGGGTATGAGCAGTTCTGAAATCAAGACCATCCTGATTTTAAATGTTGCAATCACCATTCCGGCACGCATTCTCATCGGTATTCTGGTCGATAAATTTGGCCCCAAACGAACTTATTCAACGCTGCTGGCAGTCAGTAGCGCACCCTGTTTTATGTTCGCTTTTGCCAACAGTTTTGAGCAGCTGGCGCTCGCCCGCTTTTTATTGGGCTTTGTTGGTGCAGGCTTTGTTATCGGTATCCGCATGGTTGGGGAATGGTTTCCAGCTAAGCAAGTAGGTATTGCCGAAGGGATTTATGGTGGCTGGGGAAATTTCGGCTCTGCAGCGGCTGCAGGGGCGTTGCCGGTTTTAAGCCTGATTTATGGAGGAGATGAAGGCTGGCGTTATGCGATTGCCTCTACAGGCATGGTTGCGCTGGTATATTCAGTCATTTATTTTTTCAGCGTCTCTGACACGCCTAAAGGTTCGACCTATTTTAAACCTAAAAAAAGCGGAGCGATGGAAGTAACCAGTACAGGCGATATGTACTTCTATATTTTGATGACCATGCCTTTATACCTGGCCTTAACCCTGTTAACCTGGAAATTATCTTCGGCAGTAGGCGTCAACTTAGTTTCAATGCCTATTGCTATGGGTATTTACATTGCTATCTGGGCTTTGTATCTGTACAACGTTTATAAAATCTTCCATGTTAACAATGAACATCTGCAACAGCCGATAGACGAAATTCATCGCTATAAATTTAAACAGGTCGCGATTCTGGATTTAGCCTATTTTATTACCTTCGGCTCCGAACTGGCCGTGGTTTCGATGCTGCCGATGTTTTTCTTTGATACTTTCCACGAATCCCAGGACGTCACTATGGTACAAGCGGGTTTACTGGGCGGAAGCTTTGCCTTTATCAATTTGGTAGCACGTCCTGCCGGTGGCTGGCTCAGCGACAAGTTCGGTCGTAAACTCTCCTTGAGTATTTTCGTATTAGGCTTGTCGGCAGGCTATTTTGGTATGTCGATGATTACTTCCGGATGGTCGCTTATTCCCGCTGTCTTGATAACCATGGCGTGTTCCTGCTTTGTATCGGGCGGCTGCGGCGCTGTCTATGCGATCGTGCCTTTGATCAAACGCCGCATGACCGGCCAGATTGCCGGCATGGTCGGCGCTTACGGCAATGTCGGTGGCGTATTGTTCCTGACCCTGCTGTCGTTTGTTTCATCGCCGGTATTTTTTATGATCATAGCGGCAGTTGCATTAGCAATATTGATCGCCGTGCAATTCATTGATGAACCCAAAGGACACATGGCTGAAATTCAGGATGATGGTACGGTTGAAATGATTGAGTTAAATTAACTTCAAATTTGATACTTTTTAATCAAACCTGAAAGACCATGGATGGGGTTTGAACTTGCCATCCATGGCACTGGATACCCGCATCCCTCACGGGTATAACGGACTTGCGAATTAATCTGACAAAGTAGAACTAATTGGGGAAAGGATAATCATGAGCATACCAAGCAACGGCCAAAAAATTGCCAATCAACTCGCCGCCCGTCTGTCATTACGCACGCCGCAGAGTGAATCACTGGACATTCTGGTGAATGGGAAGATTGTTAGATAATCTTAAAGCCGAGTTTCCAAGGCAGTAATTAGAATCAACCATGACTGCACTCGAACTCAAAGTCAGCATCGGTTATGCCAGTGACAAAGGCATTAAAGCCGACAATGAAGATTTTTTTGGCTCATTAATACCGCAAGACTCCCAACTTATCTATAAAGGTATTACCGTTGCAATTGCCGATGGCATGAGCGGCAGTGATGCCGGAAAAGAGGCCAGTCATTGTTGTGTGATCAGTTTCTTGAGCGATTACTACAGCACCCCTGATTCATGGTCGGTCAAGCAGGCCGGGCAAAAAATATTGTCTGCAACCAACTCCTGGCTGTATAGCCAGGGACAGAGCCGCTATGACTCGACTAAGGGGATGGTCAGCACGCTCAGTATCATGATTGTAAAATCAACTACTGCCCACATTTTTCATGTCGGTGATTCCAGAATTTGCCTTTTGCGCGAAGGCCAATTTGAACAAATAACCCGCGATCACCGTATCTGGGTTTCCAATGAAAAAAATTATCTTAATCGGGCCATGGGCATTGAACCCCGGCTTGAAGTCGATTATAAATCGTTGCCCGTTGAAAAAGGTGATGTTTTTTTGATGACGACAGACGGGGTACACGATTTCGTTGATGAAAAAAATATCAAGCAAATGCTTCAGGAAGGTGCGGGTTTATCCGAAACTGCCGAACTTATCGTGCAGCGGGCCATCGCCAATAAAAGTGATGACAATCTGACCTGCCAGTTGATCAGAATTGATGAGTTGCCCGAAGCCAGGGAAGACGAAATTATTCGTCGCCATTCCAATCTGCCTTTTCCTCCGCCCTTGGAGCCCGGTATGATTATCGATGGGTTTCGTATCGAGGCAGAGTTACATGCCAGCAAACGTACGCAAATTTATCAGGCATTCGATACGAAAAATAACTTGCGTGTTATTCTGAAGACCCCGTCAATCCTTTATGACGATGACACCCATTACATCGAGCATTTTCTGCATGAAGAATGGGCGGGTAAACGAATTAATCACGCAAATGTTCTTAAAGTGCTGACGACCGATCGTGAAAAAAGCTGCGTTTATTACGTCACCGAATTCATCGAAGGCCAAACCCTCAGACAATGGCTGGCTGCAAATTCCAAACCTGATATCCGGGAAATCAGAAAAATAGTTGAACAAATTGCCAAAGGACTGCGGGCTTTTCATCGCATGGAAATGTTGCATCAGGACTTAAAACCTGAAAACATCATGCTTGATAACAATGGAGTCGTTAAAATTATTGACTTCGGCTCTGTTAAAATTGCCGGAATAGCTGAAATGACTCCGTTCGATCATGGCAATAACGAGAATATCCTTGGAACCTTAAACTATACCGCCCCGGAATATCACTTGGGGCAACGCGGCACTGCCAAATCCGACCTGTTTTCACTGGCCGTTATTACCTATGAAATGATTAACGGCGCTTTACCGTTTGGGCAGGATATGCCGGAAAAACCCAATGCTGTAAACCTTGCGAAACTTCACTATGTGCCCAGCTTTCATAACAACGCGATGGTCCCGATTTGGATCGATGGTGCGTTAAAAAAAGGCACCTCAATCAATCCGCAATTCCGCTACGACAGCTTATCGGAATTTTTATATGACCTCTCCACACCCAATCCCAAATTCCTGAGCACTAAAGAATCCATACCGCTGATAGAGCGAAATCCTTTGTTATTTTGGAAATGCCTGACGGTTATACTGTTACTAACTAACCTGGTTTTGCTTTATTCGCTTGTCCGCACGTAAATGATACATTATTAAACAATATGAATGGCGCTCCAAAAAAGCGAGGTAGATTACGGCAAGCTCAGCTTACCTTTTCAGGGGCTGATTGACCGGAACGCCATGAAAATAGTGCTTGTTTGTTCATGTTATCAAGTCAGGGCAAGGACAAAAAATGTATTTTCGGTTGAAGATGTTGTCATCAGTTATCATGGGGGAAATAACCAAACCCGTTTAGGTACTGTAATCAATGGAATTATGGGATCTAATTTGAGATATACCAGCGACAAAGATGTCATCTTGCAATGGATACAGCATGGTGCCGACGAACCAGAATATAACAAAAAAATTGCCCCGATATTAAACCGGGGCTGTATTTTGTGCCACACCCCCAGCATTAATCCTTCCTTACCCGATTTAGCACATTACGCTACTGTAGCAGAGGTCGCCCATGGGGTGGCGCAACAATATCTACGTTAGATCGCGTATCGCATATTCATTTATTCGGCATCGCTTTCATTCTATTTTTTATAGGCAAAATCTTTTTGCTTTGTGACCTCAATGTATCCATAAAAAGAGTAGCGGCAGTGATTCCTTTTGCGGCGATGCTACTGGATATCGTGTCATGGTTTATTACCAAGTCCACTCGCGCTATTGCCTATGTGGTTGTTTACAGTGGGGCATTAATGGGACTTTCCATGGGCTTGCAAACCCTGCTCAGCAATTATCAGATGTGGTTTTCCAGGAAAATAACTGATAACAGTTGGTTTCTTAAATAAAGAGTACATGTTTGGAGTAAGTTTTTTAATGGGTTCCAGGAAGTTTTATAAATTGATCGTTGTGTCGGTCACATGTCAGCGAGCATACTGATTTTCTTAAAAACCATAACCAGAAATTTCGACAGATGAGATAATTTGAGTCCTTATTTGTTAAGCATGGCCGTGCCATTTCTAATACAATATCCCTATTAAATTAGTATGTAACTATTTTCTCCCGCTGACCTTGTGCATTTTTGTGAGTTGCAAATGAACGTTGTAGTGTTTTTATCTGTTTTTACCCAGATTTCGGTTTTATTGGTTAGTGTCATGTTTGCTAATAAAACGCACGTTATCTTTAGTAAAACCGAAGGTGACGCGCATTCATTATTTAAGTCACTAAAGGGATCACGTAACTTGAAATTCAGTCCCATTCTGCTCGCCCTGTTTATGCCTTCTTTATCATTTGCGGCTGAGGGTGCGGAAGTAGACAGCCCAGGACAGCCTTTGGATTTAACTCAGCATTGGGCCGGTTATCTTTCTTTGGTTGTTTTTTCGGTTGCCTACATTCTTGCCATGACAGAGGAAGTGACTGAATTAAAAAAGTCAAAGCCGATGGTGTTTGCGGCAAGTCTTATCTGGATTTTTATAGCGGCTTTTTATACCAGCAGCGACGGAATGAGCGAACTGGCAGGGGTTGCGTTCCGTTCTACTCTTGAAGGTTATGGAGAACTTTTTTTGTTCATCATGGTGTCGATGACTTATTTGAATGCCATGGAAGACCGTGGTGTGTTTGACAGTTTGCGGGTCTGGTTATTAAGCAAGAATTTCAGCTATCGGCAGTTGTTCTGGATTACCGGTTTTCAGTCTTTTTTTATTTCATCTGGCTGCAACAATCTCACTACCGCTTTGTTAATGGGTTCGGTTATTTTGGCTATGGGCAAGGGTAGTCCACGCTTTGTTACTTTATCCTGCATCAATGTTGTGGTCGCCTCCAATGCAGGTGGCTCATTCAGTCCCTTTGGCGATATTACCACGTTGTTGGTGTGGCAAAAAGGCGTAGTACCATTTACTGATTTCTTTTCCCTGTTAATCCCCGCTATCATCAACTTCGCTCTACCTGCTGCCATTATGCATTTCTTTATTCCAAAAGAAAGACCCGCGGCGGTGATGGAAGCTCAGGATATGAAGCGGGGAGGCTGGGTAATCATCTTTTTGTTTGTATTGACTATTATTACTTCGGCTTGCTTTGAAAACTTTCTGAGCCTGCCACCTGCCGCCGGCATGATGCTGGGATTGACCTATTTGAAGTTTTTCAGTTATTACCTGCAAAAAACCCGCGATTCCCATACAGTATTGATCCCGGTGGATTTGACCGATGTCAAAATTGACTATTTCGCCCCCATGAAATATATGAACAATCCGCAAGCAGAAAAAAATATGCAGGTGGCCAAAGAATTGCCTTTTGATATTTTCCAGAAAGTTGCCAACCTGGAATGGGATACCCTGCTGTTTTTTTACGGTGTCATGGTGGGTGTTGGAGGTTTGAGTTTTATCGGCTATCTGGAAGTGGCATCTCATCATCTGTATGGTGAAATAGAACCTACTGTAGCGAATATTCTGGTAGGTATAGCCTCGGCGTTTATTGATAATGGCACTATTATGCTGTCTGTATTGACCATGGCGCCGGATATTTCTCAAGGTCAGTGGTTGCTGGTAACATTGACTGCAGGGGTGGGCGGCAGCCTCTTGGCGGTTGGATCAGCGGCAGGAGTAGGCTTGATGGGGCAGGCCAAAGGTATTTATACCTTTACCAGTCATTTAAAATGGACCCCGGCCATTGCTTTGGGCTACGTCGGTAGCATTGCAGTTCATTTCCTGATTAATGGCCGTTATTTTTAGTTCTCAACTGGAACGCTGGAATAATTGCCGCCGTTCCAGCTAAAACGGAGTCGCGCGGTTTGTGTAATCCGGCAGTGATAGTGCCCATGATTTTATCTATGATGATCCGTTCTAGTCCTTAGTTATGAAAGATTTTCAGGATAAAACGTGAGTTCCGAAGTTTCAGAAAGCAGTTTTGATGTCGCGGCATTTTTAAAAAACCTGACCACACGCCCGGGCATTTATACGATGCTTGATGACAAAGGCGAGATTATTTACATAGGCAAGGCTAAAAACCTTAAAAATCGCGTTTCCAGCTATTTCAAAACACAAACAGCGTCGATCAAGCAGCAGGTTATGGTGGCTAAAGTGGCTGCCATTGAAGTGACTGTGACGCATACTGAAGGCGAGGCATTATTACTGGAATGCCAGCAAATCAAGCGGCATAAGCCACGTTATAACATCTGTTTAAGGGATGATAAGTCCTTTCCCTATATGTTTCTGTCCTGCGAGCAGGACTTTCCACAAATCACCTTTCATCGAGGCGCTAAAAGTAAAAAGGGCCGCTATTTTGGTCCTTATCCCAGTTCGGGCGCCGTTAGAGAAAGCCTGAAGTTGTTGCAAAAACTATTTCCAATCCGGCAGTGTGACGATGCTGTTTATAACAATCGTACAAGACCTTGTCTGCAATATCAGATAGAACGCTGCACTGCGCCCTGTGTTGGGCTGATTGACAAGCAAAATTATGCACTGGATGTTGAAAGTACAGTGATGTTTCTGGAGGGAAAGGGTGGTTTATTGATTGACCGGCTGATTGTCAAGATGGAACAGGCTGCGGCCAATCTTGATTTTGAGCGGGCAGCAGGGTACAGAGATCAGATTGCAAAATTACGTTTTGTGCTGGAAAAACATTTTGTTTCCGGAGAAAAAGGTGATGTCGATATTATCGCTTGCGCGAGCAAAGCTAACGTAGCGTGTGTTCAAGTGTTTTTTATCCGTAACGGACAGCATTTGGGAAATAAGGTATATTTCCCTAAAATGGCCGATGAGCATGATCCCGCGGCTATCTTGCAAGCGTTTATTCCTCAATATTATCTGGATAAACAAGTACCTTATGAATTGATAGTCAGTCATGAACTGGAAGAAACGGAATTATTAACCGAGGTTTTGGCCAGTCAGGCAAAGCATTCGGTTGCTATTTCTTCCAGCGTCAGAGGAGAGCGCTTAAAGTGGCTGCAAATGGCCTGTACTAATGCTGAAAATTCATTGTCAAGCAAGTTATCGGATAAGCAGGGTATTTATGCCCGGTTTCTGAGTCTGCAAGAAGAGTTGGGTTGCAAAGGCTTGCCTAAACGTCTGGAATGCTTTGATATCAGTCACACACAAGGTGAGCAGACGGTTGCATCCTGTGTGGTTTTTGACAGAGAGGGACCGGTAAAGTCTTCTTATAGGCGCTTTAATATTACCGGGATAACCGGCGGTGATGATTATGCTGCCATTCATCAGGCGGTTTTCCGGCGTTTTAAGCGTCTAAAACAGGGCGAGCATGAGGCTCCGGATATATTGTTTATTGACGGCGGCAAAGGTCAGGTGCATGAAGCGCAAAAGGCATTAGCGGAATTAGACATAAACAATGTTATGATAGTCGGCGTTTCCAAAGGACCTGATAGAAAACCCGGCATGGAAAAACTGATTTTGGTTGATCAGGAACAGCCTGTAGAGATAACTCCTGGTGCCAGCGGTTTACTGTTAATTCAGCATATTCGCGATGAGGCGCATCGGTTTGCTATAACAGGCCACAGGCAACGTCGCGGTAAGGCAACAAAACAATCGGTGCTGGAAGCTATTCCAGGATTAGGTTCCAAGCGAAGACAGATTTTATTAAAACAGTTTGGGGGGCTGCAAGGCATTTCATGCGCCGGCGTGGATGCTCTTTGCAGCGTAGACGGCATAAGCAGGCAGTTGGCGCAACGGATTTACGAACTATTTCATCATCAAGATGACGATTCAATTTAACATACCTACAAATCTTACGCTGTTAAGAATCGCGTTAATTCCTTTATTAACTGTGGTTTTTTATTTGCCCTGGCAGTATGCCAATCTGGCTTGTACGCTGATTTTTATCTTGGCCGGGATTACCGACTGGCTGGATGGTTACCTTGCCAGAAAAATGCAATTGGAAACACCTTTTGGGGCTTTTCTAGATCCTGTCGCTGATAAGCTTATGGTCGCAATAGTTCTGGTCTTGATTGTTCAGCAGCAAGCAACTCCTTACCTGGCCATTCCGGCGGCTGTTATTATCGGCAGAGAAATAACTATTGCTTCGCTACGAGAGTGGATGGCAGAAATCGGTCAGCGAGCGAAGGTTAAGGTCTCTCAATTAGGTAAATGGAAAACCACTGCTCAAATGGTGGCAATAGGCATGTTGTTATATCGTGAGGATTTGTTTGGTATCCCAATAAACCTGATTGGTTATGGACTTTTGTATATTGCCGCCGTATTAACCTTATGGTCTATGATTAATTACCTTAGCGCAGCCCTGGCAGTCATTAAGGAAAAATAAGCATACTAATTGTATGCTTCTATTGCCTTTGACACTTTTGATTTGCTTGTTTTCCGATTTAAACCGGGGCAAACAATAAGGTTTAACTGCTCTGGCTTCAATTGCTCATAGTGCTTAAGGTCTGATCTAAAGTTGATTAGTCAACCCGTTCATGGTTTGATGAGACTTTCCTGATCGTAACCAAGAGCTAAAACGAATAACCTAACTCTGTACTTTCCCACCTTAAGTTGAAAGTGATTTTTTAATACAAATAGATACAGCACATTGACACGCTGCGATAGAAGAAAAATGGATCAGGAAAAAGAAATTATTCAGGCGAAAGCTGAAACACAGGACGATATATTACTGGCGGCTTTAAAGCTATTTACCGCCAAAGGCTATTTCAATACATCGTTAACCGATATTGCGGAGGCAGCGGGTATAAAAAATACCAGCGCGATTTATCATCACTTTAAAAATAAACAGATGATTGCATCGCAGTTGTATGCCAATATTTTTGATAGTTTCAATGTTTCTGTTGATGATATAAGACGAAGAAATCAAAAATCATCAGACCAATTACGTGGAATTGTCGATTTATTCTTCAAGTTGACTGATGACGCACCCGATATTATGAAGTTTCTGCTGGTTTTAAAACTTAATGAGTTTTTGCCAGAGGAAAAACCCGTTCTGGAAACAGCGGTCCATGTAAAAATTATCAAAATCATTCAGTCAGGCATTAAGTCGGGAGAAATACGTAACATTGATCCTCAGCTGGTGAATGCCTATTTTTTCGGTATTATCAATAACACTTTGCGATTAGTGTTGACCGGTGCGTTGGACAAAAAAGCCGATTTTTACCAGTCGCAGACATGGCTTGCGGCATGGAATGTTATTGCAAAAAAATAATCTTGGCTTTAAGTTAATCAGTAATTATGGGTGATGTTGTCCATTTTAAGCGTCCAACGGTAGCGCAACAGCATAAAGGCAACACCTTATGCCGAAGCGGCTTTCATAAGTGGGAAGTCCTCAAGGAAAAACAGTTTGATGTCAAACAGGGAAGGTTGATCACTGTTTATCAATGCATACGTTGCGCAAAAATCAAATCTAAAGCGCTATAGAGTGATTTTTTCAAGCAACTCTATCGCCCGGCTCTTCCCCTGCAAAAAATGCCGCAATATTTTCCAATACACGATTGCCCATCGCCACACGCGTTTCTTCTGTAGCACTACCCAAATGCGGTAAGAGAGCAACGTTATCCAGCTCCAAAAAGCCAGGATCTATATTGGGTTCACCTTCGAACACGTCCAGACCAGCACCGGCAATCCAGCCTTCTTTTAATGCTTTAATCAGGGCTTTGCTGTCAACAACATCGCCACGTGCAGTATTGATTAAATGAGCGGATGGACGCATAAGTTTCAGGCGCCGATCATTGATTAAATGACGGGTTGCCTCGCCGCCGGGGCAGTGCAATGAGACAAAATTGGCTTCTGTCAATAATTCTTCAATAGTTTCACAGCGGGTGGCTTGTAAATCGTCAATGATGCTCTGCGCTGGCTGTGAAGGCGCATAAAACAGAATTTTCATGCCGAAACCATGATGGGCTTTTTTTGCCATCGCTTGGGCGATACGGCCAAAACCAATTAATCCCAGGGTTTTACCGGTTACTTTCTGTCCGAGCAGATGCGTTGGTCGCCAGCCCGTCCATTGCTGACTACGTAACAGGCGTTCACCTTCAGAGGCGCGGCGAGCCGACATTAGCAGCAGTAACATGGCAATATCAGCTGTGCAGTCGGTTAAAACATGTGGTGTGTTGGTAACAACCAGTCCTTGAGCTTTAGCAGCATTGATATCGATATTGTTATAACCGACGCCGAAATTGCCAATAATTTTAGTGCGTTTGTTTTCAACATTGAGAATATCGGCGGTAATCAAATCGGTCACGGTGGGCAATAAGGCATCCGCTGTTAACAACGCATGCTTAAGTTCATCTGCCGTCATGGGCATGTCAGACTCGTTCAGCTGGACGTCGTAAAGTGCTTTTAATTGCATTTCGACTTCAGCTGGCCATTTACGAGTGACGATGATTTTAGGTTTGCTCATTGGATATTCACCATATATGAGGTGTTATGGATTTTGACGCAAGAGAAGTGGATAGGTTGTGTCGGGTTACTTTACGCTAACCCGACCTGGTTTAAGGCATTTTATTTTGCTGTTGAACGATAATATTCGATTGCCGCTGCGACGCCGCTACCCGGTTTAATATCAAAGCCGCAGTCCAGTAACGCCATCTCAACGCCTGCGATAGCGCCCAGCATGGACACGTCATTCATGTCGCCTACGTGACCGATACGGAATGCCTTGCCGGCAAGTTCGGAAAGACCGGCTCCCAGCGAAATATTGTATTTACTAAAAGCAGTGCTGATGACGGCGCGGGCGTCTTTGTCCTCAGGGACAATAATTGCAGAAACCGTATTAGATTCAAAGCCAGGTTGAGCGCATAATTTTAAACCCCAGGCAGCAATGGCTTTACGGGTGCCTTCTGCCAGGCGGTAGTGGCGTGCGTATACATTTTCCAGGCCTTCTTCAAGCAACATATCCAGTGCTTTACGCAAACCATACAGGATAGGTAAAGCCGGTGTGTAAGGCGTGTAGCCATCTTTATTGGCGTTCATCTGGTCTCTTAAATCCAGGAAACAACGCGGGTAGGTCGATGTTTCAGTGGCTGTTAAAGCTTTTTGACTGAATGCTAGAAACGCGCCACCTGCCGGTAACATAAATCCTTTTTGAGAGCCGCTGATAGCACCGTCAACTCCCCACTCATCCATGCGGAAGTCAAGGCTGGCAATAGAGCTGACACCGTCAACGAATAACAGGGCGGGGTGGTTTGCAGCATTCATGGCTTTACGAACACCACCAATATCACTGGTGACTCCGGTAGCAGTTTCGTTATGAGTTGCTAAAATAGCCTTGATTTCATGCTGCGTATCTTCTTTTAAACGCGCTTCCAGCTTGTCGAGAGGTATACCTTTGCCCCATGTTTCCTGATGAATTTCGACATCGAACCCCAGGCGTTTACCCATTTCAGCCCATAAATGGCTGAATTGGCCAAAGCGATAGATGAGTACTTTGTCGCCTGGATTTAAAGTATTTGTTAATGCGATTTCCCAGCCCGCTGTCCCGGTCGCAGGGAACACAAAAGCTTGTCCTGTTTCTGTTTTGAAGATTTTTTTCAGGTCTTGTAGCAGAGGCGTCAGGAGCTTGGGAAAAACAGGAGAACGATGATCTTCCATTGGGATATGCATCGCATTCAGGATTTCATTAGGCACGTTGGTAGGGCCTGGAATATATAGGTGGTTACGACCAGCCATGGTATTGCCTCTTCATTTAAATTAGGTAGTTGAATGATTGAATCAGGACTAGCGGTTCAAACTAAGTCCTCAAAAAACTTGCAATAATGACATAGCCCCTAGCAATCAGCAAGATTTGATTACGACTTTAAGATGACAGTACACGTTAAAAATTGACTTTACTTGAGCTAAAAGTAGAATGGACAATTTATTTGTTTCCTGGCTGGGTCCTGATAACGACGAGTCAAGAAACAATGATCAATAACTTACACTAATGACATCAGGAATGTACAAATGAGTCACACTTTATATACAGCGTCAGTTCAACGTGTTCAGCGTTGTGAGTTAGCGGTTCCGGGATCTAACCCGGATATGTTTGAAAAGGCGTTGAAAAGTGGTGCTGATTTCATTTTTCTGGATCTTGAAGATGCTGTGGCTCCCGATGACAAATTGCAGGCCAGAAAAAATATCATAGAAGCCATTAACGATATGGACTGGAAAGGTCATGGTGTTACCATTTCTGTACGTATCAATGGACTGGATACCCAATATATGGTTCGTGACGTTGTTGATCTGGTTGAGCAGTGTGGCGCTAAACTGGACACTATTTTGATTCCTAAAGTGGGTGTTTATGCTGATGTGTACATGGTTGAAGCAATGCTTAACCAGCTGGAAATGCAGCAAGGACTGAAAAATAAAATAGGAATTGAAGCGTTAATTGAAACTGCATTGGGCATGGCCAATGTAGAAGATATCGCCCGTAATGGTGCAACAGGCCGACTTGAAGCCCTGCATTTTGGCGTGGCTGATTATGCAGCTAGTAATCGGGCACGAACCACTAACATTGGCGGTTTAAATCCGGATTATCCTGGCGACCAATGGCACTCAGCTATCAGCCGCATGACAGTTGCTTGTCGTGCTTTTGGCTTGCGTCCAATCGATGGTCCGTTTGGTGATTTTAAAGATCCTGAGGGTTACAAGCTGGCAGCAAGACGTGCTGCTGCATTAGGCTGTGAAGGTAAATGGGCGATTCATCCATCGCAAGTGGAATTAGCCAACGAAATTTTTACCCCTCCTGCGGCTGAGGTAGAAAAAGCCAAACGTATTTTGGTGGCTTTACAAGAGGCAGCTGCTCTCGGTAAGGGCGCCGCTGCACTGGACGGCCGTTTAATCGACGCCGCTTCAGAAAAAATGGCCAATAACGTGGTAAGGGCGGCTGAAGCGATTGCTGCAAAAACTCAATAATAACGAAAGCGCAAGGCGAAAAATCATCGCCTTGCGCTTTGTATTTTCACCTTAAATAAAAATAATCAAGAGAGATGCTGTGGATATTCATGAGTATCAAGCGAAAGACATTTTAAGCGGTTATGGGGTTAAAATCGCTGAAGGCGGATTGGCGTATAGCCCGGAAGATGCCATGCAGCGCGCCAGAGAAATCGGTGGTCATGTATGGGCTGTAAAAGCCCAGATTCATTCGGGCGCTCGTGGTAAGGCAGGTGGCATCAAAATCTGCAAAACCCACGATGAAGTTGAAGCGGCAGCAGACTATTTATTAGGTAAAAGACTGATAACCCATCAAACCGGACCAGCGGGTAAGGTGTGCTCAAGACTGTATGTTGAGGCTGGCACCGACATCGCCAAGGAGTTGTATTTCTGCTTTTTGGTTGATCGAAGTTCAGAACGTATCGTCATGGTAGGCTCTGCGCAAGGCGGTATGGAAATCGAAGAGTTGGCGATCAATAATCCGGAGGCCATTACTAAAATTTATATCGAACCCGCTGTTGGTTTGCAAGATTTTCAAGCCCGTGAAATGGCTTTTGCCTTGGGTTTTGATGCTGAAATATTGAGCCATGCTGTTAAAACCATCAAAGGTTGTTATAGCGCCTTACGTGCTCTCGATGTCAGTATGCTGGAAATCAATCCGCTGGTGGTTACAAAAAATGGTGAATTAGTGGCGCTGGATGCAAAAATGGGCTTTGATGACAACGCTTTATTTCGACAGCAAAAAATTTCTGAATTGCGCGATAAGACTCAGGAAGATCCGCGCGAAATGGCAGCTGCAGACCGTGGGTTAAGCTACGTGGGATTAGACGGCGATATCGGCTGCATGATTAACGGAGCAGGTTTAGCCATGGCTACTATGGACATGATTAAACTGGCAGGTGGTGAGCCTGCCAACTTCCTTGATGTAGGTGGCGGCGCCTCGGCTGAACGCACTGAAAAAGCTTTCCGGTTAGTTTTGGCTGACAAGGCTGTTAAAGCTATGCTGGTTAATATTTTTGCGGGCATTAACCGGTGTGACTGGATTGCTGAAGGCGTGGTACAGGCGGTTAGAAAAATTGACATGAAAGTGCCGTTAATCGTGCGTTTGTCCGGTACTAACGTAGAAGAGGGCCAGCGCATTATCGCAGAAAGTGGTCTGCCTATAATTACTGCAGAAACCCTTGCCGAAGCGGCTGAAAAAGCAGTGCAAGCGCGTAATGAAGTGGTTGCAAAAGAAGCGGCTCAGGGAGCATAAAATGGCTATTTTAATTGACGAAACAACACGTATTATTGTTCAGGGCTTTACCGGAAAAATCGGCAGTTTTCACGCTCAGGACATGATTAACTATGGCTCACATGTAGTGGGTGGCATCACCCCGGGCAAAGGCGGACAAACTCACTTAGGTTTGCCGGTTTTTAATACTGTTAAGGAAGCCGTACGCCAAGTTGGAGCTGAAGCCAGTATTATCTTTGTGCCGCCTGCATTTGCCGCTGATTCCATTATGGAAGCCGCCGATGCGGGTATCAAATACTGTGTGGCGATTACCGACGGTATTCCTACTCAGGATATGATGACCGTGAAGAATTTCCTGCGCCGTTTCCCAAAAGAAGAGCGCATGATACTTACTGGTCCTAACTGTGCGGGGACAATCAGTCCTGGCCGCGCCATGCTGGGTATTATGCCGGGGCACATCTACATGCAGGGCAATGTCGGTATTGTTGGCCGTTCAGGCACTTTGGGCTACGAAGCCGCCGATCAAATGAAGCGTTTGGGTATTGGCATTTCTACATCGGTGGGTATTGGCGGCGACCCTATCAACGGCAGTTCACACCGGGATATTCTGGAGAAATTTGAACAGGATTCGGAAACCAAAGTAGTGCTTATGATCGGTGAAATCGGTGGCCCTCAGGAAGTTGAGGCGGGACTTTTTGTCAAGGAGCGCATGAGTAAACCGGTAGTCGCTTATATCGCAGGTTTAACCGCACCCGAAGGTCGCCGTATGGGCCATGCCGGTGCGATTATTTCATCAGTTGGCGAAAGTGCGGCAGAAAAAGTGGCGATACTGAAGGAGTTGGGCGTAATTATTTGTCCAACACCTGCAGCTATGGGCGCGACTGTGGCAGCAGTGCTGAGTAAATCGTAGAATGACAGATCGCAAACAAGTTAAATGACGGGAAATGCTATAAGAAAAGGCTTGAAGATTTACCTTGTTGCACTAATTGATTAGTTTTGCCAGGTACAAAGAAGAATCATATGCAAAAATCAGATAGAAATCAGAAGCACAGTACCCAGCCTTCAGTTGCTATGCGAACTTGTCCTCAGTGTGGCGATAAGAAAATCAGAAGATCATTGACGCACACAAATGACGGATTGTTAAAAATCTTGTTTTGCAAATCCTACCGCTGTTCGACTTGCCGTTACCGATTCTGGGTGATTAATCCTTTTCGTCTGGTTCTACTCACAGGTATTATTCTTGTATTGATTCCCGTTTTTGGAGCTCTGTGGATGTCTTCCCACCAGCAGCCGGATGTTGTCGATTCTACTCAAACTGTCTCCAATGACCAGATTAAGAGTCTTGCAGAGAAAGGCGATGCCGAGGCTGAGCTGAAAATGGGATTACGTCACACATCGATTGCCTGGGGGGTTAAGGATGACAAGATTGCAGCGCAATGGTTTGAAAAAGCAGCCCGCCATGATCAGATTGATGCTCAATATCGTTATGGCCTGGCTCTGCTCAAGGGCAAAGGCGTGGTTCAGGATTATAAAACAGCTTTTTATTGGCTGGAAAAGGCTGCTCAGCAAGGCCATGCACAAGCGCAGTTTGCTCTTGGCGAGATATATCATTCTGGTATCGCCCTCAATGCTGACATAGAGCGTGCCTATTTATGGTTTAATCTGGCCGCCGCTCAGGGGGTAGAAAGTGCAGCTTCTGCCCGTGACATCGTAGTAAAGCTACTTGCTCCAGGTCAAATTGCTGCAATGCAAGAAGAGGCTAGTCGCATAAGTCGTGGACAGCGTTCTTCATCTGTAGCGAATGAGCCAATGCTGGTAGTTAAAAAGCCAGCGCAAAAATAGTACACCTTCAATTTTTTTGAGGAATTAAGCGCAAGACCCAGGCTAGTAGTTGCCAGCTCAAATCAAACTAAATTAATTCTCAATTTTTACAATGGCCAGCTCTTGACATAAGTGTCAGGTAAAGTGGGTTATGGCTTTTAGATCGCCTACAAATCTGACATGCGGTGGGTAGAATAACGTTGCTCAACATGTTTGATTCGATGATGATAATTTAAGTAACATTATTAACTTATTGTCTTGTGTTGCAAATAACGCCTTAACAAATCCAGTGTCAACAACGCAGCCTGATTCTGCTTGCGCTGGATAGGCCCCGCTATTGAATGAGTAGTTTGGTAAAAGTTGTCTCCAGCAAGCAAGGTGTTATAGATAACAATGGACTGATCTTTATCGTGTAATGTTTTATTGTCACTCGAATAAAGCTGAACGAGAACAAAGTCAGTGTGGCTGGATTTTTGTCTGTCTATTGCAATTGCTTTTGCTGATGTCATTAAGTTTTCTGTATTGGCTCCAGCCACCAGATTTTGTCCTAATTTGACAATGGATTGTTCGAAGGTCGCACTTAACAGCCACTCCGAGCCAACGCACTTGGCTGCCAGCAGGCCTTGGCTGGCCGTTTCAATTACAGCCAAAGTGAACTTTTTGCGGGTCATCAGTTTATCAATTTCAAAAACCAGATCCCCTGTTATTTCACCTTGACCATCAATAGCAAACACATAATCCCCCAATTGTTCAGTTAGCCTAGCGATTAATGTCGTCATTGCCGTTTCCGGATAAGCAAACGGAAACAGTAACTTGGTTTGTACTTCGTCGGCTCCGGCACAAAAACCCATCTGCACCTTCTCTGGTATTCCAATTAGGTTTATGCGTTCCTGAATAGCAGATTCTCCCAGTCCAAGAGTTTTGATAGTGATTAATCGGCAAGGCCGCACTAAAAAACGGGTAGACAGTTTAGGTAAGATGCGTTCCTGAAATAAATGTTTCATCTCCATCGGCACTCCGGGCAAAAAAGCAAACCAGCAACGGCCGTAATGTAAAGAAAAACCCGGCGCAGTACCCCATTCATTATCTATTCGCTCGGCTCCTTGAGGGATCATTGCCTGTTTGCGGTTTGATTCTGGCATCATTCTGTTTCTATTCGCAAAAAATCGACTGATTTGTTCAAAAGCAATATCATCAAACTGTAGCGGTAAATTAAAGGCAGAAGCTATGGCTTCTGCGGTCAAATCATCACTCGTAGGCCCTAGACCACCAGTACAAATGCAACAATCGGCTCGCTGTGATATGTCCAGCAGCAAAACGATGAGATCTTCCAGTTTATCGCCTACGGCTGTATGGCGTGTTACCGTAAAGCCGTAAGCAACCGCTTGTTGCGACAACCAGGCGGCATTGGTATCAACGGTTTGTCCGGTTACAATTTCTTCGCCTTGAGAGAAGATTTCCAGAGTTGGATTCATTTTAAAAACTCGTTGATCAGTACGCCATGCCAAAAAGGCAGGGTGATTAAACTTAATGCGGTTGTAACGGTGACTGTCATGGCATATAGCGCACTATCCAGTCGATAGCGATCGCAAAAAACCACACCCAAAACCATACTCGGCATAGCCATATCCAACACGACTGCAGCCTTATACTTGCCTTCCATAGATAAATAACTCACCAGAATGATTGCGAATACAGGCATTAATAGCATTTTTATCAGGATAACGGGCATCACATAAGGGATATTTCGAACGGTAACTGTATTCCAGTTTAATGCCAGCCCCAGGGAAAATAGCATTAACGGTACAACTGCAGCAGATAATTGTTGTAACACGCCGGCAAACCAAACAGGCGCCGCGAGTCCACTAAGATTGAACATTACTGCAATCGCCGCCGCCCAAAATGGCGGCGCATTAAGAAATGATAATACTGATTTTGGCTTTTCAGTATTGTTCTCACCATAATGCCGCACTATCATAATGCCGATAGTAAACAGGAAGGGCGCTGTCGCAAACAGATCCATTTGTATAACTACCGAACGTGCCCAACTTCCAAAAGTCTGCTCTAAAACGGGTAACCCCAGATAAGTCACATTAGGGAATGCTGACGCAAGTATCATAGCGCCCAAGCGTTTATCTTCAAATTTAAAAAGTGTCCCAATCAACCAGATACAGAGTATGCCAAATACAATACAGCCCACGCCGATTAGCGTATATTGAAAAGATTGCAAGCCTATATCCGCCGCCCATAACACATCTAAAACCATGGCCGGCAACAGCAGATAATACACAAAAGTTGTCAACACCAACCGTGTTTGCTCTGCTTTCAGCCCGCCGGGTTCAAGTATTCGCCAACCCACTCCAGAAGCCATTAATAAGGTCATTTGAATCAGTGTTGAGCTCATAAGCGAAGTGTGTTGTCGATAGTACTAATATTATATTCACTGTTAAAACAAGTTCCGGTAACATAGAATGCATCAAGCAATAGATGCGGATCGGTGAACATCATTAGATCTGAATTATTAGGGTTACTGAATAATATCATTTTCTGCAAACGGGGCTCGGTTCATTATTCAGGAGCTATTGTATGCAAGTGTTTTCAAAATATTGCCAGTTAACATGGATGTCGGAATTATGGCTTGGGATCAAACGGGTTTAAAACAAATTAATCCCGTCCAGAGTCAAATATACAAAGATTTAACTTAACTTATCATTTTGTGCCTATGCCATTTTTATCAGCTAAACCCATCCCCGTCCGCGAACGCTTGATTATGGCGCTGGACGTTCCCGGCATTCCGGAAGCTCAGACTTTAGTGAAAGAGCTCGGTGATTCAGTGATCTTCTATAAGGTTGGCATGGAACTCTTTATGTCGGGTGATTATTTTGGATTTATTGAATGGCTGAAGCAACATAATAAAAAAGTGTTTGTTGATTTGAAGTTTTTTGATGTTCCGGCTACCGTTGCTCGAGCTATTAAGGCCTTAAGCAGCAAAGGCGTTGATCTCGCCACTATCCATGGAAACGATGCTATTATGGAAGCGGCAGTTAAAGAAAAAGGTGACCTTAAAGTGCTGGCAGTCACTGCCTTGACCAGTTTGGATCGTGGTGATCTTGACGATTTAGGATTTAAATGTGATGTACGTGATCTGGTATTATCCCGCGCCAAACGAGCATTGCAGATTGGTTGCGACGGCATTGTTTCTTCAGGGCTGGAAGCGCCTATGCTCAGAGAACAACTCGATCATAAGCTGTTGGTTATTACACCCGGAATTCGCCCTGTTGATAATCGCGAAGATGACGATCAAAAACGTGTGGTCAGTGTAGAAATGGCTTTCCAGAACGGTGCTGATTATATTGTAGTAGGACGTCCAATTCGTGATGCTGAAAATCGCAAAGCAATGGCCGAAAAAATACAGGCGCAAATTCGTGGGCAATTTTCAGGCGCTTATGCAAATTAAGGTACAAAGTGAAAGGCGGGTGCGTGTGTATCCGGGTGGATATTACTTTTTTCTAGAACCTTGCAACTTTAACCTAAGTCCATGACATTTGATCCCGCTTTTACCTATTCCTATTTGGTCGCTTTCTTAATGGGTTTATTCAGTAGTATGCACTGTATAGGCATGTGCGGCTCAATTATTGGAACGTTAACCTTAAGTCTTAGCCCAAATATACGTAGCAATAAAAAACTACTATTACCCTTTGTTTTTAATTATAACTTTGGCCGAATTACTAGTTACACTATTGCTGGTGCATTAGCGGGTATTATTGAGGCGTTATTGACCATGCATCTGGGCGAAACTCATGGGCATAGAGTGCTGCAATTACTTTCAGCAGCCATCATGGCGAGTGCTGGGCTGTATATAGCCGGCTGGTTTCCCCGGTTTGCTTATATTGAAAAGGCCGGGGTGCATATTTGGAAAAAAATAGAACCCTATGGACGGAAACTAATTCCCGTAAAAAACCGCACCCAAGCCTATCTTTTTGGTATGGTATGGGGCTGGTTGCCTTGCGGCTTGGTATATGCCGCTTTGACATTAGCGGCAACAGCGGGTGATGTCAGTAAAAGCGCATTGACCATGCTGGCTTTTGGGTTAGGGACTTTACCTGCAGTCATGGGAGTAGGTATAATGACACACGTATTAACTAGGTTATCCAGAATGCAGCGTTTCAAACAGGCTGTTGGCCTGTTTATGATAGTTCTGGCACTGTTAGCTGCTCTGCCATGGCTTAATCCGATGGCGTTTACAACAACTCACATAGCTATACATTAAAAGAGGCTACTATGGGACATTTTAAATCGATCATTGGTCAATCTCCGGCATTGGATTCCTTAATTCGAAGCGCCAGAATGGTTGCGGCTACCGATGTAACTGTTTTGCTTAAGGGTGAAACCGGCACTGGCAAGGAAGTATTCGCTAACGCTATTCAAAAAGAGAGTGCTCGCGCCGATAAAGTTTACATTACCCTGAACTGTGCTGCATTACCAGAAAGCCTGATTGAATCGGAATTGTTTGGCCATAGAAAAGGTTCTTTTACTGGTGCGACCTCCAATACGCGCGGGCTTTTTCAAGCAGCTGATGGCGGCACTTTGTTTCTCGATGAAATCAACTCATTGCCCATCTCAATACAGGCAAAATTGTTGCGCTTCCTGGAATCTGGAGAATGCCTTGCGGTGGGCGATATCAAGCCTTACAACGTTGATGTCCGTATTATCGCAGCAACGAACTCGGATTTGGCCAAACAGGTTGAAGCGGGTGAGTTCAGGCGGGATTTATTCTATCGGCTAAATGTTGTACCCTTGGAACTTCCACCATTGGCTCAACGTACTGAAGATATAGAGCATCTGATTATGCACTTTCTGGCTATGATGGCAACGACGCATTCAATTGTTCCACCAAAATTCACTAACCAGGCTTTGAAAGCTCTGAAAGATTACTCGTGGCCTGGTAATATTCGAGAATTGCGTAACCTTTGCGAAAGACTCAGTATATTATTGGCGGGGAGAATCATTGAACCGGAAAATCTCCCGCGTGAATTTGTTACCTACAGCAGCATGCCTAAAGTAGCCGATTTCACCTTGCCGGAAAGTGGCATACACCTTGATTCTTTAGAGGCCGACTTAATTCATCAAGCTCTCAATCGAACTAAAGGCAATCGTAGTAAAACCGCCAAATTGTTGGGTCTTTCCCGAGATACCCTGCTTTACCGTATACAAAAACACGGGTTGTCAGCGCATTAGTCGATATTCAAGAATAAATATACTCGAATTACGCAGGATTTTTGTTCATTTTACAACTTGGAAAATGAACAAAAAGCACAGTAATTATCGGGTGTGTTCTTCGAAGGAAATAGCAGCCTGTATTAAAGAGTTTTTAACCGCGCATATCTCATAATACTCTTCAAATCTTTAACCGTCTGAGCCAAACCCGAAAATATGGCTTGGGCGATAATCGAATGGCCAATATTAAGTTCGACTATTTCAGGTATTGCACATATCGCTTCAACATTATAAAAATGCAAACCATGCCCCGCGTTAACTTGCAACCCAGCTCGGTGACCATAGTGTGCGGCTTGCCTGATACGCGCCAGTTCTTCGGTTTGTTGCGCCGGAGTCTTGGCTTCAGCATAACGGCCCGTGTGCAGTTCGACAACGGGTACCCCGATTTTTACCGCTGCATCAATTTGTGTCTCATCAGGGTCAATGAAGAGAGATACTTCAACGCCTGCATCACTTAATTCGCCGCAAGCCCATCGCATGCGGTTCAGGTTGCCTGAAACATCCAAACCACCTTCAGTAGTCAATTCCTGTCGTTTTTCAGGGACCAGGCAGCAAGCGTGGGGTCGTACTTTGACCGCAATTTCAACCATTTCATCGGTTACTGCCATTTCCAGATTCAGACGGGTATGGAGCATGTCTTTCAACAGAAAAATATCTCTATCCTGAATGTGCCGGCGGTCTTCTCGCAAATGTGCCGTAATGCTATCCGCCCCTGCTTGTTCTGCGACGAGTGCTGCTTGCACAGGTTCAGGGTAAAGTGTGCCCCTGGCTTGCCTGAGGGTGGCAATGTGATCAATATTTACGCCCAGTAAGATGTGTGTTTTATCCATTTTATTTATAAGTGGTGGATGATATTATTAATAACTGTGCGGCTTTTTAGTTTCTTGCCGTGCAAATAAGTATCAATGACTGTTCTCATCAGTATTTTCGCTTCAATTAGCATTTGAGGGTCGCTGAATTCTCTTGATTTCATTGCCTTTAAAGTCGCTCCCGAGAAATGACCATCCAACGCTTCGATCGGTCCTTGTTCTGCATTGAAATGATATTTGGTTAATGGATCTACTGATTTTTCAGTGTGGAAATCATATTCCAATTGGAGGCCATAACCCACTGCATCCATTAAGTTAAGTTCAAATTTCCGTAGCGCTGCTTCAATTTTTGAACTATCCGAAAGACTCGATAAACATTCGTCGTAATAGGAAAATACATCTGGGTGAGGGTCGTATTGATGCAAAAAGCAACTTACCAGTTCATTAACATAAAAGCCACAATAGAGCGCGAGTCCTTGTAATTGAATGAATGGTTGTTTTATTTCAACACCGGTAAGTGTTTTTAATTCGGTCTTGCCGAAATACGACATTGTCAAAGGGATAAAAGGTTGCAACAGGCCAGCAGTTTTAGACTTGGTTTTTCTTACCCCTTTTGCCAACAGGGAGATTCTGCCAAAGTCCCGGGTCATTACATCAATAATCAGGCTTGTTTCTTTGAATTTCCGCTGGTGCAGGATAAAAGCCGGTTGTAGATGAACAGTGTTATCCGTCATTAAACCCCAGGCTTTGCATGGCGCGTTCATTATCAGACCAGCCCTTTTTAACTTTAACCCAAAGCTGTAAATATACTTTCTGGCTGATCAGTTTTTCTATATCGAATCTCGCATCCGTGCCGACTTTTTTTAGCATTTCACCCTGCTTGCCAATAACGATATTCTTTTGTGTCAGCCGCTCTACCCAAATAATGGCATAGATTTTAGTAATACCTGGGTTTTCTTCGTAACGTTCAATTTCTACAGTCAATTCATAAGGTAATTCATCGCCCAGACGTCTGGTCAGTTTTTCTCTGATAATTTCAGCCGCTAAAAAACGCTCAGGTCTGTCAGTAATCTGATCCTCGGGATAGATTAAATCACTTTTGGGTAAGAGGGTCATGATCAAACTTTCAAGTTGATCCAGATTGGTTCTTTTTAACGCGGAAATAGGTATTAAATGTTCAAATGGGAAACGATGTTGGGCCTCGGCAAAAAACGCCAATACGGCATCCTTGTCTTTAACTTTATCGACTTTGTTGACCGCAAGAATTACTGGCAAGCCCGCTTGCGCCAGTTTTTTAAAGATCACTTCATCATATTCATGCCAGGATAAGCCATCGATTAGCCAGACAATGACATCAACACCGAGAAGTGTAGTTTCAGCCGTCCGGTTTAAATACCGGTTCAAAGCTCGTTTTTCACTTTTGTGCATACCCGGCGTATCCATATAGATGGCTTGCCCTGCTTCAGTGGTATTAATGCCCAGAATTCGATGCCGGGTTGTTTGCGGCTTACGCGAGGTAATGCTGATTTTCTGCTTTAGCAAATGATTCATCAGCGTTGATTTGCCAACATTGGGACGCCCTATCAGGGCTACGAAACCACAATTCATTCACTTACCTTATTTAATAATTCAAGCATAAGTTCTGCTGCCGCCTGCTCGGCTCTTTTTCTGGAGATACCTGTGCCAACACAAGTGTCTTTTATTAAAGGAATGGTGCATTTAACTTTAAACATCTGTTCATGGGCAAGCCCTGACATGTTCATTAAAGTATATTCGGGTAAATCCATTTTTTTTGACTGCATCAATTCCTGCAATTGGGTTTTGGGATCTTTTTGCCAGTTATCCAAAGATAATTTGCTCAGTTTTTCCGCAAATAATCGCTCTATCCATTGTTGACAAGCCTCTATGCCCTGATCTTTAAATAACGCACCCATAATGGCTTCCAGTGCATCGGACAAAATAGAATCACGGCGAAATCCGCCACTTTTCAATTCTCCTGAACCCAGCAACAAATAATCTCCCAATTGATGTTTTCTAGCCAACTCTGCTAATGAGCTCTGATTGACCAGGCTGGCTCTTAACCGGCTTAAAACGCCTTCGCAGGCGTCAGGGAAAAGGTCATACAGTTTCTGTGCAATCACGAATCCCAGGATTGAATCACCCAGAAACTCCAGCCGTTCATTATTATTTGAATTTGCGCTACGATGGGTTAAAGCCATAGTAAAAAGCTGCGGATTATTGAATGTTAATCCCAGTTTTTTACACATAACCTCGGGCTTTTTTATCACTTCTGTCCGACCTCAATAAAATCATTAAACTCCACTAAAACACTCAGGTTACCGGCAATTTTCCTAATCACCTCATATTCAATGGCTACTCTCAAATAATCTTGATATTTGGTGATAGTGATGTCGTCCTGAGTGACATCATAAACATAATTTATATTGAACCGCTTGCTCAGGCTGTCTCTAATTTCGGTTTCAGTCAGTTCTTCAATATTGTTATTTTTTTCAACCTCAGCCAGAGCATTCGTAACTTTGCTGTGGTCAAGATAAATCGGTCCTATTTTAAGACCCAATAACACAAAAAACGCGATGAGACCGAGAAAAAAAACGAGCGAGATAAAAGTTAAACCTTGTTGATGTTTAGTTGATGCATTCATTCATTTTTCTCCAAACTTATTCATGACAATTACAATAAGGTTTAAAAAAGGACGTTGCAAATTAACCTCTATAACCTTGTGCGTTGTATCTGCTTTTTAATCATTTCAATACCGTGCCAATACGGTCAAAACCGACACCTTTATCCTGCCAATCCCAGCTCATCCAGATAAAAAAAGCTTTGCCGACCAAATTAGCTTCAGGAACCGGTCCCCAGTAGCGGCTATCATTGCTGTTATCGCGATTATCGCCCATGACAAAATAATTGCCTTCCGGTACGATGTAAACAAACTCAACGGTTGGAGCGCCATTTCTGATCAGGATGCTGTGTTCGACCCCCGTCAAGTTTTCCAGAAACTCTTCAGCTCCGGTCATATCCTCACCCTGGCCAAAACCTTGATAACGTCCCAATGAAACCTCTTTGACGGGCACGTCATTGATGGTCAGTTTTTTATTGCTATAAACTACTTTGTCGCCTGGCAGGCCAATAACACGTTTAATATAGTCGACAGACGGATCTTTTGGATAACGAAAAACGACAATATCACCACGCTTTGGTTCATCCATAGCAATTATTTTTTTATTGATAACGGGCAGGCGTATTCCATAAGTAAATTTATTGACCAGGATAAAATCACCTACCAGTAAAGTTGGCATCATTGACCCTGAAGGAATGCGAAAAGGTTCGGCTATAAATGACCGGAGCAACAATACAATCAACACAATTGGAAAAAAAGAGCGAGCATACTCGACGACTACGGGTTCATTTTTTTCATCAAAAACGAGGCCTCTTGATTTGAGGATTAACAAATAGCCACCCCAAATTACACCCGTCACTACAGTGGCAACCAAAAGAAAAAAGGAAAAATCAAAGTCCATAATTTATATATCGATAAGGTAGGGGCAATTCCCCTTCGCCTTCGCTCAGGACAGGCTTGTGGTTGCCCAGTTAAAAAAAGGGTTTGAAAGGATGGTGTTATTCTTTGTTTAACTGCAAAACAGCCAGGAACGCCTCTTGAGGAATCTCAATATTGCCGACCTGTTTCATCCGTTTTTTACCGGCTTTTTGTTTTTCCAATAATTTTTTCTTACGACTAATATCACCGCCATAACATTTGGCGATTACATTTTTTCGCATGGCTTTAACGGTGGATCTGGCAATAATTTTAGAACCAATGGCCGCCTGTATTGCAACTTCGTACATTTGCCGGGGAATCAGATCTTTCATTTTTTCAACCAGATCGCGCCCACGGTTATTGCTTAAATCACGATGAACAATAATCGATAAGGCGTCAACCTTTTCTGAATTAATCAAGACATCCAGCTTGACCAAATCCGCGGCCTGAAAACGCAAAAACTCATAATCAAAAGATGCAAAACCCCGGCTGACAGACTTCAAGCGATCAAAAAAGTCCAGTACCACTTCGCTCAGAGGCATTTCATAGTGCAGAGATACCTGTCTGCCAACATACTGCATATCCTTCTGTACGCCGCGCTTTTCGATACACAGTGAAATTACGCCACCTAAATATGCCTGGGGTACCAGAATATTAGCCCGGATAATAGGTTCTCTGATTTCCTTGACAGTGCCGCCTTCCGGTAATTTGGCCGGATTATCCACCATTAATACCTGGTCGGTTTGGGTAATAACTTCATAAATAACCGTGGGCGCAGTAGTGATCAAATCAACGTTATATTCCCTTTCCAGACGTTCTTGCACAATCTCCATGTGCAGCATGCCCAAAAAGCCGCAGCGGAAACCAAAACCTAAAGCCTGAGATGTTTCCGGTTCAAACTGCAAAGCAGCATCATTGAGGTTTAACTTATTGAGTGCTTCCCGTAAATCTTCGTAATTATCGGAACTAACAGGATACAAACCGGCAAAAACGCGCGGCTGAACCCGTTGAAATCCCGTGAGCTGTTCAGCAGCCGGGTTATCTGTCCAGGTAATGGTGTCGCCGACCGGGGCGCCGAAAATGTCTTTAATACCGGCAACCATAAAACCGACTTCGCCGGTATTCAGAATCTCTTTTTCGAGCCGCTTGGGAGTAAAAACTCCTACTTTTTCAGCGATGAATGATTTGCCGGTAGACATGATAGTGATCTTCTGCTTTCTGCGAATACTGCCATGCATAATTCTGACTAAAGACACCACGCCCAGATAGCTGTCAAACCATGAATCAATGATTAATGCCTGCAAAGGGCCAGTCGTGTTGCCTTGGGGTGGCGGGACTTTAACAACCAGTTGCTCCAGCACATCCTGAACACCCAGGCCGGTTTTAGCGCTAATCATCAAAGCCTCATCTGCCGGAATACCGATGACTTCTTCAATTTCAGCCATTACGCGTTCTGGTTCGGCAGAAGGTAAATCGATTTTGTTAAGCACTGGTACAACTTCCAGTCCCTGTTCTATTGCCGTATAGCAGTTAGCCACGCTTTGGGCCTCAACGCCTTGTGCAGCATCAACAACCAGCAGCGCACCTTCACAAGCCGCTAACGATCTGGATACTTCATAGGAAAAATCAACATGCCCCGGGGTATCAATAAAATTGAGCTGATAGGTTTCACCATCTTTGGCTTTAAAATCCAGCGTAACACTTTGCGCTTTAATGGTAATGCCGCGTTCTTTTTCAATATCCATGGAATCAAGAACCTGTGCCGACATTTCCCGGTCGCTTAAACCGCCACAGATTTGAATAAAGCGGTCTGCGAGTGTTGATTTACCATGATCAATATGCGCGATAATGGAGAAGTTTCTGATATGTTTTAAATCCACTGGGTTTCAAATGATTATGAGGTTGTTAAGGCGTTATTGCTTTAGCGCAAGCGGCAATGATTGTCGTCAGGGTATTTGTATATCTTAATAAAACATCGGATTATACCAGATTTAGTCATAGTCTAAGCCAAGTTTCTGTTTAAAATGCTTTAAAGGATAGGTATGGATTATCGAAAAATTCGCTGAAAACACCAAGAGAAATCAAGCTGATCTTCGTATTGTTGAAGAGATTGAATGGGAACGCAGATGCTGGAGTTTTTCGGTCTTTCAGCATTTGAAGGAGTGTATATTATCCAGTTTTTGCTGCAACCAATTCACTATTGATGGCTTTGTGTACACTTGTTTCACTTTTGCTATTCATTCCTCTGTCTGACAAACACTGCGAATCGCGGTATCCCGACCTGAGTAAAACCTTGATACCGGTAAGTCACCAGGCTTCCGATCAAAGGCGGATGAATCCTTTGTTGCTGTGTAAAACCAGTACCTATGTAAAATTCCTTGTTATTATCCATGCGGACTTTTATAGATCCCATCAAACCGGTGTTCTTGCCTTTGCCGGGTTTATAGCCGATAACCATGGCTTCAGCATCTTCAAAGGGTTTTACTTTAAGCAAATCATCACTGCGACCGCTATGATAAAACGCGTTTTGCCGATGCAACATTAAACCCTCGCCGCCTTGTCCGGCAATTTCATCAAGTTTCTGCATCAATGCTTTATTAGAGACCATACGAAATTGCACAATAACTTCCAGATAGGGTGTAGTTGCTAATTGCCGCATGGCTTCGACACGCTCAGTAAAAGTTCCACCCTGAGCAGGCAGATCAAACACCATAAATTTGATGTTTTTCCAGCCCGCATGGGGTTTTTGCTGATGGACGACTGAAACCACATCTTCATAGTGACCCCGTCCCATCCATAATTCACCATCCAAAGGCTTATCAGGGAAATTCTGGACAAACCATTCTGGCGCAGTAAAAATTTTGCCACCCCGTGAAATAAGTTGTCTGCCGTCCCATCTGGCACGAACGCCATCTAGTTTTTCACTCACCCAGAACTGCGTAACATCCTCATGCTGACGGTAAACGTTTGCCAGCATGACAGCAGGCGATTCAGCGGCTGCTAGCGGCAATGTGATCGATAACAGTACAAGGAGGAAATATCTGATATAAGGAATAACAATAGACTTGGTTTTTTGCGCTGGCTGAGTATCAGGCATAATTAAACTCTTCAGGAACATTCATTCAGGGACAAAATCAGAATTAACAGCAAGACGGGTTAAGCGGTAGCGCATTGTTGATGTTTCTATCAAGCCAATTGCCGAGACGTCCTGCTAGTGAATTAACATTAGTCGAAATTGCCGATTTTTTCGTGGTATGTAAATAACGTCAGCTCAGAATAATAAATACCCAAATAGAACTTATTGAGATTGATGTATTGCACTTTCAACACACTAATAAGTAAATCAATTGGGATTTCATCGGCAATATCGGAATCATTCGGATCTATCGCTATAGAACCCAATGAGCTTTGATCGGTTTCGTCGCTTTAGCAGTGCCAGATACACTGTAATTGACGGTATTTTTGTTGCTGGAAATGTTGTTGGTAACGATTACGGCCGAATAACTGCTATCGGATGTCAGCACGAAGCTCAGATAGTTGTATGCCTTAATAGTTATGGTTCGACAAGCTCGCCACGAACGCGTAACTTAAGAACGTACATGAAATAGTTCAATTTCAGTCAGGTTGAGGGACGACAGCATATCCCGCTGCCCAAGTTAATCATCAAACAAAATGTGCTGTATGCTTTAAAACCATCCACTACTTTTCTACTGTTTTTATAAATATTTGTTGCCACAGTTAAGTCATTTTGTGTTGTTGTCGTTTCGATTAGTTCATGGCTGGTGAATATCATTCCTTGTAATGCATGCGAGGCATGAGGAAACACGCGATGTTTAATGGGATTCAATTTCGAGGTATACGGGGCGGGTAATGCGACCCGGGAATGGGCATGTCAAGCGCATCGACTAATGCTTGCTGGTCTTATAATGCCTTGATGAGTGAATACTGACACCATTCATCAACATTAACACCGAGCTAGCATTCGAATAAGCGAACTGTCCTTAAGTTGTTCTCCAATGACCAATGGAGTCATTGGCAAATTCACCGGTATCAGGATTGGTGCCAATATTCATCATCGCTTTATTGTGAACGACATCTAAGTTACGCGAATTACGTGCGGTATAACGGCTCTCTCTGCAAGTGGGGGGGCTTTACCAGCACGGATGTCAGCATAGTCGATATGGTAGATATATGGTTTAAAGCTGTTCCTGACTGCATGATGGATATGGACTTAGTACGGTCATTCACTCCCATCGTGCGGGATTTACGGAAGGCTTTGAATGAGCCTGTATTTGAAATTAGGTGAGCATAATGAAAGGCCTGCCCCTATTTGCTTCGAGATTTATATCGTAGCCGCCTGGAAATTTTTTTCTGAGAAACTATAGTTCTGGATGCACTGTTCTATCCGGCACCATCAATTGCCCATGGGCAACAATAGTGGAGATATGAAAATAGCTGTCAACTTAACGATCATGAAAACAGGTTGTTATTTCTTAGCCAGTGTAGGATGAGCTGAACTGAACGAAGGGAGGCGCATTGTTCGCGATTGATGCTACGAGCTACCTATTTTCAGCACTAGTATGGTCAAGACTGAAGTGTTTGAATTTGTCTTTGATATCATTTCGGCTG
>CAYVFT010000016.1:0-42514 GCA_964450225.1 uncultured Crenothrix sp. | reverse complement strand
TTTCGTCCGCGAGGAGTTGATCCAGGCTGGTTGTGCTTAGCTTGATGCGTATGGGTTCCTGCCGTCACCCCAACCTACCGCGCTTGCTCGGTCAGAATTGAAGGAGCAAAATCGACCCTAACCGGTCTGTTTATCCTGTTTTTCAATTGTCCGTTCAGACCAGTATTCCAGTCATTCAATGTGCGGCTTTGGAATTATCCCGATCTATTTATCACGCCGAAAATGTGTGTTATCCCGCCTAGTGTTTCAGCGTTTCAAGCTATTTTATGAACTTGTGCTTGCGCTAGACTCATTTTCGGCGTAAATAAACTAATCCGTATAATAATTTGTTAGGCTTTTCGTGCCAATACGCCCCCGATGGGTTCTCTGAAAGCTTACAACCATAAGCCTCAGCTCTTGCCCAGGGTTAATTCAGTGTTGGTGGAACAACAGAGGAGAAATTTCCATGAACGCAGCAAAGCAAACGGCGCTGATCATATCGCTGGTCCCGCTAGCGGTGATTCCGTTCAACCTGTCCGCCCAGGGCACTCATGTAGGGGGTGCTCAAACCACCACCGATAAGCAAGTTGTCGCCGTAGGATGGGTTACTTTATCAAGCTCAGAATTTACCATCCCTGACGGCCAAATTTGGCGCTGCGCCGCTACCGGCAGCGCAGATGCAATCAACCCAGGTACCGGTCTCAACAAGTATCGCTTTACCCTATCGATCGACACCTTTCTTCCCCCTTATGGTGGCCCATGTGAGCGGACGGTCGAGTTCAATGTCAATGCTGGCGTTCGTAATCCGAGTCGCCTCCAGGTGAGCAGCACGTGCAAGTTTTCAAATGTGAAGGCAGGCCATCACAGGATTAATTGGTCGGCGCATCAAATCTCAGGACCTGCTGTGCAAATGATTGTGCCTGATAATTCGCACACAGTAGTCTGTGCTGAGATAGGGCCGTAGGTTGGGGTGAGCTTGCGAACCCCAACATATCCGGCGGGTGGTGTTGGGGTTCCTGCCGTCACCCCAACCTACCGCGCTGCCCAACCAATCATTCCACCGGACCCGCGCAAAAAGCCGCGCGGGCCGGTGAATTCAAACGATAGGCGTCACGAACCCCACATGATCCACATACGACCCTTTGTTCCTCAGGACGCGACGGCGGTTGCCGAAGTCATACTGCCAATTCAACGCAATGAGTTCGAGATCCCCATCACGCTTGAAGCGCAACCTGATCTGGCTGACGTTCCGGGCTTCTATCAACAGGGGTCAGGCAACTTTTGGATAGCCGAAGTCAGCCAAACTGTTGTCGGCACGATCGGCCTCCTTGACATCGGCGCCCAGCAGGCTGCCCTGCGCAAGATGTTCGTCGCGGCGCCATATCGCGGCAAGGAGCATGGGGTCGCCCAACTCTTGCTTCGGGAGCTCTTGGCGTGGTCGGAGAGCAGGCATCTTGAGACCATCTACCTGGGCACTACCGACAAGTTCCTCGCGGCACACAGGTTCTACGAGAAGAACGGGTTCAGGGAGATTGAGCGCGGCCATCTGCCAAGCACTTTCCCGATCATGTCTGTGGACACGAAGTTCTACGCTTTAACGATCAAAGAAGGTGCCGCCTAATATGTCGGTCAACCGGAGCGCCAACGGCATGGCACCTGGACCATCGTCGCCCGGTTACCGCTACGTTAGACGGCGGTGAAATCGAAGAATTTGGGTCGCGTCGCTCCTTCCGGGAAACGAAAGGTCGTCCCGCTTACCACGGCATTTCTTGTCCATACGGCCTGATCCGTTTGCGTCACGCCGGCGCCTTTAAGGTCTTGGCTAGCTCCCAACGCACAAGCTGCTTTTAGGGCCGTAGGTTGGGGTGAGCTTGCGAACCCCAACGCATCCGGCGGGTGGTGTTGGGGTTCCTGCCGTCACCCCAACCTACCGCGCTGTATTCTTATGCGCTCACCAATCTGTCATCTAGAAAATCAAATCGCTGGTGCTCCATTTTCCAGCGCCCCTGAGAAAGAATCCCTGTGCATAATTCATAGAGATGAATTTCGCATAACATTTGCGTTGGTTGATGAAAGGCTGTTTGGAATCAGAGTCAGGCTCGACGAAGAATTAAGTCCTGAGGTTGTATTGCCAATCGCCGCACTTGAATACTTGTGGGCTTTTTCACACTATTGTTGGGTTCTGACGCAAGAATATGCACAAGCACAGAGAGCCGGCGCTTTCGATTTTGATTGTGTTGGCAATAGAAGACTTAAAGAATCATTTGATCTACTAAATTGGGCCAAGAAAAACTTGGCAGGTTCAGGAATTGAGCAATGGCCACAAAGTGGGCCTTGTCCAAGACCTACCCCGCTATCTCACGGAGACGATGAGCACGTAGCGACTGAGCTATTTTTGTGCTCTCTTGCATGGATGCTTCACCATGAAAGAGCACATATTGTTCTAAAGCATCCATTCGTAAATACATCCCTTTCTGAAATTGAAGAAAGGGAGGCGGATGAGTTCGCAACAAAGTGGTTTCTTGACGAACTTGAGGAAAATGACCCACGATTGAAAAAACGCGCCCTTGGGATCGCTGTAGCAGGGCCGTAGGTTGGGGTGAGCTTGCGAACCCCAACGCATCCGGCGGGTGGTGTTGGGGTTCCTGCCGTCACCCCAACCTACCGCGCTGTTTTTCAATTGTCCGTTCAGACCAGTATTCCAGTCATTCAATGTGCGGCTTTGGAATTATCCCAATCTATTTATCACGCCGAAAATGAGTGTTATCCCGCCTAGTGTTTCAGCGTTTCAAGCTATTTTATGAACATGTGCTTGCGCTAGACTCATTTTCGGCGTAAATAAACTGATCCGTATAATAATTTGTTATGCGTTCAAGAAGAGGGAGGAAATGGTGAGACTGATAAGCGTTTTGTTATTCGCTGCGTTGCTAACCGCTTGTGCCGATAGTCATCAATTGATGCGTATGGGTGGAGGCCAGAAAACGCTCGATCGTGGTGGACTGGTGTACGTTTCAGTTCCGGGCGACGGTCGATATGGTCAAACGACCTATTTCGGTTCGGGGCAAAATGCGACTCAAATTGTCGTGCTGGCATTCTCGCAGCATGCGAACAGGGTTGAAAGCGGACATGAACAGCAGGATTTCGATTCAGCCCTTTCGGCCGCGCGTAAAGTCCGCGCCAAGTATCTTGTGGTTCCTACGATACTGGAGTGGGAAGACCGTGCTACAGAATGGTCTGGAATACCGGACAAAGCGTCCATCAAATTGGCAGTTGTGGACGTAGATAACGGAGCGACACTAGATACCGTCATCATAAAGGGCAAAAGCGGTCTAGCTACCTTTGGCGGCGATCATCCTCAGGATCTCTTGTCAAAGCCAGCGGGGGAATACGTAAGCTCTCTTTACTGAGTCGAATGCATAACAACGCAGTGAACTCGGACAGCCGAAAGCGCCGCTCCTTCGTCGCGTCCCTTTCGGCTGCCGGTTACGGCGAACGTTAGATGCAGGAAGGAACCGCGATGAAACGCATTTATCTTGATGAATCAGGAAACACCGGGGCGAAGCTCCTTGATAACGCCCAACCTGTGTTCACGCTAGCGTCGAACAACTACACAGACGACGAGGCCGCCGAACTAATTGCACTCGTAAAGTCTCAGCAGGCAAGTGAAGCGAAGTTTGCGTCGTTGAAGAAATCGCCTAAGGGACGAGCCAGATTGCTGGAATTCTTTAAGCACCGGCTTTTAGCGCCCGAGCGAACCAAAACAACGGCTTTTCACAAACAGTATATGATCTTAACGAAGGTTGTAGACATATTGATTGAGAATATTGCCCATGAAACGGGTCTTGATCTATATGAGGGTGGCTTGAACATCGCCATGTCGAACATGCACTTTTACTGCATGCCAACCTTCTGCGGATCCGAACGGTTCGAGAAGTTTCTCGATGCATTCGTTGAGATGGTGCGCGAGCAAACCAGGGAAACCATTGAGGCATTCTACTCCTCCGTCGAGGTATTGATGCGAAACAGCATTAATAGAGACTACATTGGCTCTCTGTATCCGATTGCTGCTTCCAAAATGATCATTAATGACATATTAAGTGGGAACAACTACTTGGCGCTTGATCCGGCCATACCTGCTCTCTTCAATCACTGCACGCATTGGGGGGAGGTCATCGGTGACGAGTTTGTTGTTGTGCATGACACCTCCAAACCAATAAGAGCGCACATTGACGTTTTTAACCAATTAATGAGCAAGGAACTTGAGCCGATCGAACTTGGGTACGATAGACGGAAGTTCAAGATACCCCTCCGAACTAGTGAAATTCAATTCGGGGATTCGAAAAAGTACCATCAGCTGCAAGCGGCGGATCTTGTCGCAAGCGCCACGTCCTTCGTTGCGAACGCTATCGCCCTCGGCCACGAAGAGGAGTTCTCTAAATCGTTAAGGGACTGTGGGGTCGAGCAGCTGATGATCAATGTTATTTGGCCGTCGCCGGAGGTCACACCTGACGAACTCGGTACAAATCAGCCAGGGGGAATCAATGCAGCAAACCATCTCGCTGAGATGTTGCGCAAATGAGCCATCTAACTACAGCGTGAACTCGGACGCCCAACTGCGCTGCGCTCCGCTGGGCGCCGGTTACGCTGAGCGTTGAAAGCCAGCTCTCTTCTGCAACCGCCATTATTGTGCAGGGCTTTGTTGAGCACAGTGAATGAATCCATGCCGCCCGAATAGATAACGACGACTTTATTGTTTTGCATATTCATTTTTTAATTTTTTCTTTAAGCCAAGATTTTTGGCTGAAATAGACAGCGAAAAAAGCGATAGTAAAATCAATCATGGCTTGCCCCAGCATACCGATAATGGTCTGCAAGGATGAATATTTTTCGGTATAGACATACAAACTGATATTGGCAAAGCCAAAGGCGATCCACGCCATGACACTAACACCGTCGGCTGATTGCTCTCGAAAGATTTTGACTAACTGCATCAGGCAGGCCAACGGAAATATGACGGCAGGAATCCAGCCCGAGAATTGTAGGAGTGAAGAGGTCATGCTTATATGTGATCAGCTATTTTAGAGCGTTATTCTACATAGCTTCAGTTCCATTATGTGATTTTTGTATGTTTATTCATATAAGAAACGAATGTTAATACTTTTCTGAGTGTCAATAAAATCACAGCAAAGATGCATCAGTTATCATGCCGAGTATCTCACGCGGGACGGGGTTTGTAACCCCGTCCCAAACGTTTTGACGCTGCCGGTATCTTTGAACTATACGAGAAACCTTGCGTAGTTGAGCTTCTGTGCTTCGCGTGCCTTGTCATAACGTTAGGCTTGTAAACTCCTCAAGCGCAGAGGTTGCAAAGAAAGTGCGAGAGCAACCCGTACCCGAAAACATCAACATCGTCACGTTTTTGGAGCAATTAGAACGCGCTACGTTTTGGCCGGCCCTATTGATGGTGAGCCGCTCTAATCGTAAAATTTTGGCTGGTGACCTAGCGGCAGGAGGCCGGCTAATTTCAACGTTTGCTCAAATAGAGGCTTGGTTGGTTTTTGCACAGGTTCTTATTTCAGTGGTCGCAACCTGGGTACTTGCCTGTGGGCTACGTGGCTAACCCATCATTCCAACCAACCGCTTTCCGCTGCGCTCCAAGCGTCGGCTGAATTCAACGTTGAAAGCCAGCTCTCTTCTGCAAACGCCATTATGCTGAAATTCTTGATTGTTTCTTGGTGGCCGATAGAACTCAAAGGTAGTTGAACTGGTACTATCGACCCACACCCGTCTCTTAATTAAGATCATTATCTGTCGATTGAGAGTCATTTTGGTCATTCAAAATTTTCTTTTGGAATTATCCCGGTCCGTTTACCATATCTGATATTTAGGTGATAGTTTTTAGACAATCTGGCAAATGCAACAATCGCGATGCGATGCTTGAGTGTAAGAAACCAATTTGATACTGTGCTGTTGTAACTAACATAACTCACGGAGTTTTATTATGGCAGGCACAATAATCGCTTTCCTCATCACCTACTGGTTTTACAAAAGTGCCGAAGTGACCGGCAAAAACCCCTTATCTTCAGCCGGTTTAGGTTTTCTGTCCTATCTGATACCCTGCATTGTCTGGTCCTTAACCGTAACACCTGGCCTACGTGATGTAGTTGAACATAATCCTGGCACACTGTCCGGCTTGTTTGTCAATTACGCTTATATCCTGGTAGGCACGGCCTGCGCCATCTGGATCAAATTTATGCATTTCAAACAGACCAAGTCGTAAAGGGAAACTTGCGGGACGGGGTTTGTAACCCCGTCCCAAACGTTTTGACGCTGCCGGTATTTTTGAACTATACGAGAAACCTTGCGTAGTTGAGCTTCTGTGCCTCGCGTGTCTTGTCATAACATTAGGTAACCGATTATCATTAGGAGCACATAATGGTCCGTATTCCAACCAACAGAGAACCAACTCATCCTGGCGAAATGCTTCGAGATGAGTTTCTTGTGCCTATGAACATAAGCCAGCGTGATCTTGCAAAAGCAATCCACGTTTCCTATCAGCGCATCAATGAACTTGTAAATAAAAAACGAGGCATAACCCCAAGTACCGCATTACGCTTGGCTAAGTTCTTCGGTGTGTCAGCAGATTTTTGGCTCAACTTACAAGTCCGATGTGATCTTTTTAAAGCACAAGCCACAGAAAAAGATGAGCTGGACTCAATTCAAGATTTCCACCACATACAAAAAATAGCCTGACTATTCATTCAACACGGCCGGGGTGTATAAACGTCAATAAGGTAGGATTGCCTTCTTTTAGACAACTCAATATTTACCTCTATTTTTCTGAATGCTTTCCGGCCACGTCCGGTTAGTTTTACCTTAAATTTCTCCTATGGCTTATCCCATTGACCGAAAGCTTGTAATCAGCGTTGCCTCAAGCGCACTCTTTGATTTGTCTGAGTCACATCAGATATACCTTAGCCAGGGTGTCGATGAATACCGCATTTACCAGGAAAAGAACATCGATAACCCGTTTCCCAAAGGAGTTGCCTTTCCATTCATCCGACGTTTTCTTGGCATCAATAAAGCTTTTCCGAAACAATTACCGGTCGAAGTCGTTCTGCTCTCGCGAAATTTGCCTGAAACCGGGTTAAGGGTGTTTCGATCGATCAAGCACTACGGCCTTGACATCACTCGCGCCGCGTTCATGACCGGACGTTCGCCCCACGAGTATGTACCGGCGTTCAATGCTTCACTTTTTTTAAGCGCTAACGAAGAAGATGTTCAAAAAGCCATCGATGCAAATTATCCCGCCGGATTGGTGCTTCCTTCCAAGGTTTACGACGATGAACTGGATAATGAATTGTGTGTAGCATTCGACTTTGATGGCGTCATTGCTGACGATGAAGCGGAGTCTGTGTACAAGAAGAACCATGATTTGAGCGCATTTCAAGCGCATGAAACCGAGCGGCAAGCCATTCCACATCAACCGGGCCCTCTTGCGGATTTGTTCAAAAAGCTGTCTTTTATGCAAAAGCTTGAAGAGAAACGTCGCAAAGTGGATCCTGAATACAGCAAAATTGTACGGATTGCGATTGTAACTGCACGAAATGCTCCAGCCCATGAGCGGGTTGTCACCACGCTGAAAAGCTGGGGTGTATCTCCCGATGAGTCGTTTTTCCTGGGTGGAATGGATAAGTCTCGAATACTGACAATCCTGAAACCCCACATGTTCTTTGACGATCAGCGCAGCCATTTGCAATCGCCTGCCGGCGACATCCCAATGGTTCATATTCCCTTTGGGATAGCAAACAAGAATCTAATTTACACCGGTGCTCGCTCCGGAGGCTGAGGTCAGAGCTACGAATCCTCTCGGGTGCGCCACAACTGTAACAAGCGCCTTACCTGCTGCCAGAACCGCCCAACCTTTTTTTTACATCCAGCGAATCAGGGCCAAAACTATTATCGTTACTGCCATAATGCCATTGCT
Source organism: uncultured Crenothrix sp. (assembly GCA_964450225.1). Classification (GTDB taxonomy): domain Bacteria; phylum Pseudomonadota; class Gammaproteobacteria; order Methylococcales; family Methylomonadaceae; genus Methylobacter_C. The sequence continues at coordinate 34,548 of CAYVFT010000016.1, read as the reverse complement.
TTTTTTGAAGCAGTAATGCCAATTATCACATCACCAAATTGATTGAATAATAAAGTATAATTGACGGTTTTCTTAGTAAATTCAGTAAATCAAGCATGTCAGAAATACAAACAGAACTGCAACGGCGCCGTACCTTCGCCATCATCTCACACCCTGACGCAGGTAAAACCACTATCACTGAAAAGCTCTTGCTTTTCGGTGGCGCTATTCAGCTCGCTGGTTCGGTAAAGGGGCGTAAAGCAGCACGTCATGCGACCTCTGACTGGATGGAAATGGAAAAAGAGCGGGGTATTTCGGTGACGACCTCGGTCATGCAGTTTGAACATAAAGATTGCATTATTAATCTGCTTGATACTCCCGGCCATGAAGATTTCTCCGAAGACACTTATCGAACTTTAACAGCGGTGGATTCGGCGCTGATGGTGATTGACGTAGCCAAAGGCGTTGAAGAACGAACCATCAATTTGATGGAAGTATGCCGGCTACGTACCACTCCCATTCTGACGTTCATTAACAAACTGGACCGGGAGGGACGCGAACCGATTGAGTTAATGGACGAAGTCGAGAACGTGTTAAAAATTAAATGTGCGCCGATGACCTGGCCTATCGGCATGGGCAAGCGCTTTAAAGGTGTTTATCATCTTTATAAGGATGAGATTCACTTGTTCAGCGCACAGCATGGCGGAAGAATCGCCGAAGCCGAGGTTATCAAAGGTTTAAATAATCCCAAGCTGGATGAGTTGCTTAAATATCAGGCTGAAGAATTACGCGATGAAATTGATCTGGTTAAAGGCGCCAGTCATGAATTTGATCTTGAAGACTATCTGGCCGGTAATTTAACGCCTGTATTTTTTGGTTCTGCCATTAATAATTTCGGGATTCTTGAATTGCTCGATGCGTTTGCTGAATATGCGCCGTCGCCCAAACCGCGAGCAGCAGAACAACGCTTGGTTGCACCCGAGGAAGACAAGTTTACCGGTTTTGTATTTAAAGTTCAGGCCAATATGGATCCGTCTCATAGAGACCGGGTGGCATTTTTAAGAGTGTGTTCCGGTAAATTCGACAAAGGCATGAAGATCCATCATGTTCGCATCGGTAAAAGTGTTCAGGTCTCCAATGCCATCACTTTCCAGGCCGACACTCGCAAAAGTGTCGAAGAAGCTTATCCAGGCGACATCATCGGTTTACACAATCACGGCACCATTCAGGTGGGCGATACTTTTACCCAGGGGGAAACGCTTAAATACGGTGGCATCCCCTATTTTGCTCCGGAACTATTCCGCCGTGTGGTTTTAAAAGACCCGCTAAGAGCTAAAGCGCTGCAAAAAGGTTTGGTGCAATTGACCGAAGAAGGTGCGACACAGTTATTCAAACCTTTAAAAAATAATGACCTTATTTTGGGCGCAGTCGGTATTTTGCAGTTTGACGTCACGGCGTTCCGGCTTAAAAGCGAATACAACGTTGAATGTGTTTATGATGCCGTGCCCATATCAACCGTACGCTGGGTTAGCTCGGACAAGCCCGCGAAACTAGAGGAATTCAAGAAGAAAGCGTTTGATAATCTGGCTGAAGATGGTGGCGGTTATCTGGTTTATCTGGCCAATAGCCGGGTTAACTTGCAGTTAACCGAGGAACGTTGGCCAGATATTAAATTTAGCGCTACCAGAGAGTTGTAGATGCGCGTTTATCGGCCATGACGCGGGTTAATTATCTGAAATTATTATTTTCAATATAAAGCCAAGCTTTCAAAGCTCCAGCTTCCTGTTTATCGGGTAGCTGGAGCTTAAAAAGCTGGATTTCCAGGTAGATGCATGTGGAGTGACTAAATATCTAATTTCCAAAAAGTGAAGTATGTATAAATGCATACACTCTGTTTTAGAACAAGGCTTAATCAGCCAGACGCTTGCTTATGCGGCTATAAGCCTCTTTGAGCTCTTCGCCAACTATTTTGGCCTTGGCTATAAACTCGTCAGATGTTTCTATTGAATCGTCAGCGATTTCAGCTGCCTTTATTTTCAGGGCTTCCCATTGTTTATCAGCTTCTTCAATTTCTTCTTTGGCTTCCATAGACGCGAGATGCAGTTTTAGCATTATTTCATCACGTTCTGTTTTCAGCTTTTCCAATAAATCATCGAATTCTATTTTGATTGTCATGATTCACCTCTATTGCTCGATTTAAAATTCCTGGTATCAGGATAAAAAAGGCTTCATCTGAAGTAAAAGCCTTTTCATACTACAAAGCCACTTGGATCTACATAGCCTTATAATGGCTAAATTGTATCATAAGCCCATGGGCTTTGTATGGTCATAAGGTTGTGGGATTCGAAGCTGTGTCTTTGATTTTAAGCACACTTTATTGCGCTCCAAGTTCCTTACTATTTTCCAGTTTTCTCATCTCGACAGGCGAGACTCGTCCTTTCGACGAGACCTTGTCGTAAACCTCATCGAAAGCCTGTTTACAAAACGGTAGCTGTTCCCGGAGGTTGTCATAATCGCTGTGATCGAACATCGCTCTGAAATCCTCCCTGCTCAGCGTCGTTTTTGCATACAACGCCTGGTAACCTTGATGATCGATGACGAATTTTTCCAGTAAAGGCAAAGCCGAGCTGTTATCAAAGTTTGCTTTGAGCGGTGTTCCATAAGCGCCAATATCCACGTACATTTCATCTATGGTGCCATCCTTTGACCGGAACGGATGCACGAAGCCAAGATGCCTGTCGTTGTCAAAAATAGCCATTGGCGAAAGCCATAACGGATAGAGATTGAAATGATCATCAAAATACTGGATGGATTGTTTCAGATACTTGATTGGCATCAACATGTCCTGAACCACATGATGCTTTTCTCTGAGCCTGCGCGTGGTTTCAGTTTCGGTATATTTCAGCAGTTCAATCCGGGGCGGCAAAGCCCAACCCAATAAGGCCCTGAAAACAGGGTGATTACCGAAGGGAATGATTTCTTCCATTGTCCAGAAATAACTCCGGGTGTGCCGGTGATAATAATCTCTTAGCGGAATATATTCGACACCGGCTTGACTGTTATTCAGATATGTTTGTGCATGCTTGTAAAACCAGGGCTTGTACCACCGGCCGATAGCATTAAAAGTACCGTCGGTTCCTATCTCATCGGCAAAATTGCCGCGCATGATCACTGCCGTGTCCTTACTATAGATAAGGCCTTCAACGAAATCATTTTCTTCTGTGTTTCGGGATGCTTTCTCGAAAACGTCGACCATGTCATCAAGGGTATAGACTGGCTGGTAATGAACTCTGATATATTTTTTTGCCGGGATAATTTTTAGCTCGGCAGCCACCAGAAAACCCAGAGTGCCATGGCTCCACGGTATCTGATAGTATAAATCCGCATTTTCCGATGGGCTGCAACGCACTAACCCCCCATCCGCCGTCACAAGGTCGAATGATGCGCAAATTGACTGAAATAATCCGTATTTGTGGCTGCTGGATTCAATCCCGAAGCCCATGATCAAACCACCCACCGTCAAGTCATCCAGTTCCGGCACAACGGCCAGCGTCCAGCCTTTGGAAATCAGATCGCGGGAAACCTGTCCCATAGTTGCCAATGGCTCAACCTTAACCGTTCCGCGTTGCTCGGAAATTTCGAGTATATCGTATAGGCCGACGTCGATTTTGCGATGGGAAAGCTTGTATTTCGGCACCATTTCACTCATGGTTTTCCAGCCGGACCTTGCTGTACAAAGTTTTTCTATAGCCCCGTTATTTTTCCACATCTCAATTTGTCGGATCACCTTTTGCACTCTTTCTTCATGTTTGGCGGGAGCGCTCCTGAGATGAAAAACAATCATGTTACGCGCACCTGTGTAAGCACTGTACAACGCCGAAACAGGCAGAAGAACGAGGGTGGCGAATAGGCCACGGTAATGGGTCAGTATGTGTTCGAATAAATGACTGTTTTTCGCCATTTGTTTATCTCCTTACTTTTATCAAAGAGCCAATGCATAAACCATTTGTGAATTCTGAAAACAGTAGCAATATTGGGCATATCTGCTCCGCATCAGCATAAAAAAGGGGCAGATCATAGCATAGCGTTGGGCAGTTTTCTCCTTAGGCGAAGGCGACGCTCAATATCAAAACCCATCGAAGGTAAAAAAACTGCTTGGAAAAACGGGGCGGAGGAAAGCTTCAAAGCTCCGTTTGTGGCGGATTAGCAAGCCGTGAATTGGCTCTACAGCGCTAAAAATTGAATCTTTAACTGTTTATTATGTACAATTGTCCGCCATAAAACCGGAGCAACAATCACTACAACATTTTTTTAAAGGCAAATCAGTTTACGTGTTAGTTTAAACGTACCTACCGTTGTCTCATTTATCCTTAAAACCACAGTTGAATAGAATAACCAACAATTTTCAATCGTGGCATTGGCGATAACTATTTATCATGAGAGTTGTGTTGTAATCGTGTTGTAACAACAGCAAGTGATACTTTAATCAGAGGTTATATTCCTGCTATGAAAAAAGAGAGCTAAACGATGTCCCTTCTTCAAAATTTAATACGTCATACACGCCTGCTGGAAATCGTCGGGGATTTGATACGCGTAAAGGCACAAGGCGTTGCCTTTGGCGATCTCGCCATGATTGAAAATATCGACGGCGAGCAATCTCTGGCCAAGGTTGTCGATCTTGACCGGGACGTAGTCAGTCTCCAGGTGTTTGCCGGTGGCAAAGGTTTATCTACCGACGCCAAGGTAAATTTCCTCGGCCGTCCTCTTGATGTTATCTACTCCGACAATATTCTCGGCAGAATTTTCCGTGGTTCCGGGGATGCCATTGATGGCGGACCCGAGCTGCCAACCGATCCGCGTATTCCAGTGAGCGGCCCCACGGTTAATCCGGTCATGCGGGTGATGCCGTCACGGATGATCGAAACCAAAGTACCGATGATCGATTTGTTCAACTGTCTGGTAGAAAGTCAGAAGATTCCTATCTTTTCCGTTGCCGGCGAACCCTTTAACCAGTTGCTCGCGCGTATCGGTTTTCAGGCCAACGCTGATGTAGTGGTGTTTGGCGGAATGGGCCTGATTTTCGATGATTATCATTTCTTTCGCTCGGCCTTCGAAGAGCATGGCGTTTTTCATCGTACCGTGATGTTCGTGAATCAGGCCTCTGATCCGCTGGTTGAACGCCTGTTGGTTCCTGACATGGCTCTGGCCGTGGCGGAAAAAATGGCGGTTGAAGGCAATAAGCGGGTACTGGTATTGCTTACCGACATGACCGCCTATGCCGATGCCATGAAAGAACTGGGCGTTGCTCAGGAACGCATACCTGCTGTGCGCGGTTACATGGGCGACCTTTACACCCAACTCGCCTCGCGCTATGAGAAAGCCTGTGATTTCAAAGGGGCGGGTTCAGTGACCATACTCAGCGTTACGACCATGCCCGGCGATGATGTGACCCATCCGGTGCCGGACAATACCGGCTACATCACCGAGGGCCAGTTCTATCTGCATAATGGCTTCATAGACCCATTCGGCTCACTGTCAAGACTAAAACAGCATGTCGTTGGCAAAGCCACTCGCGAAGATCACAGCCAGATTATGAATACCATGATCCGTTTTTACTCCGGTGCGGTGGAAGCGCAAAAAAAGCAGGCCATGGCTTTTGAACTTTCGCCTTTTGACGACAAGTTGCTCAAGTTCGGCCGTTTGTTCAAGGAACGATTTATGGATATAGGCGTTTCAATGCCGGTTATCGAGGCATTGGATCTTTGCTGGTTAACGCTCTCTGAATGCTTCGATCCAAAGGAACTGTTGATGAAACAAAACCTGATTGATAAGTATTACCCCAAACCTGAGCCGAGCGTAGACGAAGAACAAGATGCCATTGATAAGGTAGCGTAAACCATCATGGCAAAGCTCAAACTCAGCAAACACGCATTACATGAGCAACAGGAACAATTAAAACTGTATCAGCGGTTACTGCCATCGCTTGACCTGAAACGCCGGCAGTTATCAATTGAAGTAAAAAAAGCGCAGGAGGACTATGCAGCTGCCCAAGCTGCTGTTGACGCTTTGGAAACCCGAATTGGTGAAGACTTACCCATGCTTGCCGATGAAGAATTTCGCCTCGGCGGACTTGTAGAATTAAAAAGTTACAAGGTAATCGAACAGAATGTTGTCGGTGTTAAATTGCCATTTCTGGACAGTATCGAGTGTATTGTCGCTGACTATTCCCGGCTTGCCACACCGCCCTGGGTAGATTCCCTGGTGCAACGTTTGAAAGAGGCTACGGAGCAGCGGCTGCGTGCGGAAATCGCTGACCAGCGCCGGAGTACTCTCCAGATTGCGGTGCGGCGGATCACCCAACGGGTGAATCTGTTCGAAAAAATTCTGATCCCGACTGCAAAACAGAATATTCAAAAAATCCGCATTTACCTTGGCGATGCCGAACGGGCCAGCGTGATTACTTCCAAGCTCGCCAAACAGAAACAGCAGCTACAACGGGAATTTGAGCCTGAGGAAATGTTATGAGCATTATAAAGATGCACAAGGTTACCTTCATCGGCATGACCGCTGACCATGACCGCTTGCTGGCTGATCTTCAGAAAATGGGTTGTGTACAAATTATTCCGCTGGCATCCGGGAACAAGGCGACAGCCGATACTGCGACCACCGCCGGAGCACTTGAGGCAATGAAGTTTCTGCACACTTATCCACAGCGAAGACGGCAGGTTCTGGATAAAGAGCAATTTGATGCCATAGAAGTTGAGCAGAAAACACTGGAAGTTAGAAAGCGTTTGCTAGACCTGGAGGACGAGCGTGACTTTTTGATCAAACGCATCCAGGACATGCTACCCTGGGGCGACTTCGTATTGCCGTCGTTGCAGGAGATGGGTAACCGGCGGCTATGGTTTTACGTGGTACCGCATATAGATATGCCCAAAATCGAGGCGTCAGCTCCTGTTTGGGAAATTATCAAGCGCGATAACCGGTTTTGTTATGTCGTCGTGGTAGATGAAGAAGAGCCATCGGAGATGCCGGTCCCCCGGGTTCATCTCGGCGGCAAACCCCGGCATAAGCTGGAAGCCAGGCTCGATGCCGTGGAGTTGGCCATAGAAGACGCTCAGGCAGAACGGGCTTATTTAACCCGCTGGCATGATTTGTTCAAAGATAATCTTGACCTGCTTGAAGATCGAGCGGTTCGTCAAAGTGCAGCAACACAAATTTATAGTAACGAGCAAGCTTTTGCCTTGCAGGGTTGGGCGCCCGTCGATAGCCTGCCAACACTCGAAGATTATTCGAAAAATCAGGACTACTACTTTGCATCGCAAGCGCCTGCTCAAGAAGATAACCCGCCTACGCTGATGCGTAATCCATCCTGGCTCAGTGCTGGCGAGGACTTGGTTACCTTTTACATGACGCCGGGTTATCAAACCTGGGATCCCTCGGCGATTACCTTCATTTCCTTTGCGATTTTTTTTGGGATGATCCTGTCCGATGCCGGCTATGCCGCTGTACTGGCACTCTTTCTCATGTTTACGTGGAACAGGATGGGACATTCGTCCTCGGGCAGCCGTATGCGTCCCTTGCTTTTGTCGGTGGTGACGGCTTCGCTGGCTTTCGGCGTGTTGGTCGGCAGTTATTTTGGCATCACTCCCGCTGATGAATCCTGGCTTGGCAAGCTCCATGTTCTTGATATGAGCAACACCGACCGTATGATGTTGATTTCCGTTGTCATCGGAGTTTTCCATATCATACTCGCCAATGTGATGAATGCCTTACGTTACGAGCACTGGCAGGACAGATTGCCATCATTCGGATGGATTGGCATAATTTGCGGCGGATTTGCGCTGGCAATTAGCAGTTCAATGACACTTCCCGGCTTGCAGAAACTGGGCATAGCCTTCATGGCTCTCGGTGGAATATTAATTGTTCTGTTTACCGCGCCCCGAGAAAAGCCTTTCGCCCGCCTTGGTCAGGGCTTGTTGGGGCTGACCAAACTGTCCGGCGCGTTAGGAGATATTCTGAGTTATCTCCGTTTATTCGCGCTAGGTCTTGCGTCAGGATCACTAGCTGTTGAATTCAACAACATGGCCGCTGGCATCTATCAGGGATTTCCAGGAATCGGCTTTTTCTTCGCCTTGCTGATACTGGTGCTCGGGCATACGGTTAATTTATTTCTCGGGATTGCCAGCGGGGTCATTCACGGACTACGACTGAATGTGATCGAGTTTTTCAACTGGGGGCTCAAAGAAGAGGGTACCCTGTACAAACCATTTAAACAATCGGAGGATAATTCATGGAACCGTTAATTTTGGCACTGGGTTGGGTGGGGCTTTACGCACCTTTAGCGCTGGGTGCAGTTGGCAGTATGGTGGGTTGTGCCCGGGCCGGCAGTGCTGCTTGTGGCGCTTTATTGGAAGTCGAAGGCGGCTACGGGCGCTATATTGGTGTCGCGGCGATGCCATCCTCGCAGACTATTTACGGTATTGTTGTAACAATGGCGTTGCGCCGTGAACTGACCCTGGACAATTCCCCCGGTATTTTCGGTTTGGGAGTTTTGGCGGGATTGGCGCTGATGCTCAGCGCTTTTGCTCAGGGCGATGCCTGCGCGGCATCGATCAATGTATCCAAGAGCAAACTGGACGTTTTCGGTATATCACTGGCGCCGGCGGCACTGGTTGAGGGCTTCGCTGTTTTCGCTTTCGTTTTCGCTCTCGTGCTGGCTGCGGGAATTCCGAAATAACCTTGATGAGACTAACAACATGACAGAACAAGAACGAAATAAAGAAGGCACCGGCGCAGGCGTTCAGAACCTGGTTGACCGAATCCGCGATCAGGGCGTATTGGCTGCCACTGAGAAAGCGAACAAGATTTTAAGGGACGCTGAAGCAAAGTCGGCAAAAATGCTGGCAGATGCCAAGCTGGAAGTAGAACGACTGCGTGAAAATGCCCGTATCGAGATTGAGTCTAACCGCGCGGCCGCCCTGGAAGCGCTGAAACTTTCTGCCCGAGACACGGTGCTGCAGCTCAAATCCGGGATCTCATCAGCATTTGAAGTTTTTGTGCAGAAGCTGGTGACATCGGCTACGCGGGACGAGAAATTCATTAAATCCATTGTCTTGGTGTTAGCAGATCATGTCCAGAAGGAACTGATCGGAGACAAGGAAATCGAAATAGATATTTCCGAATCGATACTCACCGGTCAGCCGACTGAGAAAATGAGCGAGCGCACCAAGCAGACCATTCTTGGGTTATCCAGCGAAATGCTGCGTGAGGGAATCGAGTTGGTTCCATCCAGCGATATTGAAGGCGGCGCAAGAGTGCGTTTGGTTAAGGATAAACTGGAGATCGATCTGTCGGACAAAGTCATTTCCAAACTACTCTATCAACGCATTTTGCCCCGTTTCCAATCGATACTCGAAGGTAGCGGATAAGTTTTATGGCAGGACAGTACATTACACTGGTCGCCAGTCTTCCCTATCTGCCCCCGTTCGAAAGAGCGGAGCGTTCGCCGATCACGCGCCTGCGACTGGAGCAGCGTCTGCATATCCTGGAACCTGAAGACGCCCGGCAACTGGCCCTGGCCGAAGCGCTGGCAAGCTGGCGGCTATCCCTGGCCAAACCGAAGACTGACAAAGAAATGGTATTGCGCTGCCGTGCTGCACTGCAAGAAATCAGTCAGCCCACTTTACGCGAATTCGTCGAGTTCAGAATCGATCAGCAAACGATCCTGGCGGCTTTACGCCAGCGCAACAATGTCTTTGCCTTTGAATCGTCGTTTTTAGAGCAGGTTAACGGCGTGAGCCGCTGGACGAGTACTATCGCGTCGAACTGGGATCATCCCGATTTTAAGCTGGCGACCGTTTATCCCTGGATTCCGGAAGCCCGAAAGTATCTGGAAATCAACGATGCATGCGCGCTTGACAATCTTATGATGCGTGTAATCTGGCAACAGCTCAGCCGTATTGCCGAGAGCAACAGGTTCGGATTCGAAGCGGTTTTCGCTTTCGTTTTTAAATGGGACATCCTTCAAGCCTGGCTCGCACGCGACGCCGGGAAGGCAAAGCGCCGATTTCAAGAATTGATTAAAGAGGTAAAAAATGACAGCTGAACAACCGGTATCGAGAACCGCGAGGATAATAGGGGTCAAGGAAAGTCTTGTGCTTATTGAGGTCGACGAGAATACGCCTATCATGAAGAATGAACTGGGTTACATCTGTGTCGGTGATGAACGTCTTAAAGCCGAGGTTCTCCGCATACGCCGGCGTACTGCCGATATGCAGGTATTCGAGGACACCCGAGGCGTCAAGGCAGGCGACACGGTGGAGCTGACAGGGGAAATGCTGTCAGCCGTATTGGGTCCCGGTTTGCTGGGCCAGGTTTTTGATGGCTTGCTAAATCCGTTGCATGCACTGGCCGATAAATATGGTTTCTTTCTTCCCCGCGGAGTTACCGTCCCTGCCCTGGATCAGAAAAAGACATGGCATTTTGAGCCCGGCGTTGCGGTGGGTGACAAGGTGTCTCCCGGCGGAGTCATTGGCACGGTTCTCGAAGGTGAATTCAAGCATAAAATCATGGTGCCCTTTAATGAGCCTGGAACTGTCGAGATTACCTGGATTCGGGGCGGTAATCTGGGAGTTGACGAAGTTGTTGCTCGTTATAAGTCCAGCAAAGGGGTTGAGCGAGAAATGACCCTATCTCAGCGCTGGCCCGTACGTAAACCGATACCGGAAGCCCTTATCAGCCGCCGCTTTGCTGAACGTCTTTACCCTACCGAACCTATTACGACGGCAACCCGCATTATTGATACCTTCTTTCCCATTGCCCAGGGTGGAACGGGATGTATTCCCGGCCCTTTCGGCGCTGGAAAAACCGTGTTGCAAAGCCTTATCGCCCGTTATTCGACTGTTGATATCGTCATTATCGTGGCTTGTGGCGAACGGGCTGGCGAAGTGGTCGAAACGATTACCGAATATCCGGAAACCAAAGACCCACGCACGGGCGGCACCTTGATGGATAGAACCATCATTATATGCAACACTTCATCCATGCCGGTCGCGGCGCGCGAAGCCTCGATATACACCGGCATTACCTTGGGCGAATATTTCCGGCAGATGGGCTATCACGTTCTGCTCATTGCCGATTCCACGTCGCGCTGGGCGCAGGCTATGCGCGAAACCTCGGGCCGTATGGAAGAAATCCCCGGCGAAGAGGCGTTTCCCGCTTATCTCGATTCCTCGATTAAAAATGTCTACGAACGTGCCGGTGTTTTGCGTTGCCCGGATGGTTCAACGGGCAGTTTAACCATGATCGGTACTGTCTCACCCGCCGGCGGCAACTTTGAGGAACCGGTCACTCAAGCCACATTGGGCACGGTTAAAACTTTTCTCGGCTTGTCAGCCGACCGCGCTTATCGGCGTTTTTACCCCGCTATCGATCCGCTCATTTCCTGGTCGCGCTATCTTGGTCAACTGGGCCCCTGGTTCACCGGAAATCTGAGCGTAAACTGGGTACGTGATGTCAAGGCCATGCAGGAATTGCTGGTACAGGGCGACGGCATCTATCAGATGATGCAGGTCACTGGCGAAGAAGGCATTACAGAAGAAGACTTTATCACCTGGCAGAAATCCCTGTTGCTGGACATGGTCTATCTCCAGCAGGATGCATTTGATGAGATTGATGCGTACATGCCACGGGAACGGCAGCTTGATAGTTTTCGTCTGCTTAAGGGACTCATTGATACCGATTACAAATTCAAGGATAAAGATGAAGCCAGAAGTTTCTTTACCGAACTGACCAGTCTTTACAAGAATTGGAACTACAGCGCCTCAGGCTCGACCGATTTTGAACGTTACCGTAAGGAAATCGTGGATCTGGCAGTTCAGCATGGATACGTAGCAACGCCTGAAGCGTAGAGTCGTTAAATCAATATCGAATTCTGGATGGCGGTAGACTACCCGTCATCATTTAATGGAGCCACACAATGATAAAGCAAAAATATATCGACCTTCTTCGCGTCGAACCCGGAAAAAAAATTCATCTTAAGGACTATGAAACCGGTTGGGCACAGACCAAAGATTTCGAGGAAATAGGCAAGGACAAGTTAAAGGAACGTGCCCTTGAGATTCTGCAACAGAACCAGGCGGATTTGGCTCAGGTTCAGCAATTGCTGTACGCGGACGATCGTTATTCCTTGTTAATTGTTTTTCAGGCAATGGACGCGGCCGGCAAAGACGGCACTATCAAGCACGTCATGTCCGGCGTCAATCCTCAGGGGTGCCAGGTTTTCAGCTTCAAGAAGCCTACTGCTGAGGATCTGGATCACAACTTCCTATGGCGCTATATGAAAAGTTTGCCGGAGAGGGGCAGAATCGGTATCTTCAACCGTTCTTATTACGAGGACGTGCTCGTGGTAAAAGTACATCTCGAATTGCTCCAAAATCTGCCGGATGGAAAAAGAGGCAAGTCATTCTGGGAGAATCGCTATGAAGACATCAACGCCTTCGAACGTCACTTGAATCGAAACGGTACGGTAGTACTGAAATTTTTCCTGAATGTCTCCAGGAAAGAGCAAAAAGAACGCTTCATGGAGCGTTTAGAACACCCTGAGAAGAACTGGAAATTTTCGAGCTCCGATCTTGCTGAACGCGAGCATTGGGACGACTACATGCACGCTTATGAAGACGCTATTAGCGCCACCAGCACAAAATGGGCACCCTGGTACATCATTCCCGCCGACAATAAATGGGCGATGCGCGCTCTGGTTGCCGACATTATCACCTCGACGCTGCGGGATCTCGATCTCAAGTTTCCCGAAATAACGGAAGATCAGCTCAAGACGCTGGCAGAAGCGCGTAAAAAGCTTGAGAGCGAATGATAACAAGTTCCTAAAAGCAGCCATGTTCTTTGCGTGTCATTGCTGAATAGCAGTTATCAGGATTAAAACTATTGTCACAATCTCTACCGATAATCCCGTTTTCATGCACCTGTTCACCTGCTGCTCTTAACAATCAAGTTTTCTGAATCAATCAAACCCTGATGAGATATATCCAATGACTACATCAAATAATTCAACAACTTCAGTTTCCCCGCTGAACAAGGATGAGCTTCACCAGATTAACGCCTATTGGCGCGCCTGTAATTACCTGGCCGCCGGCATGATTTATCTGCGGGACAATCCACTATTGAAGGAACCGCTCAAGCCCGAACATATCAAGAACCGGCTGTTAGGGCATTGGGGATCAAGTCCAGGTCTTAGCTTTGTCTACATCCACATGAATCGGCTCATTAACAAGTATGGTCTTGATGCCATTTTCCTGGCCGGTCCCGGCCACGGCGCACCGGGCGTATTAGGTCCGGTCTACCTCGAAGGAACATACGCAGAAATTTACCCCAACAAGGGCGAAGATGAAGACGGGATGTTGCAATTCTTCAAGGAGTTCTCTTTCCCCGGCGGTATTGGCAGCCACTGTACACCCGAAACACCCGGCTCGATTCATGAGGGCGGCGAACTGGGCTACAGCATTTCTCATGCCTACGGCGCTGCCTACGATAATCCGGATTTGCTGGTGACGGTGGTGGTGGGCGATGGCGAGTCGGAAACAGGACCCTTGGCGACATCCTGGCATTCCAATAAATTCCTCAATCCGATACGCGATGGCGCGGTATTGCCGATATTGCATCTGAACGGTTACAAGATCAACAATCCGACGCTGTTATCACGCATATCCCACGAGGAACTGGAAAGCCTTTTTCAGGGTTATGGTTATACCCCTTACTTCGTGGAAGGCAGCGACCCCGAGGCTATGCACCAGCTTATGGCTGGCGTTGTCGAAACGTGTGTGCTGGAAATTCGCCGTATTCAGGAGGAAGCACGCCGCACCGGCATTCCAACGCGACCACGCTGGCCGATGATTGTATTACGTAGCCCGAAAGGATGGACGGGGCCCAAAGAAGTGGATGGGCACAAAGTGGAAGGCTTTTGGCGTTCACACCAGGTGCCTCTTGCCGGCATGAAAGAAAATCCGGCACACTTGAAGCTGTTGGAAGACTGGCTGCGCAGTTATAAACCCGAAGAATTATTTGATAGTACAGGCCGATTGATTCCCGAGCTTAAGACACTGGCACCCAAAGGCACGCGGCGCATGAGTGCGAATCCTCACGCTAACGGCGGACTGTTACGCAAAGCCTTGAGGATGCCGGATTTCCGAGATTATGCGCTGGCCCTGGAAAGTCCGGGTAAAGTCACGGCAGAAAACACGCGTCCGCTGGGCAAATTCCTGCGCGACATCATGACCGATAATATGAGCAATTTCCGAGTGTTCGGCCCGGATGAAAACAGCTCCAACAAACTGGATGACATTTATAAGGCCAGCAAGAAAACCTGGCTGGCGGAATATCTGCCCGAAGATGCTGACGGCGGCGAATTGTCGCCGGACGGACGGGTGATGGAAATGCTGTCCGAGCACACGCTGGAAGGCTGGCTGGAAGGCTACTTACTGACTGGCCGCCACGGCTTTTTCTCTACCTATGAAGCATTTGTGCACGTGATTGATTCGATGTTCAACCAGCACGCCAAATGGCTCGCCATGGCTAAAGAAGTACCCTGGCGTGCGAAGGTATCATCGCTCAACCTGTTGATAACCTCTACCGTCTGGCGGCAGGATCATAATGGCTTTACTCACCAGGATCCTGGGTTTCTTGATGTAGTCGTCAATAAAAGTCCATCTGTGACCCGCATCTATCTGCCGCCAGACGTAAACTGCCTGCTCTCTGTAGCCGATCATTGCCTGAAAAGCACTGACTACATTAACGTTATTGTGTCGGACAAACAGAAGCATTTGCAATACCTGGATATGGATGCAGCGATTAAACACTGCACCAAAGGCATAGGCATCTGGGAATGGGCCAGCAACGACGACGGCAATGAACCGGATCTGGTGATGGCGAGTGCGGGCGATATTCCCACCAAGGAAGCCTTGGCGGCCGTTGTATTACTGCGCGAAAACTTTCCGCAAATCAAAATCCGTTTTATTAATGTGGTTGATCTATACAAGTTAGTCCCAAGCAGCGAGCACCCGCATGGTCTTTCGGATCGTGATTTCGACAGCCTGTTTACGCTGGACAAACCGGTTATATTCAACTTCCATGGTTACCCGTGGTTAATCCACAGGCTCGCTTATCGCCGTAACAACCACAAAAACCTGCATGTGCGCGGTTACAAGGAAAAGGGCAGCATCAACACGCCGTTGGAACTGGCAATTCAAAACGAAACCGACCGCTTCAGTCTGGCCATTGATGCTATCGATCGCATTCCGTCCTTGCGGGTTTCCGGCGCTCATGTTAAGCAAAACCTGCGCGACTTGCAGATCGAATGCCGCAACTACGCTTACGAGCATGGTATAGACAGACCGGAAGACGATCAGTGGCACTGGCCTTATTGAGGGTCGCTATCGATAAGGTAAGACTTGCTCGTTTGCTCTGAGCCCTTCGGTTTAGCTCATAAGAGCCTAATCGAAGGGCATGACGGAACAAGTCATTAATGAACAGACATAAAATAACTTGGATATTTGTAGTTCGACAAGGCTCACTTTAGTTCATCGAAGAACTCAAAAGTGAACGGCTTAATTTAATGACAGTGTTGCTGAGGATACGTACATGACTATCAACAAAAAGAAACTGGCTGAAGCTTCGAAGAATTACCCAGTGGGGGTACCGGAAGATCTCCGTACCGGATTGAATTCCGCCGCACTGAAACAGGCTGTGCTCGACCATTTGCTCTATAGCGTTGGTAGAGTTCCGTCAGTCGCACCTGATCATGCTTACTACAAAGCCTTGTCGCTGGCCGTGCGGGACCGGCTACAGCATCATTGGAGCAATACGATACAAGCCTATTTTTCACATGTAAGTTCCAAAAAAATGGCATGCTATTTTTCAGCTGAATTTCTGATGGGACCTCAACTCGGCAGCAGTCTGGTCAATCTGGGCATCGAACAGGAAGTACGCGAAGCAGTTGCTGAGCTGGGCAAGGATCTCGATGATCTGATTGCATTAGAGGAGGAACCAGGCTTGGGTAATGGGGGGCTTGGAAGGCTTGCCGCCTGTTATCTCGACTCGCTTGCAACACTCGAGATTCCTGCGATTGGTTACGGCATCCGCTACGAATTCGGCATCTTTGACCAGGAGATTCACGATGGCTGGCAGGTGGAAATCACTGACAAATGGCTACGCAACGGCAATCCCTGGGAATTAGCCATCCCTGATATAGCTTATTACGTCAATTTCGGTGGATATTCAGAGCGTTATCAAGATGATAAGGGCTGCACCCGCATGCGTTGGATACCGAACCAGGTAGTAAAAGGCGTAGCTTTCGACACGCCTGTTCCTGGTTACCGTGTGAATACCTGCAATTCCCTGCGTCTCTGGAGTGCCGAGGCCTGTGAATCATTTGATTTTCAGGCCTTTAATACCGGTGATTATTACCAGGCGGTTGACGATAAAGTGATATCCGAGACACTGACCAAGGTACTGTATCCAAACGATGAACCTGAGGCCGGAAAAAAGCTCCGCTTGATGCAACAATATTTTTTTGTTTCCTGTTCATTACAGGATATGTTGCGTGCTTTTGATTTTAAAGAACAGCCTCTTGAGCAATTTCCTGACCGTTATGCCGCGCAGCTCAATGATACTCATCCCTCGATTGCGGTGGCCGAATTAATGCGCCTTCTGGTTGATGAGCGTAAGCTTGATTGGGATGCCGCCTGGCGCATTACTGTTCGCACTTTTGGCTACACGAATCACACACTGCTACCGGAAGCCCTGGAAACCTGGTCACTACCCTTGTTCGGTGAACTTCTGCCACGACATCTGGAAATAATCTATGAAATCAATGCCCGTTTTCTTGATGAGGTG
The DNA here is from genome assembly GCA_964450225.1 of uncultured Crenothrix sp. Lineage (GTDB taxonomy): Bacteria > Pseudomonadota > Gammaproteobacteria > Methylococcales > Methylomonadaceae > Methylobacter_C. Next base: position 17,661 of record CAYVFT010000016.1, on the reverse strand, counting down.
CGGTTGCGTTATCCGGGCGACGATCAGCGTGTAGCTCGTATGTCGCTGATCGACGAGGCCGGTGAAAAGCGCATACGCATGGCCCATCTCGCCTGCGCGGGTAGTCATGCCATCAACGGCGTGGCTGAGTTGCATAGTGAACTGCTCAAGACCAGTGTGCTAAAGGATTTCTACGAATTGTGGCCGGAACGTTTCAGTAATAAAACCAACGGCGTGACGCCAAGACGCTTCATGGCACTGGCTAATCCCAAACTCAGCGATTTAATCACACGCAAGATTGGCGATGGCTGGGTTACGCAGACCGATGAACTCAAGAAACTCGAACCTCTCGCTGAAGATGCCCCATTTCGTCGAGAGTGGCGCGCCGTCAAGCAAGCGAACAAGGAAAAACTCGCCGGTTATATATTTAAGCATACCGGCATCGAGTTAGATCCAACCTGGTTGTTCGATATTCAGGTCAAGCGCATTCATGAATACAAACGCCAGCATCTCAATGTACTGCACATCATCACGTTGTACAACCGTCTCAAACATAATCCCGGACTCAGAATTCCACCACAGGCATTTATATTTGGCGGCAAGGCGGCGCCTGGTTATTTTATGGCCAAACGTATCATCAAACTGATCAATGCTGTGGGCGAGGTCGTGAATAATGACCCGGATGTAAATAAATACTTGCGGGTCGCTTTTGTTCCCAACTTTAATGTGCAGAATGCCCAGCTGATTTATCCAGCGGCTGATTTGTCCGAACAGATTTCGACGGCGGGCAAGGAAGCGTCAGGCACTGGTAATATGAAATTCACGCTGAATGGCGCCTTGACTATCGGCACCCTCGATGGCGCCAATGTCGAGATTCGTGAAGAGGTCGGTGCAGAGAATTTCTTTCTTTTCGGGCTGACCGAAGATGAGGTCGTTCGAGTCAAGCGCGAAGGCTATCATCCGTCTGACTATATAGAAAAGGATCCGCAGTTGGCCGAGGTCATTCATCTGATCGCTTCGGGACATTTTTCTCATGGCGACACTGAAGTGTTCCGCCCTTTGGTGGATAACCTGTGCCAGCATGACCCCTTTCTGGTGCTGGCTGATTACGCAGATTATGTTGCCTGCCAGGATAAAGTTGCCGAGGTTTGGAAAGACCAGGAACAATGGACGCGCATGTCTATTTTGAATACGGCCAGAGCCGGCAAATTTTCCTCTGACCGGGCAATTCGTGAATATTGCGATGAGATTTGGAAGGTACGACCTGTGGCCATCGAGCTGTCCATCAATGAGCGAGGTCTCTAACATGAGCTTGAAAATTTATCTGCTTCGCCATGGCGAGACAGAGTACAGTCAGCGGGGCACCTATTGCGGGATCCTGGATGCCGAACTGACAGCGGAAGGCCACGAAATGGCGCAGGCTTTCGCCGACGCCTATCGCGCGATACCCTGGACTGCTGTCTACGCCAGCCCGATGAAAAGAGCGATATCTACTGCTCAGCCATTATGCGATGCCTTGAGTCTACCCATGCAGATCAGGGATGGACTGCGGGAAATAGGTTACGGCGCGTGGGAAGATCGTGAGCTGGACTATGTCCGGCAACACTACGAACAGGACTATATACGCTGGCAGACGGATCCGGCCTGGAATCCGCCGACCGATGGCGAAACCGCAATTCAGATAGCGGCTCGCGCGCTCCCTGTCATTACAGAAATCGAGTCCACGCACAAGGACGGCAACGTGCTGGTGGTATCCCATAAGGCCACGATACGCATCATTCTCTGTAGCCTGCTGGGTATCGACGTCGGCCGCTATCGGGATCGCATCAACGCCCTCGCGGCCGCCGTTAGCATCGTCAAATTTGGCGCCTATGGGCCGATGCTGGAAGTTTTGGGCGACCGCAGTTATATGGCCGAGCACTTGCGTAAACGCTCGGGGACCTGATGTTTGCAAGGATTAAGTTTGCATGTTAAATGACAAGAACCGCGAGCGATAAGCAGCCCTACACAATTCGATACCGAAACAGCTCACTAACTGATGATTACTTAACCCAGCTAAATGAATAATTACTTGCTTGTTATCAATGCGGGTTCATCGAGCATCAAGTTCGCTGTTTATCAAAAGGATGAGTCATCAGTACAGCTTATTGCAGATGCTGCCGGACAAATTGAAGGTATTGGCGGCCAGCCCAGCTTCACGGTAAAGAACTCCGATGGTCTCGTCTTGGTCGATCGCACACTCACGAGCGGCGAAACTCCTAATCATACGGGAGCCATCACCATTATCCGCACGTGGCTACAGGAGTATTTAGCGGATGGATCGTTGCTGGCGGTGGGGCATCGCGTTGTCCACGGCGGGCAACATTACTCAGCACCCGTCCTGATTAACCCGACAGTCCTGGCGGAACTGGAAGCTCTCGTTCCCTTGGCGCCTCTGCATCAGCCGCACAACCTCGCGACTATCCGAGCACTGCTGGAAACCATGCCGACATTGCCGCAAGTGGCATGCTTTGATACGGCGTTTCACCGTACCCAGCCAGACGTCGCGCAACGCTTCGCCATACCCCGGCATTTTGCCGATGAAGGTGTACGCCACTACGGATTCCACGGTCTGTCCTACGAATACATTGCCTCTGTATTGCCCACAGTTGAGCCCATACTCGCGGAAGCTCGCATCATCGTCGCCCACCTTGGAAGTGGCGCCAGTCTGTGTGCACTACATAAAGGACGCAGCATCGCCACTACTATGGGATTTTCTCCGCTCGATGGGCTGGTCATGGGTACGCGATGCGGAAATATTGACCCCGGTGTCTTGCTTTATCTGATGGATCGCCACAACATGGATGCTCGCGCTCTGGAACAGCTGCTTTACCATCAATCCGGCCTACTGGGTGTTTCCGGCATTTCCAACGACATGCGCACCTTGCTTGCCAGCGACAACCCGCGGGCACAGCAGGCGATTGAACTATTCGTGTATCGCGCCGGACGAGAAATAGGCTCACTGGCTGCGGCGCTCGGCGGCCTTGACGCGCTGGTATTCACCGGCGGCATTGGCGAGCATTCCGCCGCCATTCGGGCAAATGTCTGCCACCAGGCGGCGTGGCTGGGGCTTGAACTTGACGACTCCGCCAATCAAGCCGGAACTATATGTATTTCAACACCTGATTCCAAACTCTCTGCCTGGGTCGTACCTACCGACGAAAACCTGATGATAGCTCACCATACATTAAGGCAAGTGACTTTTAATGGAGAACAACCATGACAGCTGCTACAACGAGCTTTCGAACCCGCATTGGTAAGCAGCGGCTCCCAAGCGGTGCAACATGGAGTGCGGAAGGCACAAACTTTTCTGTTTATAGCCATGTTGCCAGGAACAATGAGGCGGCTTTCAGACCAAAGCCGCTGGACGGAGCAGTTATTTATGAAGTCCTCGTGGGCGGTTATACGCCGCATCCAGATTACTGCGATTGACTAATTACTTTAACAGTTCTTCTAAATTCGCATTATTCTTGCTTAACTTATAAAAAAATAAAATAATAATCATTGGGATACGTTAAAATTGAACAATCGCCCTATATTTGCACAGCCCCAGAAACCTTTGGAAAAGGAATAGAACTATGGTCGATTTTAAGTTCTCGCCGTTTCGCACCACGCGTATCGTCCAAGCACAGATTCAAGAATTTCTCGATGCCGTTTCGATGGCTGTCATGGCCTATCAGGACGGCATGGTTGCCTATCTCAAAGAAGGCTGGTTAGAAGCGGCCGAAGAAAAGTTACAACAAATTTGTTCTTACGAATCCCGTGGTGACGATCTGCGCTCGCATATCGGGTTAACCCTCTATACCGAAATGTTGTTACCTGATACTGCTGGTGATGTATTGAGCCTGCTGTCGGATTTAGATCATTTGCTCGACCGTATGCGAGGTCATTTTATTCTGGTGGGAATCGAAAAACCGGAGTTTCCAGATGATTGTCGTGAAGCCATTATCGATTTTATCTCTCATGCCTGTAGCGCCATGGAACAAACTGCGACCGCAGCGCGTATTTATTTTCGCGACCCAAAAGCAGTCCACGACCAAATCCATAAAATTCACTACCACGAAGAAGAAGCGGAAAAGATAGCTATCCGCGTGCTCAGAAGCATTTTTTCCAGCGCTTATCCATTAGAACGGAAATGCCACCTGCGAGACCATTTACTGCATATCGACAGGCTCGCCGATCAGGCCGATGAAACCGGCGATGCCATTGCCATTTATGCCGTAAAGCGTGCCATTTAGGCACTTCTGATCATGATCGATCTGAGCTTTTTCATCTTTCTGTCCAGCGGCTTATTTTTAGGCTGGTCTCTAGGCGCCAACGATGCTGCCAATATTTTCGGTACTGCAGTGACTAGCCGAATGCTGCGTTTTCACACTGCAGCAATCCTATGTGCAGTATTCGTTATTTTAGGTGCTGTTATCAGCGGCGCCGGCGCTTCCCATGGCCTCGGCAAACTCGGTGCAGTTAATGCTTTGGCGGGGTCTTTTACCGTCGCCTTGTCGGCAGCCGTTACGGTTTACACGATGACCAAATGGGGCATGCCGGTTTCGACTACCCAGGCAGTCGTCGGCGGTATTATTGGCTGGAACCTCTTTAGCGACTCACCAACCGATCTGGCTTCGCTCAGCCAGATTGCGGGTACCTGGATTGCCAGCCCGATACTGGGCGCGCTCTTTGCCTGGTTTATTTATCTCGGACTCAACGCATTGATTAACCTGACCAAACCACACTTGCTCTGGCAGGATCACTGGACACGGCTGGGTCTGGTGTTGGCAGGCGTGTTCGGCGCTTATAGTTTGGGTGCCAATAATATCGGTAACGTTATGGGGGTATTCGTAGCTTCTTCGCCGTTGCAGGAAATTCAATTCGGTGAAATGTTTGCTCTGTCGGGTCCGCAACGCCTGTTTTTGTGGGGCGGTATCGCTATCGGTGCAGGAGTGTTTTTTTCCCGGGCGGTCATGACGACAATTGGTAAAGGTATCGTGCCGATTGGCCCCATAGGTGGCTGGGTTGTCGTTGTTTCCCAGGCGCTGGTTTTGTTTATTTTCTCTTCCACCTCGCTACAACAATTTGTAACAGGTTTGGGATTGCCGCCTATTCCGCTGGTGCCGGTGTCAAGCTCCCAAGCGGTGGTTGGCGCTGTTTGCGGAATAGCTTTTGCGCGCGGTATAAAGGGATTACGCCAAATACGCTGGTGGGAACTCGGAAAAATAGCTGCGGGTTGGGTCTCCACACCGATCAGCGCGGCACTAATTTGTTATGTATTGCTATTTATTGTGCAAAACGTCTTCGAACAACAGGTTTTTATAGCCCCAGGCACTTCAAACGTCGGTCTCGTGCAATAAACAATTAGGGGGTATTCCAGTTTTGTTGATTGACATTGCCCATATATCATTAGAACCTGAAACTATTTGAATTTAACTATTCAAAATTAAGGACTCAATGCAAAACTGGAAACACTGCAAAATAACAATGCCCATTTACAGCAATCCTTCTAATCACTATCCTACAAAATCTTTTCTTTAAGTTTTCCCCAGGAATCCTGATGCAAACCAGAAATAGTTTACTTATTGATTTAAATTCCTTAAGAACCGTTTTCCTAATCTGTCTATTGACGTTGTTATTGATTTCCTGCGGTAAAAAAGAGCCGGAAAAAGCTGAAGCCAAAGCCGTTCGACCCATCAAATTGATGACCGTAGGTTCTGCTCTAAGCGGCCAAACGCGGAAATTGCCGGGAACTGTCCGGGCGACTGATCGGGTCGATCTTGCTTTTCAGGTAGCAGGTCCGTTGATCGAACTGCCGGTTAAAGAAGGGCAGCGGGTCAAAAAAGGCGATCTCTTGGCCAGAATTGATCCTCAAGACTATGAAACCAACCTTCGTAATGCCCAGGGCAGCATAGCCAAAGCAAAAGCGGCAGTCGATTACGCCGTTGCCGAATACAAGCGCTATCTTAACGTCAAGGCAACCGATGCCGGCGCAGTCAGCGATTCCATCGTGAATTTGAAATATACCGCGCAAAACGTGGCCCGCGCCGATTTGCAATCCGCAGAAGCCGCCCTGGCTGCTGCTCAGGATCAGTTGGATTATACCCGGTTGCGGGCTCCATTTTCCGGTGTCATCGCCCGCAAGTACGTGGACAATTATCAGGAGGTCACTGTTAAGCAACCTATTTTGAGTCTCCAGAATGTAACTGATATTGAAGTGCTGGTAGATGTTCCGGAGTCAATGGTGGCACCAATACGAACAACCAAACCCCGAGTATACGCCGATTTTGCCTCCGATCCTTCACGGAGTTTCGAACTTAAAATCAAGGAGGCTGCACAACTGGCCGACACTTTGACGCAAACTTACCAGGTCGTTCTGGTCATGCCCGCCCCGACCGGTATTCGCATTCTTCCAGGCATGACCGCCACTGTGTCCATTGACTTTGCCAGCATCCCGGGCGATGAAAACAGCATCGTCGTCCCGGCTATCGCGGTCTGGGCTGATGATGCAGGCCACCCGATGGTCTGGGTGGTGGATACCAAAACCATGGCGGTACATCGCCGTGCTGTTACGACGGGTGATCTGACCGGGGTTGACAGTATTAAGGTTACGGAAGGCCTTAACCCCGAAGAAGTCATTGCCATCAGTGGTGTCAGCAAGTTGCAGGAAGGTCAGGTAGTTCGAAAATTGGAACAGCTTTGAGCTTTAAGATTCAACAATAAATAAAATGTTATTCATGAACAAGATAATCTTCGCCTTAACGGCTTTCAGCCTATTAGTGTCCTGCAGTTCCACTCAAATAGTAAGTTCCTGGAAAGATCCTGCGACAACCATTTCAGCTCATCAGATTGATAAGGTTCTTTTTATTGCTCTTGTCAAGAACGAATCCTACCGCCGGGTAATGGAGGATAAACTGGTCACTCTGTCCAAGGGTAAAGGGGTTCCTTCTTATACCTTCGTTACAGGTAGCAACCTAACCGACACCGATAAAGCAGCTATTTCGAAACGGCTCAAAACTGATGGGATTGATCTAATCGTTATTATGCGCCTGCTGGATATTAAAGAAGAAACCAGATATGTCCCCGGTAGTGCTATGCCTGGCTATGGAGGGTATTGGGGCGGCTATAGATATGCGGCTCCCTTGTATTACTCTCCGGGATATTACACGAAAGATAATAAATATCTGGTAGAAACTGACGTATATTCTGTAGAACAGGACAAATTGCTATGGTCAGGCACCACTTCGAGTATGAATCCTTCCAAAATTGACACAACAACTGCTGAGATTGCCGATGCCGTCATTGAGAAGATGAAAGAAGAAGGCTTCCTGTTGCAATAAAAGCAAGCAAATACAAGCCCGCATGAGCAATGGCATAAGAATAAACTGAGAATACGTAACTAGCTTAATTGTCATATTGGTCGTTCAGAAAAGGATAAAAGATGAAATTGCGAGAAAAATTTTCCATGTTAGAACATACCGGCCCAAATTGGATTCGATTGATGGTTAGAGGGTCGTCAATGCTGCTCATCGGACTGGGATTGGTAGCCGGCACTGTATTCAAACATGATGTAATCATATTTCAAGTACGCGACTTTTCCTGGCTACCTGTTTGCGGCTTTGTTGTCCTGGTGATCGGTTTGCTGGAATGTTTCGATGCTTTTATGGCGGAGGAATTGGGGGATTTTTTCCTCAACCTGCAAATGGGTGTCCTGGATGTCGTTGTTGCCGGTTTGATAATTTTGAGTATCGGCGGTGATCCGGCCAGATTAAGCCTTTTGATTTCTGCTTTTCTTATCGTCAAGGGCATTTTTCGAATAACCCTGGCCTATGTCACTCAGTTGCCTAATATCGTATCCACATCATTGGGTGCGGTCGTGTCGATTATTCTGGGCCTGCTTATCTGGCTCGGATGGCCGTCCCCGGCCGGATGGTTTCTTGCCTTTTGCCTGAGCGCCGAGATTGGACTGCGCGGATGGGCTTTAATGATGTTCGGGTTCTGGATTAAAAGCCAAAAAGAACGAGAATTACTGGATTACTAATCGTTATACACACAAGAGTCTATCTATGAATTTAGCGGAATGGAGTTTACGTAAGAGCCTCATCACCTGGGTGATGACCATTCTTTTTTTGGTGGTGGGCTGGAGCTCATACCAGAAGTTGAGCCGCCTTGAGGATCCCGAGTTTACCATCAAGGATGCGGTTATCACCACTCCTTATCCTGGCGCTTCCGCAGCGGAGGTGGAAGAAGAGGTCACCAATGTCATCGAAAAAGCTGCCCAACAGATGGGACAGATAAAAAAGGTAGAATCCCGGTCATCACGTGGCTTGTCATCTGTACAAGTCACCATGCAGGATAAATATGACAAAAACTCGTTGCCTCAGGTCTGGGATGAGTTGCGCCGCAAGGTTAATGATGCGCAACGCTCGTTGCCCCCTGGAGCAGGCCCTTCACTGGTCAATGATGATTTCGGCGATGTCTATGGCATTTTTCTGGCGATAACCGGCGAAGGATACAGTTATAAGGAAATTTACGAGTATGCCAAGATGTTACAGCGTGAATTGCTGAAAGCCACGGATGTTAAACGCATCGTTCTGTATGGTGACCAGAAGGAAGCTATTTTTATCGAGATGCGCCGTGAAAAAATGGCCAAATTGGGTATTTCACCGCAAGATATTTATGCCGCGCTTAAATCGAAGAACATTGCCACCAGCTCCGGTAATTTGCTGTTAGGCGAGGAATTTATCCCCATTAGTCCGACCGGCGAATTCAGGTCAGAGCAGGACTTTGGTGATTTGCTGATAACCAGTCCCAGTGCCAAATCAAACAGCCTGGTTTATCTGCGCGACGTGGCGGAAATCAAGCGCGGCTATCAGGATCCGCCGACGACTTTGTTACGGTATGATGGCAAACCGGCCATAGGCCTGGCGATTTCCACTGTACAGGGCGGTAACGTCACAGTCATGTCCGACTCGCTCGATCAGCGTTTGCAGGAACTGGAAAAGCTACGGCCGATAGGTATGGAACTGAACATTATCAGCCATCAGGCACAGTCGGTGAAGACCTCACTAACGGGATTCCTGATAAACCTGGCCGAAGCGGTGGCCATTGTGGTCGGCGTGTTGCTGTTGTTCATGGGCTTGCGTTCCGGTCTGATTTTAGGGGTGGTACTCTTGGTCACCATCATGGGTACCTTCATCTTCATGCAGATCAATGCTATCACGCTGGAGCGTATTTCCCTGGGCGCTCTGATCATTGCGCTGGGCATGCTGGTGGATTGCGCCATCGTGGTCACTGACGGGATGCGTATGCAGATGGCGCAAGGCAAATCCGGTTTTGATGCAGCCTGTGCCATCGTCGGACAAACGGCATTACCAATGCTGGGTGGAACGGCGGTTGCCATTGTAGCTTTCGCCGCAATCGGCACCTCCCAGGATTCCACCGGTGAATATTGCCGTACCTTGTTCAGTGTCATTTTGTATTCGCTCACGCTGAGTTGGTTGACGGCGGTGACGTGTACCCCGCTGCTTTGCGCGACTTTTCTCAAGGTAACACCCGGCACGGCGGATGGGTCCGATGATCCCTATTCCAAGGGCTTTTACAAGCTGTACACCAACTTTCTGAGCGGGTGCATACGTTTTCGTTGGCTCGTGGTCGCCGTTACCATCGCGGTGTTCATCTCGGCGCTATTGGGTTTCGGTTATATCAAGAACAGTTTTTTCCCCGATTCGACCCGTCCCCAGTTTTATGTGGATCTCTGGTTCCCCGAGGGTACCGACATCCGCGCAACCGAACGTCGATTCAAGGTAGCGGAAGACGCGCTTAAGAAACACGACGGTGTCACCCATCTTACCACTACGATCGGCGGCAACCAGGTCCGTTTTCTGTTGACCTACACGCCGGAAAAAAACTATCCCAGTTACGGACAGATTCTGGTGGATGTGGATGATTACACGCGTATCAAGACCCTGGCGCCGCAAGTGCAAAAGGAGCTTGAAGAGCTGTTTCCAGGCGCTATCGCCAATGTCCGCCTGTTTGTTCTGGGGCCATCTACGGGAGGCAAGATTCAGTTGCGTATTTATGGCCCCGATGACGAACAACTGAGGATACTGGCCGGCAAAGCCGAATCAATTTTACTGAACAATCCCGATGCCAAAGCCGTACGCAATGAATGGCGCGAAAAAATCAAGGTCGTCCGGCCGCAGATGGCGGAAACCCAGTCTCGCAGGGCTGGCATTGACAGGCCGGAATTGTCGCAAGCGCTGGAATCCGCTTTTCAGGGTACCAAAGTGGGCATCTACAGGGAGCGGGATGAATTGATTCCAGTCCTGGCTCGAGCGCCAACTACAGAACGGGGCGATCTGGACAGCCTCGACGGGATACAGATTTGGAGCCCGGCAGCTCAGTCGATGATTCCGATGGGACAAGTCGTTTCCGGTTTCGCGACCGAATTCGAGGATGCCTATGTGTGGCGCAATGATCGCAGAAAAATGATCCGTCTCCATGCCGATCCCCGGGAAGGATTGCCCAGCGAGCTGTTCGGACAGGTCAAGGCGAAAATCGAGCAAGCTATCAACGTTGATGTGGCGGCGGTAGTGGGTCATGATGTAGCTGCTTCCGACTTCGATGCCAAAACCCTGAAAGTTCAGGAGAACGACCTTTGGCCGCTCAAGGATAAGCCGGGGTACTATATGGCCTGGGGGGGCGAGGCCGAAGACTCGGCCCGAGCCAACGCCAGCCTGGCAAAGTCAATACCGATGTTCTTTGGCATCATGGTATTGATCGTGCTGGTGCTGTTTAACTCCATCAAGAAGACGCTGGTTATCTGGTTGACAGTGCCTCTGGCAGTGATCGGTGTTACGGTTGGGCTGCTGGTTTTCAAACAGCCGTTTGGTTTTATGGCGTTACTCGGACTGATGAGTTTGTCGGGGATGGCTATTAAAGCTTCGATCGTGCTGGTCGATGAGATTAATGTTCAGATTGAGCAAGGCAAAACACCCTATCAGGCAGTGCTTATTGCCGGAGTCAGCCGTTTGATTCCGGTTACGATGTCTTCAGGCACAACGATGCTGGGCATGATTCCTTTGTTTACCGATGCCTTTTTCATTGCCATGGCTGTTACCATCGTATTCGGACTCGGTTTTGCCACTGTGTTGATTCTTATTGTTGTCCCGGTGCTTTACAGCATATTCTATGGGGTTCATGAGGACGATGAGCCGAAGACCTCCGAAGGAGAAAAATCCGGTCTATTGCCCAAACATTCAGGGCTGGTGGAGTAAAGATTATGGATGGAAATAACAAACTACGTCCACTGGTCTTCATGATTACTGCCGCAATTGCAAGCACCAGTTGCAGCCTGGTCGGTCCTGATTACGTCAAACCCGAGAGCGCAGTCGAGTCCAAATGGATCAATCAGTCATCTCCGGAAATCAGCAAGCGTACAGCTGGATTATCTACTTGGTGGAAAGTATTCAATGATCCGGTCCTCGATAAGCTTATTACCGAGGCGCGTCAGCAGAATTTGAGCCTGCAAGTCGCGGGAACGCGTATTCTTGAAGCGCGCGCCCAGCTCGGCATTGTCACCAGCGCCGAATATCCGCAGCTTCAGCAGGCGAACGGCGATTTGAATCAACAGCAGATCAGCGCCTTTGCGCCCAATACCCGTGAAGGCATAGATCGTGTCTACGCCAGTACCGGTATTGGATTTGATATGGGCTGGGAACTTGATGTTTGGGGCAAATTCAGACGAGGCGTGCAATCGAGCGTAGCAAATCTGGAAGCTTCAGTCGCAGGTTACGATGACGCATTAGTGTCTTTGACTGCGGAAGTGGCCAGGACTTATGTGCTGGTCCGCCTTAGTGAAGCGCGTATACAGGTCGCTTACGACAATGTCAAAATTCAGGAACGCACTCTGGAAATTGCCAAAGCGCTGTTTTCCGGTGGCTTGATAAACGAGCTGGATTACTTGCAGGCGGAGAGTTTGTTGAGTAACACGCTCGCTGCAATTCCACTTTTAGAAGCTGATTTACGGCAAGCGAAGAACGGATTAAGTGTTCTTTTAGGTCGGCCTCCAGGTGCTATCGATAGTTATTTGATCGAAAGCAAACCAATTCCTGTTGCCCCTGCACAAGTCGCTATTGGCGTTCCAGCCGACTTGTTACGCCGGCGGCCTGACATTCGCCTTGCCGAACGTCAGCTTGCCACACAAAGCGCCTTGATCGGTGTGGCCAAGGCGGATTTGTATCCGCATTTCTCGCTGCTGGGTTCCATCAGTTTGAGAGCCAGCGATGCCGCGCTGACTTATGCTTCGATGGGTGGCAGTACCCTGGGCCAACTTTTTAATGCCAAGAGTTTTCAATATTTCGTGGGTCCCAGTGTCTCCTGGGATATATTCAACTATGGCCGTATCAGTAATCAGGTACGGGTTGAAGATGCCCGTTTTCAGTCCTTAGTGGGCGTTTACCGCAACACGGTACTCAATGCCGCGAAAGAAGCGGAAGATGCTACCGCCGGATTTCTAAATGCCCAGAAACAACGAGACCAATTGCAAAAAAGTTATGAGAGTGCCAAACGCTCGACCGACCTGTCACTTTATCAATACAGCGAAGGGCTAGTCGATTATCAGCGGGTACTGGATTCGCAACGCACACTGGTAACTTCGCAGGCTGCACTGGTCGGTAGCACCGGCAACATCGCCATCAACCTGATTGCTCTCTATAAAGCGGTGGGCGGTGGTTGGGAAACACGAACCGAAAAGGATTTTGTTCCTGAAGCGGTTAAGAAAACCATGAGTGAGCGCACCAATTGGGGCGATTTAATGGAACCTCGGCAACTTGATTTACCGGCACAGGACAACAGTAAGAAATGGCGTCTTCCAGATTGGTAACGTGGATGTTAACCTGCGCGGGCTTTAGTCATGAGTAACATGTCATCTGTCCGTATCGGCAAGCATCAGATCGGCCAATTTCGATTTCTTTTGTTGTCGCTTATGATGATGATTGGTCTTCGGCCCCTTCTGGATGAATGGATTGGTGCGGGCATCTGGGCGGATATATTCACGGATATTTTCTTTGCCTGCATTTTGATGTCGGGCATCCTTGCCTTAAGTGGAAAACCCGGGCAGCTCCGGTTTGCCTTGCTACTAGTCACTGCCATCGTACTTCTGAGATTACTCGATTACACGTTGAAAATTCAAGTTCTCGATTCGCTGCAACTGGGGCTAAGTGCAATTTTTCTTATTCAAATGTTATTCATGATCTGGATACATATAAAGAAAGAAAATGAAGTGACGCTCGACCTGATTATGGCAGCAGCGTCTGCCTATATTCTGCTCGGGTTGGTGTGGGCTTATGCCTATTACCTTCTGGAGATATTTCATCCACACTCTTTCAAGGCATCGGAAAATGTGGGTGATGATATATGGAATTTCTATTACTACAGTTTTGTGACTCTGAACACAGTAGGTTATGGAGATATCGTTGCAAATACCAAATCTGCCCGGGCGTTATCCATTCTCGAAGCCACCACGGGTCAGCTTTATTTGGCGATTATGATCAGCCGGTTGGTGGGGCTGTATGCTTCGCAGTCCGGGATTGGGAAGGGCAAGTAGCCGGCAAAAAAAGGGCACATTAAATGTGCCCTTTTTTGAGTCGTTAGCCTAACCTTGTAAAAGCTCCTTTGTTTTGGCCATGATGCCTGCCGGATCAATACCTTGATGAGGGAATTGTTCCCACAGACCGCCACAGCCTTCTTTATGCGTTGCAATATGCGCGTATTTTGGGGTCAAACCACGCTCCAGCAACCAGGAGCCAAAACGGCTACCCAAACCTGTTTTGCGGTTGTACGACTCGACCACCAACACCATCGGCGACTTGCCAACTTTTGCCAACATGTCTTCATCGATTACATTCAAGGTTGGTTTGTTGATCAAGCCGACATCAATGCCTTCCTGTTTTAGACGTTCTACTGCGTCCAACGCACGATACAAGGCTTCGCCGAAGCTGACAATATAACCTTGAGTCCCTTCGCGGATAACCTCATCTTTGCCGGAGACAAATTTGTAGTTACCGCCAAAGTACTCTTCGCCATCGGTATTCAGAATCGTCGGGACTTTAGAGCGGGTCGAAAATACAAAACGCAAACCTGGATCGAAGAAAATAGTTTCAAGACAGGCTTTCATTTGCAGCGGGTCTGCCGGAAAGTAGAGATTGGTTGCATAACCGTCACTCAAGCCATTGTCCGCAAACATATTGTTCAAACCGAAATGGCAGGTATTGTCAGCCATGTCGTCTATCCCTGAGTGCGAAAAATGGCTCAGCACGTTGGAATTGTTCAGCCGCGCCATGGTAATTTCAGAAAGCAGCATCTCCAGGAAAGCACTAAAGGTACCAAAAATACCCTGTTTTCCTGCTTCCATCCCGAAACCGGCAGCAGCTGAGAAGTTGCCGCGCTCCATAATACCGGAAGAGATAAATATTTCAGGATAAGCATTGTGAATTTTGATTAGACCACAGGAACCTTCAAGGTCACTGTCAACGACTCGAACTTTTTCATAGCGTTCAGCTTCATTCATCCGGCTTAAAATCGCGACTACTGCATCACCGAAAACATTGCGGTTGGCATCCCACTTATCGCTTGAGCCCAGGAATACTGCGTCATTTTTTGGCGCTTTGACTTCTTTTAGGTGATCTGCCGCAGCTTGTTGGCCGTGAGATTCCAAATATTCGAGCGCCACTTTTACAGAGACTACGTCATGGCCGTGGGTTGAACCTTCCAGCCCGACAATTCCAGGACACATAGGGCGATGATTAATAACAGCAACCGGACCATCTGTGTTTATGGCTGTGCAGATCCGTTTGTACAGATCATCGATATCTTCGCCGTCGCCTTCCAGCACCGTTACGCCTTGACCCGCCAAGGTTTTAGCAGTAGAGCAACCGGTCAAATATTTGGAGGGATGGCCGGCGATGGTTACATCGTTGTCATCAATAATGAGTTTAACATTCAGACCCTGAGCGACCGCCAGGCGAGCGGCTTCGGCATCATTACCTTCCTGTTGCGAGCCATCGGAACCCAGGCAAAACACAACCTTACGTGGATTGGCGATAGCCACGCCGTTGACGTAAGGCCACATGTGTCCCAAGCGTCCCGAGCTGAATTTTACGCCGGGAGTAAAACCCAGTTCAGGGTGGCCCGGTAAATGCGAATGAGCGGCACGGTATTCCATCAACCGTTCGGCAGGCAGATCGCCGTTCAGAACAGACATCAGATATTGAGTTGCTACGCGGTGTCCAGCTTCATCAAAAAATATGGGTACGAATTGATTTGATGAGCCACGAAACAAGGCGTCCATAATCATGACTTCCGGCACGGTATCGTAAGGACCGCCGGTATGTCCACCAACGCCTCTGGCGGCACCCGTAGCCGTAAAGAAGACGATTGCATCCCGACAAAGCTGAATATTGGCTTTAAGACTGTCTCTTTGTTGGGCGGTAAGGGTATTAATGCTGGGATCTAGTGTTATGCGCTGATAGGCGCCAAGATCAATCGGGAAATTAGACATAGTATGCATCTCGTGGTTAGGGGTTATTTAATGCTCAGGTATTGTCCAGATAATCAAATGAAACTGAAAAAGAGAGTCGCCAATATTCCAAAGTCGGCCATTTTTCTGGTTATATTCGTTAATGGTTTTAGTATTAGAGCGTTCTTTTTTATATATCCACAACCGCTGTTGCTTGCAGTTTGTCACTCCCTTTGGGTAAGGGTAATTAAAAAAGCTCAAGTTACGGCGGGTTCAAGTATAGACAGGATTTTTTACTTATTTTCAACCTATCCTGAGTGCAGATTACACCTTGTCGTTTGCAGTCTGCAAGACATTTTAACGAAGATTGATGGCATTTAGATTAAGGAATAGAAAACCGGATTTTGTGGTAGCGTCGCCGGCAATTCCAGGTTACATTAATTTTCCATTGTATGACCTTGTAAAGCCTGTGTTTAAATAATCCTGTATTTCCAAAAGCATATTATTTACTTCAAAAAACAAAATGCAGCAGGCCCCCACATTGCTCAAAACCACCATCTCACCCTCCGTTACGCGTATCGCCCTGGCCAGTTTTATTGGTACCGCAATCGAGTTTTACGACTTTTATATCTACGGCATGGCTGCGGCATTGGTTATTGGACCGGTATTTTTCCCCGGCGGCAACTCGACCACTCAGGCTCTCCATGCCTTTCTTACTTTTGCCGTTGCTTTTCTCACCCGGCCTTTGGGCGCGATGCTGTTCGGGCATTTCGGCGACCGCATCGGGCGTAAAACAACCTTGGTCGCCTCGCTGCTGGTCATGGGGGTCTCTACGACATTGATTGGCTTGTTACCCGGTTATGATGCTATTGGCGCATGGGCACCGGCCTTGTTGTGCCTGATGCGTTTTGGCCAGGGCATCGGCTTGGGCGGAGAATGGGGCGGAGCGGCGCTGTTGGCAACCGAGAACGCTCCAGCCGGAAAACGAGGCTGGTACGGCATGTTTCCGCAATTGGGACCACCCGTGGGCTTTCTTTTGGCAACCGGAAGCTTTCTGCTGCTTGCGCATTTTCTAAGCGAACAAGGATTTAAAGACTGGGGCTGGCGGCTGCCGTTTCTTGCCAGTTCGGTGCTGGTTATGATCGGTTTGTATGTGCGACTGGCCTTGGCCGAAACTCCGGTATTTGCCAAAGTACTACAACAGCACCAACAGGTTGGCTTGCCACTTAAGGAAATACTTACATCTCATATTGCCCCGCTGATTCTGGGAGCACTGGCGATGGTCGTATGCTATGCGTTGTTTTACATTTCAACAGTATTTTCCCTGAGCTACGGCACGACTACGCTACAGATCCCGCGTCAGCAATTTCTCGGCATGTTGTGTGTGGCGGTACTCTTTATGGCCGCCGCCACGCCGCTATCGGCATGGGCGGGTGATCGTTTCGGACGGCGACCCGTTCTACTTGTTGCCGGTAGCGCCGCATTTTTGTCAGGATTCGTCTTAAAGCCGATGCTGGAAAGCGGCTCTCCCATAATTATTACCACTTTCTTGTCAATGGAGTTATTTTTAATGGGCGCCACCTTTGCGCCGATGGGCGCCTTGCTGCCGGAGTTGTTCCCATCCGAGTTACGCTATACGGGCGCCGGAACGGCCTATAACTTAGGCGGCATACTGGGCGCTTCGTTTGCACCCTATATAGCGCAAAGGCTGGTTACTGAAGGAGGGTTGGCCTGGGTCGGTGGTTATGTTTCATTGGCGGCGGCTATAAGCCTGCTTGCTGTATACCTGATTCGCGAAACTCGGGATAATCGATGGGTGTGAATGGTCCACGAGAACGTGATTTGTTTCGGACTACAATACCTATCTGCTTTGTATCACTCAGGATTCGACTTATGGCTATCAGTGTATTCGATATTTTTAAAATTAGGCAGTGGTCCGTCCAGTTCTCACACTGTAGGTCCGATGCGTGCTGCGATGGAATTTACAGTTAAACTGGAACAATCCTGACTCATCGATAAAATCGATCGCATAACAATAGAATTATTTGGTTCTTTGGGTGCGACAGGTAAAGGGCACGCCACCCAACACACTAACGACAAACAAGAAATCGAACCGGCTTTAGCCAAACTCAAGCAAC
>CAYVFT010000015.1:34810-43279 GCA_964450225.1 uncultured Crenothrix sp. | reverse complement strand
TATTGACTGCGGCTGACACGGTTTTCAATAGTGAGGTCCTGCACAGGCTGGAGGTACAACGTGATGCCTTGTACCTTATCAAGCCTGGGTTGCAGTCTATGGATAACTTCGGTGACGTTGACGCCGCGTACAGCCAGTGGCTTCAGCGTGATCATCAAGCGCCCGGTATTAAGCGTGGGATTGATGCCGTCAACGCCGAAAAAGGAAGAAATACTTTCGACTGCCGGATCCTCAAGGATAACTTTGCCCAAGGCTTGCTGCCGCTCGGACATGGCGGTAAAGGAAATGGATTGCGGCGCTTCGGAGATGCCCTGGATAACGCCGGTATCCTGGATTGGAAAGAAACCTTTGGGTACGACGATATACTGCAACACGGTGAGCGCCAGCGTAATAATTGCTACCAGCAGAGTTGCTGCCTGATGTTCCAGAACCCTTTCGAGCATCCTGGCGTAACCGGTGGTGACGCTATTGAAAAATCGTCCACTGGAGAGATAGAACCTGCCCTTATGCTCTTCGGAAAGAGGGTGCAGCATTTTCGCGCACATCATCGGCGTGAGCGTCAGCGAAATGACGGCGGATATCAGAATCGCCACTGCCAGCGTAATTGCAAATTCGCGGAACAGACGCCCGACCACGTCCCCCATGAACAATAAAGGGATAAGGACCGCAACCAGGGAAAAAGTCAGCGATATGATCGTGAATGCAATTTGCTCGGAACCCTTGAGCGCCGCATTCAAAGGTGATTCGCCCTGTTCGATATAGCGGGTAATATTTTCGATAACGACGATAGCATCGTCAACCACGAAGCCGGCGGCGATGGTAAGCGCCATCAGGGTCAGGTTGTTGATGCTGAAACCGGCCAGATACATCACCGCGAAGGTGCCGATTAAAGACAGCGGAACAACAATGCCGGGGATAGCGGTCGCAGAAGCGTTGCGCAGAAACAGGAAAATAACCAGCACGACGAGAGCCAGTGCGAGCAGCAGTTCGATTTGTACGTCTCGCACCGAAGCGCGGATCGTCGTCGTGCGGTCAGTCAGCAGCATAACGTCAAGGCCGCTTGGCAATGCCTCTTGTAATTGCGGCAGGAGTTGCTTGATGCGATTGACCACCTCGATAACGTTAGTACCCGGCTGGCGCTGAATGTTGACGATAACGGCCGCAGTCCCGTTCGCCCAGGCAGCCAGCCTGACGTTTTCAGCGTTGTCGCTGGCAGCAGCGACATCCGACAAGTGTACCGGCCTGCCATCACGGTAAGCGACAATCAGAGCTTCATATTCCGCAGCTGCCCGGAGCTGATCATTGGCATCTATAATAGCCGCCTGGGTCGGTCCGTCGAACATGCCCTTCGGTTGATTGACGTTGGCTGCGGCTATCGCTGTGCGCAGATCCTCCAGACTTAAGCCGTATGCCGCCAGAGCCACGGGATTGGCCTGAATGCGCACGGCCGGCCTTTGACCGCCGCTGATAGTGACCAGACCCACACCTGACAATTGCGAAAGTTTTTGCGCCAGGCGGGTATCCACCAGGTCCTCGACTTTGGGTAAAGGCAGCGTCTTCGAGCTGACTGCAAGCGTCAGGATCGGTGCATCAGCGGGGTTTATTTTGCTGTAGATCGGCGGCATAGGCAGATCGTCAGGCAGGTAATTGTTGGCGGCGTTGATGGCCGCCTGCACTTCCTGTTCGGCAATATCGAGGCTTAGGTTCAGGTTGAACTGAAGCGTGATCACCGAAGCGCCGCCGGAGCTTGAAGAAGACATCTGGTTTAAACCGGGCAACTGGCCGAGTTGCCGCTCCAGCGGTGCAGTGATTAACGAGGTCATGACTTCCTGGCTGGCGCCAGGATACAGCGTAGCCACCTGAATAGTCGGGTAGTCGACCTGGGGTAGGGCTGAAACCGGCAGTTCACGGTAGGCTACTATCCCGACCAGCAAAAGCGCCAGCATTAACAATGACGTGGCGACCGGTCGCAGGATGAACAGGCGTGAAGGATTCATCCTAAAAACACCAGCTTACCCACGAAAATCACGAAAGACACGAAAAAACAATGGTTTGTACCGATGCAGCCATTCATCCATTGGGTAGTGAACTACAGTTTGGCATCTCTTTGAACATAAGCGTGCTTTTAGTGTTTTTCGTGGACCAACTGTTTTTTCTAGGTTCATGGCTGGAGCGTTGGTTCGCGAGTAATTAGTTTAACCTTCATCCCTTCACGCAGCTTGTCGGCGCCATCCACCACCACCCGTTCATCAGGTTGAAGACCTTCAAGTACCGCAACTTTTTCATCCTCGGTCGGCCCTAAAGTCAACTGCCGCACGCTCACCGTCTGATCGGCCTTCACCACATAAGCAAAAGTGCCGATTATTCCCCGCTGAATGGCAGCCGTGGGTATGATCGTTACCGAGCGCAGGATATCCATAAGCATTTTGATATTTACGAACTGGTTTGAAAACAAAGCGCCATCTTCATTAGCAAACTGACCTTTTAGCTTGACGGTTCCGGTGTTTAGATCAATCTGGTTGTCTACCGCCAATAGTTGTCCTTCGGCAAGCTTGATCTTGCCGCTACGATCATAGGCTTCAATTGGCAGACTCCTACCAGAATGAAACTGTTTCATCACGGCCTGTAAATTATCCTCAGGCAAGGTAAACACCACCGCGATGGGTTGAATTTGCGTGATGACAGCTATCCCATTGGTATCGGAAGCCTTTACGATATTGCCCTGATCGACCAGGCGCAAACCCAGACGCCCCGAAATCGGCGCAGTGATTCGTGCATAACTCAATTGGAGTTTGGCATCTGCAACCAAGCCACGATCCATTGCTACGGTTCCCTTATATTGTTTTACCAGAGATTCCTGGGTAATAGTCTGCTGAGCCGCTATGGAATCCTGCTCCAACAGTGTCTTGTAGCGAACCAGATCAGTCTGGGCATTCTTCAACAGCGCTTCATCCCGGAGCAACTGGCCTTCGGCTTGCATAAGCTGTACCTGGAAGGCGCGCGGGTCGATTTCAGCCAGGAGATCACCTTCATGTACCATTTGGCCTTCCTTGAAAGCGACACGGATAAGCTCGCCGTCAACGCGTGATCTCACCGTGACCGTTCGCAGTGCCGTTACCGTTCCCAAACCGCTTAGGTAAACAGGGAAGTCTCCCGACGTAGCTGCAACAGCTGCAACTGTTATAACTGGATCGGTGAATTTTTCCGATTTTTTATAATCTTCTTCCGGTTGAGGGATGTTAAGTTTGATGAGAAATGCCGTCACTGAGATCAGCAGGAGTAGTGTTATCGATGTTCGCCAGCGAAATCTCCCTTTGGTTTCTCCCTGCTTCATTAGTAGTCCAGTTTCATGCTTGGTTAAATAGATTATCGCTGTATTATCTTAAAAATTGCAGTTCGCTACAAAGCCTGTTCTGAGTTCAGTCGAAGAGATACTGAGAGAATAGATGTGAAGGGCGATGCAACTTGTATAGCACGAGGTGAATCCCAGCGCATTGGTGAATATGATAGATTTCGGTTATCGCCTTATCCTGAGAACTGGATATGGAGTTCTAAAAATTGCTGATTTTATCAGGATAAATTTGAACAAAGAGAGTACGCGGGCCATTCATTTTTTTGACCACGATATCGAATTGATTAAATTCTATTTTCTGACCTTCCACTGGAATGTCCTGTAGCTTCGACATGATGAGGCCGCCGATTGAGACTTCATCTTCCAATTCGAGCTCTTCATTTTCAATATCGATTCCCAATATACGTTCCAGCGAGAATATAGGCAGGCTACCCTTGACTATTAGTGTACCATCATCGAGCCGGGTCCAGTCATTATTGGTTTGACGGAACTCGTCGCGAATCTCCCCGACCATCGCACTTAACAAATTATCCAGCGTTATAAAGCCCTGCGGCTTTTGCCCTTTTTGTCCAATAATGGCGAAATGTCCTGCTCCCATCCGGAAATGACGGAATACTTCAAGTGCGGATGTATCCGGTGAAATATACTGGACTGGCCGCAGATATTTATTTAAATCATCAATTGTCTTGCCTTCCTGCTGAGCAAAAAACAAATCTTTCAAATGAATCACTCCCAGTACATCAATGTTGTTAGTGTCGAAATAGGGATAACGGCTGAACCGTTTGTCAGAAACAGTTTTCAGGTTTGCCTGTAAAGACTTGGATCGATGCAATGCAACAATTTCGTGGATAGGGCGCATCAGATCGGAGACTTCCAATTCGCTGAAATCGAGCGTTTTTGCCAGTGTATTCCATTCATCGCGGGTAAACCGATCGTCCGGGTCATTGGTACGTAAAATCAGTTTAAGTTCGTCTGCCGAATAATGCGCATCGTGGCCATGGAGCTTGGCCAAACCAAACAGGCGCAGGACCAGATTGGCGCTGGAGTTGAGTAACCAGATGGCCGGATACATCAGCCAATAAAAGCCGTAGAGGGGCGCGGCGCTCAATAACCCGATCCGTTCAGGATTACGGATTGCCATGGATTTTGGTGCAAGTTCACCGACTACGATGTGCAGAAACGAGATGATGGA
Organism: uncultured Crenothrix sp.; assembly: GCA_964450225.1. Lineage (GTDB taxonomy): Bacteria > Pseudomonadota > Gammaproteobacteria > Methylococcales > Methylomonadaceae > Methylobacter_C. The sequence continues at coordinate 38,735 of CAYVFT010000015.1, read as the reverse complement.
AAAAGCGCAAGCAAATGAGATTCCGTGTATCAGTTGCGGTGAAGTAACCCCAAGCCTGCTGAATACCGGTTCCAGCAGGCTGGCAAATGCGGGTTCTCCGATCCATCCCAACCCCAGCGATGCAAGCGTAATGCCTAGCTGACAGGCTGATAAATAGGCGTCGAGTTTTGCGTGCACTTTCTCCAGAATGCGCCCGCGCCAACCCCGTGTCTTGGCAATCTCGCGAATGCGCGTCTGCCGCAATTTAACGAGGCCAAACTCAGCCGCCACAAAAAAACCATTGAGCGCAACCAGCAACACGGCGACAATGATCAGGAATAGATTAGTCATGTTTTCGGAGGTTTTTTATAAAGTGGATATGGTATCCTTTTTCCAGGGTGTGCCGGTTAAATGTTTTTATTGAAAGCTCCATTTTTTGTTTTAGCAGACGCAAATTCATGCCATCTAGATTTTTTAAGAAGTGTTGCTTTTATTATATGAATTCAACTCTTATTAGTTTCCAGCAGTGTCCATTTTCAATGAGCTCAATCCATGACCAAGCGGCACAAGAATCCTAAAAACAGGTTTTCCACGCCACCGTGGCATCTCCTGGAGCCTTGGCAGACGACCGCATGGCTCAAGGTCGATCCTGAAAAAGGCTTGAGCCGCGAAGAAGTGGAAGATCGGCTCACTGCCCATGGTCCGAACGCCATCCAGGAACAGCGGCGGCGAGGGCCTATGCGGATGTTTTTCGGGCAATTCGCCGATTTCATGATCATCGTGCTGATCATTGCCGGTATCGTGTCGGGTTTAATCGGCGATTTGACGGATACCATCGCCATCATCGTGATCGTCGTGTTGAACGCCATTATCGGTTTTGTGCAAGAGTACCGTGCAGAACGGGCAGTGGCCGCGCTTATGCGTTTGGCAAGCCCTACCGCCCAAGTGTTGAGGGAAGGTGAAATCAAAACCATAGCAGCGCAGGAACTGGTCCCCGGTGATCTGGTCATGCTTGAGGCCGGTAATGTCGTTCCTGCGGATCTGAAACTGTTGGATGTCGTAAGACTTAAGGTAGAGGAAGCCGCCCTGACCGGCGAATCCCTGCCGGTCGAAAAAACGGGGGCGTTAATCCGGGATTTGGATTCGCCCCTAGGCGATCGGCGCAACATGGCTTACAAAGGAACCATAGCGACCTATGGTCGTGGTGTCGGAGTGGTCATCGCCACGGGAATGGACACCGAGCTCGGCAAAATTGCCGTGCTCTTGCGCCAGGAAAAAGAGACCAAAACGCCGCTGCAACAACGCCTCGCGAAGTTTGGTAAGCGGCTTGCACTTTTGGTTTTGGCAATTTGCGCCATTATTTTTGTGGTGGGTTTGATGCGTGGCGAGCAGCCAGTGTTAATGTTTCTGACCGCCATCAGCCTGGCCGTGGCCGCCATCCCGGAGGCCTTGCCCGCTGTGGCTACAGTGTCCCTGGCCTTGGGCGCACGCAGGATGGTCAAGAAAAACGCATTGATCCGACGCCTGCCCGCCGTCGAAACCTTGGGCTCGGTGACCTTTATCTGTTCGGACAAGACGGGCACGCTGACGCAAAACCGCATGCGTGCCGAAGTGTTTTATGTCGAGGGTGCCTTAAAGGAAAGCATCGCCCCTGACTTTCCTTCTCGGTTGTTGCGGGCGCTCGCCCTGAATAATGATGCTCGCCGCGACCAGAACGGTCAATTGCTGGGCGATCCAACCGAGATCGCCCTGTACGAAGCAGCCGTAAGAGCCGGCTACGAAGGCGCTGAGCTTGCCAAAGACGCCCCACGACTGGATGAAATCCCTTTCGATTCTGAGCGCAAGCTTATGACCACTCTTCATCAGGAAAATGGCGAGTTCATCGCTTATGCCAAAGGCGCTCCCGAGGTTCTGCTGCCGCGCTGCGTCGGTCTTTGGTCTGGCGGTGGCCCGCAACCCTTACAAAGCGAAAAAATACTGGCGGTTGCCGGTCAAATGGCCACCGATGGATTGCGGGTGCTGGCTCTGGCTTATCGGCAATTCCCCGAGAGCCCGCAAACGCGGACCGCCGACGCGATCGAAAGCGAACTGTGCTTTTTGGGTTTGGTAGGGCTCATGGATCCGCCCAGGCCTGAGGCCAAGGAGTCGGTAGATCTGTGCAAAAGTGCCGGGATTACGCCAGTCATGATCACCGGCGATCACCCGGCGACCGCTCTGGCCATCGCCATGCGACTCGGTATCGCCGAAGAAGACAGCAAGGTATTGACGGGGCCGGAACTAACACGCATGAGCCTTGGGGAATTCGAGAAACAGGTCAAAGAAGTTCGCGTTTACGCACGGGTGGCCCCGGAACAGAAGATCAAGATCGTTAAGGCCCTGCAGGACATGGGGGAATTCGTGGCGATGACCGGGGATGGCGTCAACGATGCGCCGGCCTTGAGATCCGCCAATATCGGCGTCGCCATGGGCAAAATCGGTACGGATGTGGCGAGGGAAGCCTCACATATGGTGTTGCTGGATGATAATTTCGCTACCATTGTGACGGCGGTACGGGAGGGGCGGCGGATTTTCGACAACATCCGCAAATTTATCAAATATGCCATGACCTGTAACTCGGCGGAGATTTGGACGCTGTTTCTGGCGCCCTTTTTGGGATTGCCGATCCCATTGCTGCCCATTCATATCCTCTGGATCAACCTGGTCACCGATGGTCTGCCGGGCTTGGCCTTGGCCGTCGAACCGGAAGAGCGGGGTATCATGCAACGTCCGCCTCGTCCGCCCCAGGAAAGCATTTTTGCCCAGGGCATGTGGCAGCACATTCTGTGGGTCGGCCTTCTGATGGGCGGCGTCTCGTTGTTCTCCCAGGGCTGGGCTTATTTTACGGGCTCTCCCCACTGGCAGAGCATGGTGTTCACCGTACTTTCCTTGTCACAAATGGGGCATGTTTTGGCGATCCGGTCGGAACGGGAGTCTTTCTTCAGTCAGGGGCTTTTTTCCAATAAACCGCTCCTGGGGGCAGTCCTTTTGACCATTGGATTGCAGATGACGGTGCTATATGTGCCTGTCTTGCAGCCCATCTTCAAAACCGAAGCCCTGAGCCGCGATGAGCTGATATTCTGTCTGGCGCTTTCTTCAGTCGTGTTCCTTGTGGTGGAAATCGAGAAGTGGATGCGGCGTCGGGGCTGGATTTACCGTAACTGATTGAACAACCGGTCTGGTGCGGATTACTCCTGCTCCAGATACAGCACCGACAGATTGAGGATGTGGATGGCGAATATGAACAGGCTGACCCAGCCGACAGTCTTGAATAAGCGCGTTTGCGGACGATACAGAAGGCCAACGATGGCGATGCCGGTCATCATAATGGCCGACTGGATCGTCACCAGGTGCACGGACGAAACGTTGGCAAAGAGGGGACCTTTGGTATAAGCCAAGTCGTCTAAGGCGATGATCACCAGATCGAACAGGTTGCTCCCCAACAGGTCGCTGATGGCAATGTCCAACGCCCCGATTCTCAATGCTGGTAGCGTGACTGCCATCTCGGGCAAGGAAGTGGCCAAAGCCACGAACACCGTGCCTACGAAACTGCGGTGCCAGCCCATGGCCTCGGCCAGATGTTCGGCCGTTACCGGCAGCCTGATGCCAGCTAAAACCACGACGACAGCTGCCAAAGCATAGAATGTCACAGCCTTTGCCAAACTGATTTTCGGATAACGCTCTGCGATTTCCTCTACGACTTCCAGGCGCCGGGATTTCTCGTAGCGAAAAACCGTGCGCACCGCAAAGATGTAAAACAGCACGATGATTGGCGTGTAAAATCCGACGTGCCCAAAACTCAGTGTGACGCTGTTTTGGAACAGGACGATGTTGAATGCCACAAATCCGAGGAGCACGACCCCGAAACCGGCCGAGAGTATATGTCCCTGACTGATGCGGGTGTAGACCG
>CAYVFT010000015.1:0-34710 GCA_964450225.1 uncultured Crenothrix sp. | reverse complement strand
ACGACCCCGAAACCGGCCGAGAGTATATGTCCCTGACTGATGCGGGTGTAGACCGCAGCTTCCCGATGCAGAAAATCCAGGAGCACAATCAAAAGTAACCGGAAGCCCCGATCACCAGGGCCAAGATGGCAAACTCGATGAAAATAGACCAATTCGTCATGAGAAATCCGGTATTTATTCTTCTTGCTGTTGCTTGAGCCATGCCTGCCACACGGATAGCAAAACAGCCAGAATCACTGGCCCTAAAAAAAGACCGACTACACCGAAAGCCGAAAGTCCCCCAAGCACTCCAAACAACACGACCAGAAAAGGCACCCGGCTGGCGCCACTGATTACCAGCGGACGAATAACATTATCTACCGTGCTAACCACCAAAAAGCCCCAAAGCAAGAGTCCTAATCCGGGCAACAGCTGATCAGTAAGGGTCATCATAATGCCAATCGGAAACCATACCAGTGTTGCTCCCATGGGAATCAGAGCCAACAACGCTGTTAGTGCGCCAAACAGTATAGGCGCCTTGACGCCGGCAACAGCGTAGCCAAATCCCGCCAGTATACCCTGTCCCAGTGCCGCAAGCACCAGGCCATAAACTACTGCACGGGTAGTATTACCAGCCGCTTGCAAATAGACATGCTGGTATTTGCCAAGATAACGAACCAGCCCTTGCTGTAACTGTTTGATTATTTCCTTACCGTCACGAAAACAAAAAAATACCGTGACCAGAACAACACCCAGTTTCAAAACGTTGTGACCGATACCGCCAAGGAACATTGCAAATCCGCCTAGCCATTGCTTTGCCCAATCTGCGAGTTGAGATGCCAGTTCCGCCCGGTCATTGGTCAACCGATCCAGCCAGTCCTGCAAATAACTGCCTAGCCCGGGTATGCGGCCAATAAAATCAGGCAGTTGATAGGGCCCATGAGTAAAGCTGCCCATCAGGCTCTCATAGGCGATTTTGGTTTCATCCTGCAACATGGCTAGAAGCCAATAGAGAGTCATGGAAATTACCGCTGCAATAATCGCCGTCATCACTCCAGCACTGAGACTGGCCCGGTCTTTGAGCTGGCATCTCAGCCACTGATAAGGTGGCCACATGACATAGGCAATAATAATTGCCCAAACAAGCGCGAGTAAAAATTCACGAAGTACCATAAAGCTCAGTACTATCAGGCCGACTAATAGAATGCCTGGAATAAGGTACCGAACCGGTTTATAGTCTAATAAATCATTCATAGCTGTAGCCTAAAAGATAATGTGGCAAGCTTCGGCGATTTCCTGCGAAGAATATGCCTGCTTTAATGGTCTCTTTGTTTATTCCCTGCGTCGCAATATTAGTTACATAGCTCGCCTTGCATCATTTCTACGCCTTGAGAATGGACAAAAATCCTGCGCAATTCTTAATATATTCATTCTTGGCTATCGTCTTATATTCAGACTGGCTTGCAGATAACAGCTCAAAAATCTTTGCGATTTACAAATTAACGATCTTATTTTTAAACAAATCAACGTGCATTTGAGATTATAATGGTGCAATTTGCCCAGTTTTTAAAATAGTCAGCTGGACACTAGGTGGGATAAGGACATATTGATGGCGACACTAAAAATATAGCGCGGCCCACTAATAAATTCCTTGCTGTCCATCTACCCCCCAAATATCGGGGGAACTTCAAATTAAAATAAAGTAACTCCGCTAATGCAATATTTAACAATAGAAAAATCGTACCGCAATAATCAGGTAAAAAGATTGTGATGATAAAGAATCAACAGAGATTAATAACTAAAACGGAAAGTTTCAAAATGGAGCAGTTCAGTTTATCCAAATACTATGGGCTGATACTATTCTTTAGCGTACTTACGGGTTGTTCGGACCCGTCAGTTCAAAAACTTGAAGGTTCTGCTCAGGGGACAACTTATCATATCAGTTATTGGTCCGAATTACCGATGGACGGCAAGGATATTGAAACCACCATTAAAAACGAACTCGATACTATCGATAGAACGCTTTCTAATTATCGGCTTGACTCGATCATAGAGAAGTTCAACAGTAACGAGAACACTGATAACCAGGAGGTCGGTAACGAAATCGTATCATTGGTGCGCATCGCACAAACTGTTCATCAGGCCAGTCAGGGTTGCTTTGATTTAACGATCAAACCCTTGTTCGAACTATGGGGCTTTCGGGGCGATGAACTGACTATTCCAAACGATACTGCAATCCTTAAAACACTGAGCCAAACCGGTATGGGCAAGCTGGAAGTGGTAGATGAAACCCATTTGCGTAAAAGACAAGCGAATTTGAAAGTCGATTTATCGTCCATCGCGCAAGGCTATAGCGTTGGGAAAATCAGCCGGGCTCTGGAACAAAAAGGCATAAAGAATTATCTCGTCGAGATTGGCGGCGAACTTAAAACTCTTGGCCACAAGCCGGACTTGCAAGCCTGGCGTATTGCCGTAGAAAGACCGCTGCCGGGGGAGCAGGTCATGCAAAAAATCATTACCATGCCCAAGGAGTCACCGATGGCGGTCATGACCTCAGGCACATACCGGCATTATTTCGATCACGAGGGCAAGCGGTACAGCCACATTCTTGATGCCCGCACGGGGCGACCGGTTACTCATAATCTGGTTTCCATCACCATCATTCATGATGATCCGACCATTGCAGACGCCTGGGATACCGCGCTGCTTTGTCTTGGTCAAAAAGAGGGGATGAAAGTCGCCAATGCAGAAAAAATCCCCGCGCTTTTCATTCAGCAACAGGGTAACGAACTTATAGAATCCCGAAGTGATGCTCTGAACACTTTGGATAGTCTCACCATTCATTAATGTCTGAATAACCGAATCCTAAAATAATGTCGCTTAATAGATATAGTCGCAACCTTCTTTCCCACTGGGGGAACTGGACTCTTCGCAATCCCGTATTGGTACTGTTAATGGTCAGTTTGCTCACCTTTTTTGCATGGCAATATACAGCCAGTCATTTAAGTATCAATACGGATACTACCGATATGATTGCCCCTGATGCGCCTTTTCAAAAAAATCTACACAATTTTGAAGAGGCTTTCTCGCAAGATGTGCACACGCTTTTACTGGTGGTTGAATCCGATACCCCCGAATTGACCAAATCAGCGACCAAGCGGTTAGGGCGTTTATTAAGTGCTGACAAAGCCAATTTTGACTCGGTTTATATTCCCAACGAGAACGATTTCTTTCATCAAAACGGGTTACTTTATCTTGATACTAATGATTTGCAGACCTTATCCAACAGCTTGTCCCAAGCTCAGCCGTTTATAGGCAGAATTGCCCAAGAGCCCAATTTGACCGGTTTTTTTTCAATTTTTGAAGACGCTTTAAGCGCTTCCAACAAAAACCAGGAATTACCCGTCGATCTGCCATCGCTGATTAATAAGGTTTCACTGGCATTGCATAAAAGCATGAATGGTGAAAATAATCTGCTCTCCTGGGAAACCTTGATCACTGAAAAAAAATTAAGCGGGCAGGGCTCTGACAAAGGCTTTATTAATGTCTCGCCCCGATTTGATTACACACAAATCCGTCCGGCCGAGAATGCGATTAAAGCTATCCGCAAAGCCATTACTGAAATTCAGCAACCTGATTTGCCTTCGGTTAAAGTTTGGGTCACTGGAGAGCCTGGTCTCGAAGATGATGAGTTGGTAGGTATGAGTAGCGGTACTTTTAACGCCAGTATTTTCTCGGTCGTATTGGTTTTCGTTATTTTATTGATTGCCTACCACTCCTCCATTTTGTTGACGCTTGCCACACTGTTTACGCTGGCTTTAGGCATGGTCTTTTGTGGGGCATTCGCTGCTATTTCCGTAAAAGAGTTAAATTTGATTTCAGTTGCTTTTGCCGTATCCAATATTGGCTTGGGAGTTGAATATGCCATTCATTTTTGTTTACGCTACCGTGATAACCTGCTGCACCATGTCCACAAAGAAATAGCAATACGCAGTACGCTCATATCAACCGGCCCCTCTTTGTTATTGTGTGCAGGCACCACTGCCATCGGACTTTATGCGTTTATCCCAACTGACTACAAAGGGGTATCCGAATTGGGTTTGTTGGCGGGAACAAGTCTGTTTATCTGCCTTTTAGTGACCTTGACGGTTTTGCCTGCCCTGTTAAGATTTATCCCGGTAACAGTAGCATCCGAGCCGGCATCGACGCATCCCGTTTTAGCAACGCTGGCAGAAAAATTGACGACAGTCACGTTACATTACGCCAAGCCCATTGCCATCTCAACCTGCCTTATTGCTGCCATATCCGTAGCGCTCGTTTTTAAGGTCAAGACTGATTTCAACCCGATAAATCTGCGCGATCCAAATACGGAATCAGTTATTGCGTTCAAGAATTTGATTAAAGACCCGGACACAACACCGATGACATTGACCGTCTTGGCTGAGGATGCGCAGAAAGCCAAGGCTATACAGCAAAAACTTTCGGTATTGGGTTCGGTTGATAAAACGATCAGTCTTTTTGACTTCATACCTTCCAGTCAGGAAGATAAATTAGCAATGATTGAAGACATGGCAATGGTGCTTGGATCGCAAGCTCAGGGTTTTCCAGCTCTAAAACCTGATAATGATCCTAGCGCAGGCATTAACCGGTTGATAAAAGCCATAGATACCATCTTGCCAGATAAAACCAACGTCAATGAGATATCCGCATTAAAAGCATTTAAAGAAGAGTTGCAGGACATGTTGATCGAGCTTGAGACAAGGCAAGAGCCTAGTCGACGCCTGTTTATTGAGAAAATACAAACGACGCTGCTCGGTACACTACCGAATGCCATGAACGAACTATTAGGCAGTTTAAATGCCCGAGAGGTCACGCTGGACGATTTGCCTGCCGATACCAATGAAAGGTGGTTAAGCAAGGAAGGGAAGTACCGTATCCAGATATTTCCTAAAAAAGATCTGAATGACTTGAACAATCTGAAACAGTTTATTACCGATGTACAATCGGTAGCGCCTGAAACAACGGATTTGCCTGTTATTTACTGGGAGTCGATGAAAGAAGTTGTTGGCGCCTTTCAAAAAGCAATTACGATCGCCTTAATCACTATTGCGCTGCTTTTATATGGTATACGGCGCAATTTTACCGATACCTTATTGGTAATGACGCCACTGATCCTGGCAGGATTGTTCACGATGGCGAGTACAGTTCTCACCAACACCCCTATTAATTATGCCAATATCATTGCTCTGCCGTTGTTACTGGGTCTTGGTGTCGATAACGGTATCCACATGGTTGAAAAGCTGCACCATTCGCTTTCTGAAGAGCAAAATATCTACCAATCCAGTACTGCCAGAGCCATGTTCTATGGCGCATTAACCACGGCTTCCAGTTTTGCCGGGTTGGCTTTTTCACCACATCAGGGCATTGCCAGTATGGGTTTGATAATTACAATGGGGATATTCTGGATCATGGTTTGCACATTTATCATACTTCCTGCGCTTAGCAAATTGGTTTTTAGAAAGAAATTCTGTCAGTAATGCTTTATCCTGTCGTTCGGTTTTCCCTGTAAATATGAGGCATTCGGATCGATAATAAAATGATTGTTCATCGTAGTGCGCCCGATTAGCATGCGAAAAAGCATAGTGTCCCGATTAGTAAGGGTTATTTCCGCTGTAATGATTGATTGTCCCAAAATTAGCCGGGTTTCAATGACATACCTGCGTTGCTTGTGGCCTCCAGAATCTGAAACTAGACGCCTATCCTTAATCAGGGCGTGACACTCAATCGCCACATCTGAATGTTTTTGTATGGGATGAATAGCAAACATGATCCAGCGCTGCCCGCCTTTTCGATAGGGATCGATAGCGAATGCATGTAAAGCCGATGAACGTGCTCCGGTATCAATTTTAGCTTTGATATGGGTTATGTTGAGGTCCGGTAAAGTTACCCATTCGCGCCAGCCCAACATGGGTAGTGATGAAGATATGTGCGTCATATACAAAATCTTAAAACAATCAATCAATCATTATTATTACTATTGACCCGATCTGAAAGTTCTTTAACCGGTTTGAGGTTACGCTTTCTCCCCCGGTGCATATGAAAATTCCCTCGTTTTTTATTATTACGCGCTTTTACTCGCCTTATATCCAGTTTATGCTGATTAATTTCTACCGATTTCAAATGTTGAAATATATCGGGAGGCATTTCGTCGGGAAGCTCAATCAGCGTATACAAGCTTTGAATGTTAACATTATTGATATTGTTTTTGTCGACGCCCGATTCTTCAATCAACACTTTTTTTAGCTGTTCCAGTGTAACATGGTGTTTAGTTCCCACATCCAGTCGATAACGGACCATTTTAACGCTCAATGACATGGCCTTTGAAGATAACGGCTTGCTTGTTGTTTTATTATCCTCTTTTAAAATGGGAGCAGAGGTATTTTCAATGATCTGGTTTAGATAAGTTAGGGCGGCAGCATACGTTATGTTATCGATACCCAGTTCAGCTGTTGTGGCCCTGATAAAGGCGCGTTCGGTATCAAGATTCTCGTTTTCTATTATCAGTTTTATACGATTTATTAACGGGTCTTCTTTACTTAAGTAGTCGGTCATAAATTCTATTGATAAATTTCCACATAAGCTTCATCTCGCAATCGGCGCATCCAAAGCTCGGTTTCTTCCTCGATTTTTCGTTTGCGAATGGCATCTCTGACTATATTCTTTTTGTGCTCCAGGCTATCGTCCTTGTTTTCCCGATCAAGAACCTGAATCAAATGCCAACCAAACTGGGTTTGTACGGGTTCACTTATTGCATTGATGTCCAATTTTCCCATAGCTTCTTCAAACGGTCTAACCAGGTCTCCAGGTCCAACCCAATCAAGTGAGCCACCTTTTAATGCCGAACCTTTATCATCTGAATGAGCGCGTGCCAGGGCAGCAAAATCATCACCGTCTGCAATACGCGCTTTTAATGCCAGCAAACGTTTTTTTGCTTCTTCATCATCTATTAATTCATTGGTTTTTATTAGAATATGGCGGACCTTGGTTTTGGTAATTGTATGATTATCAAGGCCCTTCACTTCCAGCATTTTAATAATATGAAACCCGCTGGGACTGCGAATAGGATCGGCAACTTCGCCGGCACGCATATTACTGACCTTATCCGTAAACAGAGTCGGAACATCATTGATGGTACGCCAACCCAGATCGCCACCTTTCAGGGCATTATCATCGTCTGAATCACTCATGGCTGTTTGGGTAAAATCCTGTCCTGCGCGCAGTTTTCTGACTATATCATCCGCTTTGCTCAGGGCTTTTTGAATATCCGCAGATGATGCGGCTTCTCTCACAGCGATCAGTATATGACCTAAATGATACTGAACGGCTTCGCTACCAATTTGATCCTGAGTTTCCATGTAGTGATCGACTTCACGGTCAGTCACTTTAATTCGGCCACCAATTTCTCTGCTGCGCAATTGGTTAATGATGATTTCATTACGCATATTGTCTAAAAAACTTTTATAGGAGATACCCTGACGATCCAGTTCGGCTCTAAATTGCTGGAGTGTCATGTTATTTCTTTGGGCAATGTCTGCTGCCGAATTATTAAGCATCTCCTCGGTAACATTAATGCCCGCTTTTTCTGCCAGCTGTCGCTGAAGCTTATCGATGATCATTTTTTCCAGCACCTGCTTACGCAAGATATACTCCGGCGGCATCTGGGTCTTACTGGCTTGTATTCTTTGTGCGATTGTAGCTACTTCCTTGTCCAATTCCTGCTCAAGAATAACGTCATTTTCAACAACTGCAGCAATTTTGCCGAGAACTTCGGCATGCACTAAAAAGTTACTGAACAGTAAACTCCAAATAAGTAATGAAATAATGTTGTTTTTAATAGTGTTATTACCAATCATTTTGAGATTTCTGAAAACCATAAATTTCGTTTGTAAAGAAGTTGTCCAGATTATCGCCAATACCGGTCAAACCTTTTAGTTCTATCTGGAAAAATATGCCGTTCTGGGCGGTACCCGTAATTGTCTGATTGAGGTTGCCAAAGGGGTTATTGATATTGTTAAGGTTATTAATGTAACGCCGTGCAGCTATGCGAATACGCCAACAACAATTTTCTTTTTCCACACCGAACAAAGCATCCTGAGTTGTATCATACAACCACGAATACTGCCAGCGTCCCAACACATACCATTTATCATAAACCGGCCAACGAAATGAAATATCACTCTGAGTAATGTCATTACTACCATCAGTTATAAGAGGGTTGTTTCTATAGATATAACCTATATTGAAAAGCTCATTAGCCTCATTACCAAAATGAAGTGCCGCGTTGACTCTTTGAATATCATTCTGTTGAGGATTCCATTGCAACCCTGAAGTAACCGCTAAATGCTTTGTTAATTGGCTAGACAATTCAGTAACCAGATTAGAAAAGGTACCGGTTTGTTGTATTGGAGAACCAGGTACAGTGACTAGTCTGTCACGAAAATAAAAAATCTCACCTACACTCAATTTTAGCCTTTCCAAATTGGCTTTATTATCAATCAGCCGCGAAGTTAAGGCAGTCGTTATCTGATTGGCATCTTGTATTCTGTCGGTACCGCTAAAGCTGTTTTCCCTGAACATAGTGTCATAGTTAAAATCATACTGAGCACTATCAAACACAGGTATATTCTGTTGATTGGTAAAAGGAACATATAAATAAAATAATCTGGGTTCCAGTGTATGAAAGAATGGAGTATTGGCAATGTCAAGATTCCGCTCAAAAAACAGGCCACTATCCGCAGAAAAAATAGGCAAGGTTCGGGAAATGGATGTGTCAGATGCTCCTACTAGTTGTCCGTTATTTAAAACTGGTTGCCCGCTACCTAGAAAATACTGGGTGTACTGCAAAGAAAGTTTAGGTGTAAAAAAAGAGCCTGCCGTTTGCAATGGGACACTGACTGAGGGCTTGGTATTTATACGTTGGCCGGAGGGTCTGAGATTTATACTCTGGCCACTGGCCAGAACTGAATTAACCTCATTGTGTTGAAAATATACATATTCATTTTCCATCGCTGTATATAACGGCATGAACTTGAAAGCATGATTCAGATTAAGATTAATCTGGGGCAATTTTCGATAGGGGAGATCGGCGTCGGGTATAGCTGTATTGGTTGACTGCCAATTTTCAACCCGAGTGCTAAAGGAAACTCCTGGAATTCCATAATTAACGTCGGCAATGCTGGTAAGGTAATTGTAATTAGCAAAACTCAAGGCATTGCCCAATTCAGAAAAGTATGTTTTATCAGAAACATAATTCAAATCAACGTTTGAATTAATATTGGGCGTAATCTGGGAGTAGTTCTTAATTGTGCCCAGATATCGCGTGGTATCAGTTTGGCTATCATTAGGCATGACCTCCACGCCAACATTACCCCTGGATTGCTCCGTCAGATAACGGAATTTACCTGCCAGTAAAGCGCCTCTTTTGGTCAAATACCGGGGGATGATTGTCGCATCATAGTTGGGAGCAATATTCCAGTAATAGGGGGCTGAAATATTAAACCCGCTTTTCTGCGTACTGCCAAATACCGGTGCAAGAAAACCGGAAAGCCGTCTATCATCAATGGGGAAAGAAAGATAAGGCGAATAAAACACGGGGGTGCCTTTAAACTCGATCCAGGTATTTTTAGCGGCGCCTCTACCGGTAATTTTATTCATTTTCAATTCGGAAGCATGAGCGATCCAATCCTGATTACCAGGGCGACAACTGGTATAAGCGACCTCCTTATATCGCGATAAGGTCTTACTATCCCGATAAACCGCTCCGGCCCGTCCTCTGAGAGGTGAAGTCGGAGCAATAAACTGCACATCCCGCAGCTTAGCCTGGTCAGAGGCCAGGTTGAGTGTAGCCGTTTTACTGGACAATGCCAGTTCATCTTCGCTGTAGTAGACGTTGCCGTGGAGATCCAGTATCTCTGAAACGCTATCGTAGTTTGCGGAATTGGATGAGGCTTGTTGATCGGCACGGCCAATTTTGACATTACCAGAATAACTGCCGATTTCATTATCGAAAATTTCTGCATAATTCGATTTGACATCCAAAGGTGAGGATTCCCTTTGATTAGCCATCGGTACAAAATCGCGTTTTGTACCCGGTTCCACCGAGCAGTTTTCCCATGGATCATATTTCAACTGCGATGCAAGAACGCTAAAGGTTTGTTCCTGCTGATGATCAAACGCAGGAGTCAGCAGACTTATCATGGGTTCATCGATCGTTACAGCTTCAGCCTTGCCTTGGGGGGCAGCACCAACCAACTGACAATTCCAGTTTTCTCCTTTATTACCGGCATCACATTTCCAACCTGGACGATTGGTTACCCCGTCGGAAAGTTTGCTGCTATCGGCAGCTGATTTTTTGGCTGCGGGTAATGTCACTTGAATATTTTTTACAGATTCAGTTACAACAGGTTTTTTGATCTGAACAGAGGCAGATTTGGCCGGTTGTATGCTTTCTACTGATTTAGCAGGAGCTGGCGGGATTGCTCCAACAGGTTCCGGCATAACAGACTGACGGCTTTTAACCGGCTCAGGTATAACCGGTTCAGTGACTCGAGCAGGTTCTGTGATAATCGGTTGAACGCGCTTAGCTGATTCTGGCTTGATAGGCGCAGTAACTTGAACAGGCTGGGTTTTAACTGGAGGTGTTTTTTCAACAGGCGCGGTTAAGGCAGGCTGCGTAGCCCTGACTGGCTCACGTTTAACTGGAGTTGCAGCTTTACCTGTTTTTGCCGTCTGTTTTGCTTCGCCAACGCAAATCCATTCCTTGCTATCTTTGTCCTGCTCGCAATTCCAGGATGCCTGATTGGCAAAGCTGACAGATGCAGTTAAAGAGGGTAAAAAAAACAGAAATAAACGGCGAAGCATAGATGGTATAAGTTTAGTAGCGTAATGAAGCGTAAATCGAATAGAATGCCGGATACGCATTTTACCTTAATTCACCCCAGCATTATAACTAATCTAATCCAAACATCATGATGCTTGACAACTTCAGAACCATATCCATGCTCGATTGGCTTGAGAACGATCTGTTACTAACCATCGATTCCTGCGAGCCCGCCTCTAGCGATGCCAGTTTCCGGCGTTACTTCAGAGTCAAAGCGGCAGAGGGGCAATTTATTGTGATGGATGCGCCACCGGACAAGGAAAATATCGAACCGTTTATAAGAATAGCCGGGTTACTGTCAGGTTCCCGCGTCAATGTACCGGCCATATATCAACAAAACCTCACGGACGGATTTTTACTGCTTGAGGATTTCGGTTCTCAGTCTTTATTGGACCAGCTCAATGCACACAACGCTACGGATCTGTATCGAAGCGCTTTCGACACTTTATTTAATTTACAAACAAACACGGTAATAGAAAACTGCGGTTTACCGTACTATAACGAGCCGCTTTTGCAAAGAGAACTGGCAATTTTTGAAGACTGGTTTTTAAATCATTTGCTGGACATCCAGATCCCGGTATCAATTTGGGAAACTGTCCGCACAATTCTTGTCACAACAGCGCTGGAGCAACCTGTTACCTGCGTACACCGGGATTACCATTCGCGCAATCTTATGTTTTTAGATGTCGATTCTCCAGGCGTAATTGATTTTCAGGACGCCGTCATTGGCCCGATAACTTATGATTTGGTGTCATTATTGCGCGATTGTTATATCGCCTGGCCGAATCGACAGGTTGAGCAGTGGATGACCGAATATTATGACCGGCTACAGCAGGCGGAACTCATAGCCTCTAATCCGGTTCAGTTTAAGCGCTGGTTTGATCTGATGGGGCTGCAACGCCACCTTAAAGCCATAGGCATTTTTTCCAGACTGCACTTAAGAGATGGTAAATCCAACTATCTTAACGATATTCCGCGTACCCTGAACTATGTAGCAAGCGTATGCGAAAGCTATCCAGAATTTGATGAGTTCCGTGCCTTTCTGCAACATCATGTTTTACCTGCTCACGATAATTTGAACGATTTCCCTCAGAAAGAAGGCTGTAGTGAGGAATTTATCGCCCTATGAAAGCCATGATTTTAGCTGCAGGGCGTGGCGAAAGAATGCGCCCTTTGACGGATCGCACACCCAAACCCCTGCTTCCCGTAGCCGGAAAAGCCATTATTGAACATACCATTAATCAACTGATCTCGGCGGGTTTTCATGACATCATTATTAATCACGCCCATCTTGGCCAACAAATAGAAGACCGCCTGGGTGATGGTCAACAATATGGCGCCCGCATTCAATATTCGCCAGAAGGCGAGCAGGCACTGGAAACGGCGGGTGGTATTGTTAACGCCTTGTCTTTGTTGGGAGACGAGGTATTTTTGGTGGTTAATGGCGATATTGTCACGGACTTTCCCTTTGCCGAACTCATAAATCTGACGGTTGATTTAGCGCATTTGGTGCTGGTCAACAACCCTGAACATCATTTACAGGGAGATTTTGGTCTGGATAATACCGGCAAAGTTATTGAAAATTGTACGGAAAAACTAACCTTTAGCGGTATTGGTCTATACCGCCCGGAGTTGTTTAGCAACATACCCGCTGGAAGCAGTAAATTAGGCCCCTTATTACGCAAGGCAATAGCAAGCCAACGTGTTACAGGACAACATTTTGCAGGATTCTGGATGGATATTGGAACTCCGGAACGCTTGCAGGAATTAGATTATTTACTTAATAAGAGAACACCATCATGACTGACCATGTTTACAAGAAAATAGAACTGACCGGCTCATCTACTGTTGGTATGCAAGAAGCCATCGAAAACGCTATCAGCAAATCAGCACAAACAATCCGAGACATGCGCTGGTTTGAAGTTGTCGAAACCCGTGGACACATAGCCGACGGTAAGGTTGCACACTGGCAAGTTACTATCAAAGTCGGATTTGCTGTGTCCGAATAAAATTCAGCAGAGACGCGATTTATCGCGTCTCTATTATGCCTCTTTCTCGCTTCATATCGAAATTGCAATAAGACCACTGTAACTCTGTAAGCAGCAGTTATGCACCAAAAAAGTACAGTGTATACAGAGAACTCATGTCTGTCACTGCAATAAGTCTGGTACGACAAGCATTCGTGAAGTAATGGATTTACAAATCTTCATTAAAAAACTCAACGCCTCATACCATCACAATGTTGTTGCGTCGCTTTAAAGCCCATTGCCAGAATAAAAACGATTTTCGGAAATTCAATAAAATGATTGCATAACCAACATATTTGAATTTGGCACTATTCATGCTTTATTTTTATAAAACCAAACATCAATAGTGAAGTGCCATGAAATCAATCTGGAAAAACTATAAAATTGAAAGTGCTTACGATGAGCTGATGTATTCTGAGTTTCAATCGCGCCCGGTGAGTCACAGCTTATGCCAATATTTGAATTCACTTAGAAAAGAGGACATAGACAAGCGAAAAATAGCCGCTGAACTGGCAATTATGGAAATGGGTATAACCTTCACAGTTTACAGCGATGAGGGAAATATAGACCGTGCTTGGCCTTTCGACATTATTCCGCGCATTATTGATGCCAGAGAATGGCGAATTATAGAAAAAGGCTTGAAACAACGTTTAACCGCTTTAAACTGTTTTATCAGCGATGTTTATAGCGAGCAAGCCTTTATCAAGGATGGAAAAATGCCCGCCGAGATTATCAACAGCTCTAAAAACTTTCGCAAGGAATGCATAGGCATGAAGCCCCGTTACAATGTTTGGGCTAATATTTGCGGCACTGATTTGGTGCGTGACAAAGATGGTATCATGTATGTTCTGGAAGACAATCTACGCGTTCCGTCCGGGGTTTCTTATATGCTGGAAAACAGGGTTATCACCAAACGCGTGTTTCCTGAGCTGTTTCTGGGTATTGATATCCAGCCCATTGATGATTACCCGACCCACTTGCATGACATGCTTTCGTCAATTGCTCCACACCAGAAAGGGCAAGTCACTTGCGTGGTATTAACCCCCGGTATCTACAATTCAGCTTATTTTGAACATGCCTATTTAGCTCAACAAATGGGCGCACAACTCGTTGAAGGTAAAGATCTGGTGGTCAAGGATGATGATTTTGTCTACATGCGCACCATAGAAGGATTGCAAAAAGTCGACGTTATTTATCGACGCATAGACGACGATTTTCTTGATCCAGAAGTATTCCGCAAAGACTCTACACTGGGAGTGCGTGGCTTGATGCGTGCCTGGAAAGCAGGCAATGTCGCCCTGGCAAATGCACCAGGCGCAGGTGTAGCCGACGATAAAGTAGTTTATGCATACGTTCCTGAAATGATACGTTATTATCTGAATGAAGAACCGATACTGCCGAATGTACCGACTTATTTGTGCAGTAAAAAAGATGATTTTGATTATGTACTTGAGCATTTGGCGGAACTGGTTGTAAAACCAGCCAATGAGTCGGGCGGTTACGGTATGCTGGTCGGGCCTCATGCCACGGCAGAAGAAGTAGAAAACTTCCGGCTGATTATTCAAAAAGATCCGCGCAACTATATCGCACAGCCCACTTTGGCGATTTCAACTGCACCAACCTTGTGCGACGACCAGTTGGAGCCGCGTCATATTGATCTGCGCCCGTTTATTTTGCAAGGCGAAAATACCTTTGTGACTGCCGGTGGTTTGACCAGGGTCGCACTGAGGAAAGGGTCACTGGTGGTTAATTCCTCGCAAGGCGGTGGCAGTAAAGATACCTGGATTATAAATATGGAGGGCAGCTAATGTTATCTCGATCGGCAGAACGCCTGTATTGGCTGGCACGGTATCTGGAACGCACCGAAAATATTGCCAGACTGGTCAGTGTACACATGAATTTATTATTGGACTTGCCCAAGGGTGTTGAAATGGGATGGCGGCAACTGATCCTGATCAATGCCTCGAAAGAGGAGTTCTATGAAAAAAATGATGTAGCTAGTGAACGAAATATTACCCGTTTTCTGTTAGCCGACGCCAGTTATCAGGGGTCTTTGTTTTCTTCATTAAGCGCGGCCAGGGAGAATATTCGCACCTCCAGAGAGTTATTGCCGGATGAGGCCTGGGAACAAGTTAACGAGATGTATCTGTTTGCGAAAAACAATCTGGAGACTGTTGCCGACCGGCGTCATCGAGTGATATTTCTTAATGAGATTCTTAAAGGCTGCCAGCGCTTTACCGGCCTATTATCCGGTTATATGAGCCATAATCACCCTTATCGATTTATTCTCCTGGGCAGAAACATTGAACGCGCCGATATGACTAGCCGCATTCTGGATTTGGCTTCCTTACTACTCTCAGAATCGCGTAGTGATGAAATGCGCCAATATGAGACAATTTTATGGATGAATGTTTTAAAGGCACTGAATGCTTTGTTGATGTACCGTCAACAAATGCGCAGCAGGGTTAAAGGCGATGATGTGCTTAACTTTCTGCTGCTGGATACCAGCCTACCCCGGTCCGTAGGTTACTGTATAGCCGAAATGTCTAATTGTATCAGCCGGTTACCTAATAGCGATAAGTTGCCTCTGAAACTTGTCGAACTGCAAACCTATGTGCAAGCCATTGATACCCGGCAAACCACACAAAAACAGCTGCGTGGTATTCTAGATAGCTTACAAAATAAGCTGGGAGAGCTACACAGTCAGATTACTGATAATTGGTTTTTGAGGGCTCCAGGGGAGTAAAAATCAATGCGCTTTAACTGGTTATTTGTACCAGACCAATGATAGCAACCAGGGACCAAACCACATTAAGCCAAAACAGGGGTTTGGCTTCTTTATGTCTGGCATTGACCACCATGCATAAAGCGCCCGCCAAATTCATCAAGTGATACACGGTGGAACCGACATCCAGGAATCTGATGGTAACAAACAGATAAGCGCTAACAATCAGTATGAAGCCGATCCAGCCAATTTGTTCAAAGTGTTTGTCCGTCATTAGGTGGATTCAACTCCGAAGCTTTGCAGGATAAGTAACGTTCTTCCGTATACTGCTTTTATTTTATTGGCAAATGGCGGGCAAGCGATAAAGATTTTTGCCTGCCCTACAATTCAACTCGCATAGCTCTAATGGAGCCCTTATCCAAAGTTGGCAATGCTGCAATCGCTTCACGCAATTTGGTTTCCCAACTGCGTCTCAGTCGCAGCATATAGTCATCATCGTCGTCAAAACAGTAATATTCATCCAGACTAAAGCTGTTTTTGCGGTAAATCAGCATTTCCACAGGAGCCCCGACGCTGGCATTGCTGCGTATGGTAGAATCCATAGACACAAGACAGCAACGCGCCGCCTCGTCTATTGATGTGTTCAGTTTAAGAAAACGGTCCAGTATGGGTTTGCCGTATTTACTCTCGCCAATTTGCAGAAAAGGTGTATTGGCAGAGCTGGTTATACTGTTGCCTTCTGCATAAACCATGTAAGCGCCATGCGGATCAGCACCGATTTGACCGGCTAAAATAAAGCTGGCTGACGGGTTAAAAGCGGATTGTCCTTTAGAGCTTGTATGCTGTTTCTGTTTTTCAACACTAACGTAACCTAAATATTCCGCTGCCTCAAACAGGCTTTCTACAGTATTTAAATTGATTTTGGCGTTCTTGATCTTATCGCGGTGTAAATGCTCTAAAACGGCCTGAGTGGTCGCCAGATTACCGGCGCAGAGCAAAACAATCTTGCGATCACTTGTCGTATCAAATGCGTGCATTTTGCCATGCGTGCTGACCTGATCAATACCGGCATTGGTTCTTGAATCAGAAACCAGAATGAGTCCTTCGTTAATTGAAGCAGCAATACAATAAGTCATGAACGTTAAGCCGTTGTTATAAATTTATAATCAGTTAATTATCCAGCAAATCAACCCGAACGTCCATGCCGTTCAATAGACATCCTGAACCAAACTGATGAAATATCGAAACGTCCGCCGCATCGCGACCAAAAGCAATAATCACTCTACCTCCGCATAGGCCACTTTGTGTGGGATCGAATGTATACCACCGATCGCCAACATAGGCCTCAAACCAGGCATGCAAATCCATGGGTTGCAGATTATGAAGGTAACCTACGACCAGTCGCGCGGGTATGCTGATACTGCGGCAGAGCGCTATGGCAACTTGGGCAAGGTCTCTGCATACACCATGGCCTAGACGATGCACTTCAATCGCCGATAATGGAAATTCACTTGAGCCCGGTAAATAATGTATAGAATCCCGAACCCAATCATTAATTTTGCTGACTTGATCGTAACCCGGCAGAACGTCTAAGATTATTTCCCTGGCAAGATCGCCAAACCGGTCAGATTCACAATAGCGGCTGGGTAACAGGAAGGGCAGCACTTGGTTAGGAAGATGCTGTATTTCAACAAAAAAAGCCCCCGGTGCAACATCAACACTATCAGTTACCATAACCTCAGCCGAGGTATGAATCAAAAAATCCCCGACAGGTGCAACCAGCCGCTGACACGAATTGCCAAAACTGTCGGTACTTTCCAGCATCGGTATAGCGGGTTTGATGGTATAAACCTCGCGGTTAATCCATTGCTGTATGCCTCTGAAAGGACGCAACATCAAAATTAAAACGCTCGCTTCAACTACCTGGAAGCGGAGATTACAACTAACTCTTAATTTCATGTGGATAGACCCTGTTTAAAAAATCGGTCATCCTGAAAAATTATTTCGTGGGTCAACAGCATTTTAAAGGGCGATTGCTACAAAAACCTGCTTCAAACACCCAGCGACTCAATCTCTTTATAAGCATGGTTTAGCCAGATTTTTACTCGCTGTCTTTCCAGTAAACCCAAGGCATTGAGGTTATCCGCATCCTTGTTTTTTGCGGCCCAAAAACTGTAACTGTTACTATCAATCTTGGTCATTACCGGCGCATGCAGGCGCTTTAGCGTAATTACCCGGGCATTCAAATCCAGTGCCCGATCTTTAACACCCGAAAATTCCAGGATATTAAAGTTATCATCACGAAGCTGATTCTGCACCAGAACATAATTAAGCCGGGATCCGTATTGATCGAGCAATTTGCTCAGCAAATCCACACAATCTTTACCCGAGTCCATGACATTCCAGTAACAAATAGAAATTCCCAATTCTTCTGCCAACTCCAGCACACCCGATTCCTCTATCCACTGTGCCAATGGATAATGGGTTTGTGCCGCAAGATCAACCAGAATGCGCTGCTCAGGTTGTGCTGAAGCAGTCTCAATAATGGCATCCAGACTTTGGTAATTGTCGATTACCGTAGGTGAGGCATAGTCAGTATAAAAACGCAGCAACGAACCATGCGATCTATCGGTATCAAAACCGATAAAGGGTATTTCATGATCAATCATGTATTGTGCCAGCAGACGCGCAACAACAGATTTGCCTACGCCGCCTTTCTCACCGCCAATAAGATGAATAGTACTCATATAATCTCCTAATAAATTAAAAAAATGGTGGGTAAGATTCTATATCTGTCTTTGTAAACCCTGGTCTGAATGGCTTATGTAGGTTAAACCCGGATCTTTCCGGGTTCAGGTTACTTATACCAGCCTCAAAACATCTACCGACACAGACAGCGTATGCTGACCGCCACCAAAAGCAATGCCTTTAAGCGGCGTTACATCAGCATAATCACGTCCCCATGCCAGCGTGATATGTTGGTTCAGTGGCACGGTATTATTGGTCGGATCAAAATCCATCCAGCCAGTACCAGGAATGTAAACTGAAAACCAGGCATGCGAGGCATCTGCGCCAACCAGTCGCTGCTTACCGGGTTCAGGCAAAGTTTCGACATAGCCGCTGATGTAGCGTGCGGCTATGCCATAGGCACGTAAACAAGCAATAGCCAGATGCGCAAAATCCTGACAGACTCCCCGACGAAAGTTAAGTACCTCGGATAAGGGAGTGGCAATAGTGGTAAATGTTGGATCATAGGTAAAATCCCTGTAAATACGCTGCATTAAGTCGTGCACGACAGCCACCAGCGCACGATTGGGGAGAAAAGAATTTCGGGCATAGTCAGCAAGTTCAGGTGTAATTGTCACCATCGGCGAGTCAAGGATGTATTGTTTGGCATCCAGTATTTCAAGAATCTGATCCTGATTTTGTAGTTGGATTTGCCCCGGCTGACTTTGTAATTGTCCTTGAGAAGGTGATTCTTGTAACAGGCTGCGCACTTGCTCCCATGTCATCTGATTGAATAAATCCTGACTGTTTTGTCTGGGCAATATCGTTACCTCACTGATTGCGGTGACAATCAGTTGAGTGTGCGGTTGCTGAATAGCGAAATAGGCCACGCGATTGCCGAAAAAATCAATCCGCTCGCTAAAATCCATGGGTGCGGGCGTTATATCGAAGCGACTGATGTGACATTGCTGACGCCAGAAATTGCGTGGCTGTAATCTGGCTTCATTCTGGCATAGCCCTACCGGCTGACTATAGTGATAGAGTGTGGCGTGAGTAATGCGGTATTTCACAGTTCGTCCTCAGGGGTATTGAGTATCATTAGCTGTGAGGTCTGAGAGTGGCTGAAATAGGTCTGTGCGATAACTTCTGCAATTCGCCATAACAAATCAGTCGTATTAGACAGTACACGCTCAAAATCAGTATAAATACCTTCACTTTCATTAACCTGGGTTAATTCAAGCACGTTGCACAGACGTAAATCAGTATAAGCTTTTAAAATTAAACGCTCTTCTTCACGTAAATGGCTTTTGCCCCTTCCTCGATGGCTTTTACCTCTTTCTCGCGGCAAGGCGCTTATATGGTTTGATAGCTGATGCAACTGGTAGGCGACCGAGCGGGGATGGGTTTCGTCCAGTAACAATAATTCCAGTACCATCGGTAACTGGATAAAGGAACGGTAGCGGCGCTGATAAATGGTTACACTGTCAGTAGAAGCCAGAACGGCTTCAAGTACTTGGTTTTGAAGTGCATCTTCGTGTCGTAGCGCCAATGTTGAGCGGAGCAAAGCAATCAGCGCCAATGCACGCTCAAGTCTGCGCCCACTATCCAGCATCAACCAGGCGGCTTCACGCGTCATACTCTCACTGGTTAATCCGGTAAATGCGACGATACCGGTAATTAAATCATCCAGATGATTCAGTAGCTGTTCAACATTAATTTCATTATTTATGACCCGTTGTTGCCATCGACGTTGAATATTATCGATACTGCGCCAGGTATCTTGCGACCACAAGTCACGGATACTGAACGCCGCTTGAAAAAAGGCATGAATATTCGCAGTCAGTGAGCCTTTGCGCTGGCCATCTTTAGCCAATGAAAGTAACTCGGGCTCGGGTTTTTTCAGGAGCTGTGCGTCGCCTTGGATAAAACCCGGATAAGTGAGGGTGACCTGGGTCAGAGTTCGCAGCAATACCTTGAGACATTCATTGTCAACGGGGTCTTTGAGTTCAAGCGTTTCTCTCAATTTTAATAATACGGTTCGCAGCAGCCGTGTTACCGCTTCGGTGCGCTCAAGATGCCGGCCCACCCAAAAGAGATTGTCTGCGGCACGGCTGGTCAGTGGTTCGGTGACTGCATCAATCAGTTGATTGCGTCTGGGTTGAGTCCATAAACTGACCGGCTTGTCGGGTTCAGAGGCTAATACCCAGGTGTCCTTGCTAATTCCACCAGCCTGATTGGATACAATAAAATTATCCTTTTGGCGGGCAACACGGGTAAGTCCTCCAGGCATCACCACATAATCATCCCCGCTGGCGACAACAAAGTTTCGTAAAACAGCGTTACGCGGTTCGATCTGATGATCGATAAACGCCGGTAATGTGGAGAAACTGACTTGTTCCTGACCTATAAACAAATGTGGTTTAGCTAAAATTTGGCTGCGCAGATATTCTTTTTCTTTGCTACCTAACACACCGCCAAATACAGCATGATTACCGAGGCTCCGATTAATGGGTTTAATGACCAGGCTGTCTAGGTTTTGCAGGACAAAATCGCGCTCGCGACGCTGTCCACACCACCAGGTTGCCACCGAAGACAGCTTAAGCTCCTGATTTAAAAAATAACGGGATAATCTCGGCAAGAATGCCAGCAAGCCAGGGTTTTCCAGAAAACTGCTGCCCAAAGGATTGGCAATCGCGACATTGCCGCGCCGGACTACTTCCAGCAGTCCTGCCACGCCCAACTGCGAGCCACTGCGCAATTCCAGGGGATCACAGAAGGAGTCATCAACGCGGCGTAAAATAACATCGACAGCTTGCAGGCCTGCTAATGATTTAAGCCATACATGACCATCGCGCACCGTCAGATCACCCCCCTGAACCAGGGTAAAACCAAGATAAGCCGCCAGATAAGCGTGTTCAAAGTAGGTTTCATTCAGAGGCCCGGGCGTGAGTATGACGATGCGAGGATCTTCCTTATTATGTGGCGCAATATCAGCGAGCCCCTTTCGCAGCGCCTTGAAAAAACCGGATAATCGATGTACATGTGTCTCACGAAAAATATCAGGCAAAACACGTGTCATCACCGTGCGATTTTCCAACGCATACCCGGAACCGGAGGGCGCCTGGGTACGATCATCCAACACCCACATACGTCCGTTGGGTCCTCGGGCAAGATTCGCAGAATAAATAGTCAGGTGTCGTTGCTGGTTTTTCAATGCGCCGACACAAGGATGCAAAAAACCTTCATGCCCAAAAATCAGCTCAGTCGGCAACAAGCCTTTCTTTAGCAGGTTTTGTTTGCCATAAATATCTTTCAGTATCTGGTCAAGTAGATCAGCACGTTGCTTCAGGCCCGCCTCTATAACTGACCATTCTTCGCTGCTGATTAGTAAGGGGACCGGATCAAGCCGCCAGGGTCGGGTCAGATTTTCTGAGTCGCCATACACATTGTAGGTAACACCATTTTCACGCAGTAAACGTTGAGCTTCCCGGCGACGTAGTTCGAGTTTCTCGCTACCCATACTTTCAAGCGCAGCCATAAAGCGTTCCCAATAGGGCAACGCTTTTTTTTCGGTGGCATACATTTCGTCGTAAATGCCAAGTTGTGTCGCGTAATATTGTGTGCCAATGTCATTGGCTGGGCTGTTGGCGTTAGGCACGAGTTTTTCCATTATTGTCGGCTTGTTGCAAATTCTCTTTCAACCGGTAGCATAAGAAACCAAAAAATTGCCTGTCACACACCAGCTTCGGTACTGAAAAGCTTGCCCTTCTTCATGTCCTATTATTAATATCCTGATAGTGGCGTACGGTCTCACCCGTATATATCTGACGGGGACGGTAAATAGTGACTTGTTGGCCATTAATCATTTCACGCCAATGCGCCAGCCATCCGGGCATACGCCCAATAGCAAACAAAACGGTAAACATATTGGTAGGTATGCCGGCAGCGCGTAGTATCAAACCCGAGTAAAAATCCACATTCGGATATAATTTCCGGGAAATGAAATAGTCATCTTTCAGCGCAATTTCTTCGAGCCGTCTGGCAATATCCAGCAGCGGATCATTGACCCCAGGCTTATTAAGCAGCTTGTCACAATGCTGTTTTAAGACCTGAGCGCGAGGATCAAAATTTTTATAGACACGGTGACCAAAACCCATTAATCGGCGCCCTGAATTCTTGTCTTTTGCCTGATTAATAAATTCAGTTCCATCACCGCCTTCAGCGTGTATTTGTTCCAGCATTTTGATCACTTCCTGATTAGCGCCGCCATGGCGGGGCCCCCATAGCGCAGCAATACCCGCGGTAATTACCGCATACACATTAGCCATACTGGAGCCTGCCGTTCGCACAGACGATGTGCTGCAGTTCTGCTCATGATCTGCATGCAGTATCAGGAACATATCAATGGCGCGAACGATGTCAGGATCCAGTTGATAATCACGTACCGGCGAGGCGAACATCATGTTCATAAAGTTACTGGTATATTTGTACTTGATGGAAGGATAAACCAGGGGTTCACCGATTGATTTCTTGTAAGAAAATGCCGCAATGGTTCGCACCTGAGAAACCAGGTTGGCAACAATTTGTATTTCCGTAGCCTCATCCAACTGATCAGGAAGCGGATAAAAAGTGGACAGCGATGCCACCATGGTTGCAAGAATCCCCATGGGATGAGAACCGCGAGGGAAGCCGTTAAAAAAATGATGCATATCTTCATGAATAATGGAAGACTCATTAAGACGGGTTGAAAAGCTCAGCAATTGGTCAGGGGTTGGCAATTCACCATAGAGCAACAAATAAGCAACTTCGACAAATCGCGAATGTTCGGCCAGTTCTTCTATGGGATAGCCGCGATAACGGAGTATGCCTTTTTCGCCATCGATATAAGTGATGGCGCTTTCACAAGCGCCGGTATTGCCGTAGCCATCATCCAGCGTCACATAGCCTGTTTGGCTGCGCAGTTTGGTAATATCAATGGCTTTCTCACCTTCAACTCCAATATATGTAGGCAACGAGTAGCTTTTGTCTTCCAGCGTCAATGTTGCCGGAGTTAGCAGTTTTAATTTATCGCTCATTTAAATACATCTCCATAGTAATGTGTCGTTATCTGTTTCTGGTTATTCGAAATGTGTTTAGCCACACGCGCAACTGCACTCTATTATTGTCGTATATTTCTCATTTCAATGGGCAAAAAAGCCTAACGACTGCGATGGCGTAAATCCAGCGTAAAAGGATATTCTGTACTCAACTCTTCCGCAGGTGGCGCCATAGCCCTGGGCGCTTCATCAGTGATACTGAAATTTGCCAGCAGTGGTTTATCTGAAGCCGCAACCGGGGTTGAAGCCAGCGGCGGTCTTATTATAACCCCAGGTGTATGCCCATAATCCCAAAAACGCGTCATGCGCCGTGTTTCCGCAGCGTAATCATTGACCGGGAAATCATCGTAACTACGGCCACCAGGATGAGCAACGTAATAGGTACATCCTCCTACTGAACGGCCATTCCAGGTATCGATCATGTCAAAAACCAGCGGCGTATGCGGCGCAATAGTGGGATGCAATGCCGATGGCGGCTGCCATGCCCGATAACGCACTCCGGCTACATATTCACCCTTTCGGCCGGTGTTGCGCATGGGTAAACGTCTGCCATTACAAGCTATGACATAACGTCCTTCGGTAAAGCCGGTTACCGATACCTGTATTCTCTCAACCGATGAGTCGACATAACGCGCGGTGCCGGTGCTGCTGACTTCCTCGCCCAGCACATGCCAGGGTTCAATTGCAAAACGCAATTCCATGTCAACACCGTCAATTAAGGTATTACCATAGCGTGGAAAGCGGAATTCGAAAAACGGCTCCAGCCATTCCAGTTCAAAGCCGAAGCCCGCGCGTTGCAAGTCTTTAGTCACTTGTTTCATATCTTCGCGGACATAATGCGGCAACATAAACCGGTCATGCAATTCAGTGCCCCAGCGCACTAAATCATGTTTATACGGTTCGCGCCAGAACCAGGCAATCAGAGAGCGCAACAACAGCGTTTGTACCAATGACATACGCGCATGTGGCGGCATTTCAAAAGCACGCAGTTCAAGAATCCCCAATCTGCCGGTGGAACTATCGGGAGAATACAATTTATCAATACAAAATTCAGAGCGGTGCGTGTTGCCGGTAATATCAGTCAATAAATGCCTTAGCAACCGGTCAACCAGCCAAGGTGCAGGGACTTCACCTTCAGGCATTTGCTGAAAGGCGATTTCCAGTTCATACAGTTTTTCATCCCTGCCTTCATCAACCCGCGGTGCCTGACTGGTAGGGCCGATAAACATGCCCGAAAACAGATACGACAAGCCCGGATGATGCTGCCAGTAAGTCACCAAACTGCGTAGTAAATCAGGGCGACGCAATAACGGGCTGTCGGTCGGTGTTTCCGCACCCATCGTGATATGGTTGCCGCCACCAGTTCCGGTATGACGGCCGTCCTGCATAAATTTTTCGGTGCCCAGCCTGGATTGGTGCGCCTGTTCATAAAGAATGGTGGTTTTTTCCACCAATTCCTGCCAGGTTTTCGACGGATGAATATTCACTTCAATAACACCGGGATCAGGTGTAACCATTAAGCGTTCGATGCGATAATCACGAGGCGGTTCATAACCTTCCAGCACTATGGGTAGTGCCAGATTTTCAGCAGTCGCTTCAATAGCAGCAATTAGTTCAAGATAATGTTCCAATAAAGTCAGCGGTGGCATAAAGATATACAGCCGGCCATCCCGGGCCTCCACACATAAAGCGGTATGCGGCACTTCCACTGCGATGACGACATCATCACCTGATTCCTGCTCGATAATTTCCGGGTGGTCATTAATTTTGGCTTCGATGTGGCTGTAACGGCGTGTTACTTCACCATAATAATCTCCGAGTTCCGGCAAGTCTTCAAACAGGCTTTGAGGTTCTTGTGTATCACGTTTATCTGGCGCAACCCAGGGCAGGCTGGCCAATGGTAAACGCATGCCCATAGGTGAATTACCCGGAATCAGGAACATTGCCCCACGACGAAAATCCCAGGGTCCACTTTTCCAGCATTGTTCAGGCCAATTCCACTTGATCGGTAAAGTAAAACCCGCCGGCTGATCCAGGCCGGTATCCAATAGCTTGGTTAAGGTTTTGCGTTCGATTGAATCTTTTAGATCGCTTTTTAAGGGATCAATGTTTTCGGGTATTGTGCCTTCTTGCCAGAGATAATAAAAACTATCTTCAAAAGCCGTGACGATGTAACGGGAATGCACGTCCAAACGCTGACTGAGTTGCTGAATAAATTTTTGTGCCTGTTTTACAGTATGACCATAATCCTTGTTAATGTCGGCAAGCAACGAGGGATTGCGCCAGACCGAGGTACCGTCCTTACGCCAAAAAATGCCATATTGCCAGCGTGGCAGAGGTTCGCCCGGATACCACTTGCCTTGTCCATAATGCAGCATCGCTCCCTTTGCAAATACATCACGTAAACGGATGGTCAATTGTTGTGCAAGTTCACGCTTGTTTGCACCATCAGCGTGCGTGTTCCATTCGTCACCTTCCATATCGTCGACCGAAACAAAGGTAGGTTCACCACCCATCGTCAGGCGGACATCGCCTTCTACTAACTGCTTATCAACATACTGCCCCAAAGAATCAATGTGATACCACTGTTCATCGGTATAAGGCTTGGTAACGCGAGGGTCTTCATGCAAGCGTTCCACGGTATTACTAAATTCAAATTCCACTTCACACTTGTCAGTACCGCCCGTTACCGGTGCGGCACTGGCCGGATCAGGCGTGCAGGCCAGCGGAATATGTCCCTCACCAGCCAATAAACCTGAAGTAGGGTCAAGTCCTATCCAGCCGGCGCCGGGTATGTAAACTTCCGTCCATGCATGCAAATCGGTGAAATCATGTTCAGGACCGGATGGTCCATCCAGCGATTTTATATCAGCCGTCAGTTGCACCAAATAACCGGAAACAAAACGTGCAGCCAACCCAAGATGACGCAGGATCTGCACCAATAACCATGCTGAATCACGGCATGAGCCACTGCGGATTTTCAGCGTCTCTTCACAGCTTTGGATACCGACTTCCATGCGAATGTTATAACTGATCGCTGCGAAAACAGCGCGATTGACATCGACTAAAAAGTCATTGATAGACCGTTTGCTGACATCAAAATCTTTTACCCACTGCATTAATAGCGAGCCCTTTTCACATATTTCCAGATACGGTTGCAGTTCTTTGAGTGTGAGAGCATCGTACTTGAATGGATAGTTTTCGGCATAATCCTCAACAAAAAAATCAAAGGGATTAATCACTGTCATATCGGCGATGACTTCAACTTCGACGCTGAGTTTCCGGCATTTTTCAGGAAACACAACGCGCGCAAGAATGTTGCCAAAAGGATCTTGTTGCCAATTGATAAAATGATTTTTCGGCTCAATGCGCAAGGCATAGGCCTTGATAGGCGTCCGGCTGTGGACCGCCGGACGTAATCGAAATACATGAGGTGACAAGGAAACAGGTCTGTCGAAGCTGTAAATCGTTTTGTGACGAATGGCGACGCGAATGGTCATAATTTTTTCCTATTGCCCGAGGGTTATTTTGGCTTTTTGCAACAACAGCGTTGTTTTAGTTAGTGGCATGTAAAAGTGTTAGCAGGAATTGTTCCAAGTTTTAATTTCATTGAAAAAAGCAATAGAACTTATTTGATTACATAAGTACCGCGTAATTTACGGGGACTTGATTTTATTGCTTTACAAGCTGATGTTGCGGTTTGGAAATCTCGTTGTGAGAGTGAAGACTTGCGAGCTTAATTTAAAAAGTCATCCAGCGATACCGCAATGTCGGAAAACTCACGCAGTATTTTTTCATCTTGAGTCAGCAGTTTTACATCTAGCTGTTTTGCCAGGGCGACAAATACACAATCATAAGCAGAACAACTGCTGCTCTGGGTTAACGTTAAATCTGAATTGATATGTTACAGTAAATTCTTGATCAGCCATTAACGCTTCGGCTTCTTCTTGTATTTTCAAAGCCTCTGAAAGAGTGATGATATTCTGCCGCAAATAGAGAGCGAGCACATTCCGGAATTTACTACGCCAAAGACCGGGAGCAGCTCATTCGGGCTCTTCTTTATAGAGCTGGCTTGCTCTTTCAGAATAACGAGTTACAACAACATAAAACATCTTAAACTGCTCCACCTCATTTTGAAAACGCAATAAAACGCCGATAAGGTGAATCCTGCTTCCAGGTAAACGCTTCCGTGTAGTAGTGCATTAAAGCCAGGTAGCCCAGTAAACCTAGGGTAATTGCTTTGCGGATTTCTACTCCAAAAAAGATTTCTGTTATTGCACTAACAAAGTTGTCCCCATATGCCTGTAAAACAAACGCCAGTACAAATGAGCAAACTGGCAGCACGATGAAGATATTCAGATTCCAACGTGCGGCATAGCGGTAAAGAAAATTTTGCGGATGATTGTGATGCCTGTTGTAATCATGCGTCACATAGAAAATATAAGCCGTTGCATCATGCACCAATCTGGGTGCCAGAATTGCCAGAAAATAATACTGCTGAACAAAAAGATAAAAACTGCTTAATACCAGAAAGATATTGGACCATAAAAAAAACTTGCCAAAGGCAGTGGTCACGTAGCGTTGACAGTAAATGGCACTTAAAAATAGTCCAGCACATAACATGCCGGCAATTTGGTTAATCCATTCTGTTTGCTGGGCATCCAGGCTGTTTTTCAGAAAAATACCGATATAAACAATAAGTCCCGCCGCCACACTGAGCCACAATAAAAGATAAAATGCCCATGATGGCAAACGGCAAACACCACGCGCTACGCCATGTTGTTGCTTAAGCACATGGTAGACTGTCCAGGCAGCAACCAGCACATAAAAGACCCGGTAAGGAATAAATAAACTGCCCACCCCAAAGACAATCGCAATAGCAGCCGTCATCCATATAAGCTTGTGCTGATAAAATTTCAAATATTCGATGTTGCTCACCAAAACAATCGTACTGGCTATTATATGGGGCGTCCCGAACAGGATTTGAAATAATAAAAAATGTGTGGGTCTACTGGGTAAGTTTTCTTTTAAAAACCCGTGCCAAAACCAACCATCGGACATTTGCAGCATTAGACATAGCGGAATGATTGAATAAAGGCCCAGTAATAGCCTGAATGAAACGCTTAGTTTACGCTCATCGGACACGGCTTGAGCTGTAATGATTTGTGCAGACATGAAAATATCCTCCCGTTTATTTTTTCTTATAGTTTTCATATAGCAGATAAATTACACTGAATATTTATCTACTTTCAAGCTTTGCTTATATCTCACAAAAAATATGGCAACAACATTTCATTTGCATCCACGCTTAAAAGAAGACTGCATAGCCATTGGCCGCTTTGATTTATGTCAACTATTGATGATGAATGACAGCCAGTACCCCTGGTTTATTTTGGTGCCGGAAAAAGCTGATATAAAGGAAATTTACCAGCTCAGCAAACCGGAGCGGCACACACTGACCGAAGAATCCAGTTATCTGGCAGAAAATCTGGCGGTACTTTATAAAGCGGATAAAATGAATATTGCAGCAATAGGCAACCTGGTCCCCCAGTTGCACATCCATCATATAGTTCGCTATCAAACTGATAAAGCCTGGCCGGCGCCCATTTGGGGAAAATTTGACGCCATTCCTTATACGCAGCAGCAAATTACCGATAATATGGCTCGAGTTAAAGAGCAGTTAAAAATTTAGGAGAATAGCGGAGTAGAAGTGAAACCCGTCGCAACGGTGATTGCTATGATGGGTTTCGGTTATCGCCTCTACCCATCATTTCCAGCTGTTTTTAGATCGCTTTTTTAATCCGCTCTAAAGCATTTTGCAGATTAGCCATGCTGGTGGCAATCGAGATCCTGATATGGCCTTCAGAGCCGAAAGCAGAGCCGGGCACCAATGCAACCCCTGCTTTTTCGATCAAATAATCAGAAAATTCAAGATCATTGTTGATGCCATCCAATCGGGCAATCAGTTTTTCGACGTTGGGGAAGACATAGAAAGTGCCGTCAGTCTCCAGGCATTCTACGCCATCAATACTATTGAGTTCGGCAACCACATAATCATGACGTTTTTTAAATTCAACGCACATGTTATTGATAAAGCTTTGATCGCCTGTTAAAGCAGCTTCTGCGGCATATTGTGAAATCGAAGTCGGATTCGAGGTGCTTTGTGACTGAATTGTGCACATGGCTTCAATCAAATCGGCTGGACCTGCCGCATAACCGATACGCCATCCGGTCATTGAATAAGCTTTCGATACGCCATTCATTACCACCGTGCGGTCATAAAATTCAGGGTGTGCATTTAAAATATTAACAAACGAACCTTGCTTCCAAAGAATATGTTCATACATATCATCGGTGGCAATGATAATGTTGGGGAAATCCGCAAGCACGTCACCCAAAGCTTTCAATTCTTCCTGGCTATACGCAACCCCGGACGGATTGGAGGGGCTGTTAATAAAGATTAACCGGGTTTTAGGGGTAATCGCGGCACGTAATTGCTCAGGTGAAATTTTAAAATGGTGGGCTTGGGTGGTTTCGATAATAACCGGCACGCCATCGCCCAATAACACCATATCAGGATAAGAAACCCAGAATGGCGCAGGAATGATGACTTCATCGCCAGGATTAATCATCGCCTGAATTAGGTTGTAAGAACTTTGTTTTCCGCCGCAGGAGACCAGAATCTGTTTGGGCTGGTAATCAAGGCCATTATCATTTTTAAATTTGGCTATAATGGCTTTTTTCAGGCTGGGAATACCGTCTACCGCAGTGTATTTTGTGAAGCCGCTGTCCATCGCTTTAACAGCGGCAGCTTTAATGTGATCCGGAGTATCAAAGTCAGGTTCGCCAGCCCCAAGACCGATAATATCTTTGCCGGCGGCGCGCATTTGAGCGGCTCTGGCGGTAATCGCCAAGGTAGGTGAAGGTTTAACTGCCTGGACTCTGTTAGAAAGTTTGATGCTCATATTTCGCCGTGTAAAATTAATGTGTGAAATGATAGCAATTATACGCTATGTAGTGTGGCTTGCTAACAGTACAGTGTTAAAAAGTAGCATCAAATTAAGTATCAAAAGTTTTCCTCTCCAGGAGAAGGGTGGATTAGGGATCATCCCAGATGACCACTGACATTCAATCATCAATCCAAATACAATGATCAAACGACTCATCAGAAAAATCGCCGCAGTCGCCTCCCCCGGTGCCATTGCCGCGCAGGTTCCTGTGGATGGGGAAATTCTCCTTAACCGCGCCGTCATTGTGCATGTGGGCGGCGGTTTGGCGAACCAGATGATCTGCTACCGGGTCGGGAGAATGCTAGCCATTGCCAACGGTGCCATGCTCGTGTTGGACAACCATTGGTTCAGACAACTCGTCACCGATTCTCCCAGGAACTATCAACTTCATCATTTCCCCATATGCCCCGACGTTTCGGTATTTAGCGATGCCGCCATTAAGAACATTCTCCGTAACAATCCAGTCGAGGTGATCGAAAGAGAACACATGCCTGAGGTCCCTGCCACCGAGATCCCCGAGTTGTTCCGCCTGTCCGGGGAGCGAAGGATTATTTTCTTCGATTTCTGGGGAGCGTGGCATCTATGTTGGCTTGCTGAACGTTTTTTCGAAAAGAACGACATGCTTTCCGAACTGACCCTGAATCGCGACACCGAACTTGAGGAGAGGGACAGGCGCTTTCTTGAACACATTGAGGCGGCCCGGAATCCGGTAGCGATTCATGTGAGGAGGGGGGATTACGCGACCCACGATGGCGGATTGTTGTTGAGCAGGGATTATTACAACCAATCCATCCGCAGGATGGAAGATTCTCTGCCCGAACCGGCATTCTTCGTGTTTTCGGACGATCCGGCGTGGTGTAAGGAGAATCTGGTCGCTTCAGCACCACTCCATCATGCCGATTGGAACACGGATTCGACCGGATACAGGGATCTTTTCCTGGCATCGCAGTGCAGACATTTCATTCTGTCTAATGAATCGACGTTTTCACACACGATCGTCTATTTAAGCCCCCAGCATCCGGACAGGATAGTGATTACATCGACGATGAACGACATACTTCGCGGAAAACCGTCAGGTAAGTGAACGGATGACCGGTTTATGTCAGTCAGCGTCAACTCCATCCGCTTGGATGTAAGCCCCTGAACTCATATTTTTATCAGGGGTTTATTTTTGGTTAACAGCCCGTGAACGTCCCAATCGGATATAGTAACGGCCTCATTTTATCAGTTTACCGCAAATTTTTTGGGACTCTTTATACACTAACCCATTATGGCTATAGCGTTAAACATTACGCCGGAACCTCCAGTTCAAAATGCGCCGTCAACGCTGGTTTTGAATCCCCGATATAGTTGATCCGGCGATTAATGCTACAATGGTATTGAAGCATACTTCTCAATGCTACTTCCGACGGTATTAACTCCACACCCAACAGCTACCAACCCCATCTAACATGGCTCTGTCCCGTCAATTTAAAATCCACAGCCGCTTTAAACCCGCCGGTGATCAGCCTACCGCAATCAAAGCCTTGGTTGAGGGCTTGGATGATGGCGAAGTACATCAGACTCTACTGGGCGTAACCGGTTCCGGAAAAACCTTTACCATTGCCAATGTCATTAATGAAGTGCAGCGTCCGGCAATGATTATGGCACCCAACAAAACCCTGGCCGCGCAGTTATACGGCGAAATGAAGGAGTTTTTTCCGGAAAACAGCGTCGAATATTTCGTTTCCTATTATGACTATTATCAGCCGGAAGCTTATGTGCCGGCATCCGATACCTTTATTGATAAGGATGCCGCGATCAACGAGCATATCGAACAGATGCGCTTATCAGCGACCAAGGCCTTAATAGAAAGAGAGGATTCAATTGTAGTCGCAACGGTTTCGGCAATTTATGGTTTGGGCGAACCTGAATCGTACTTCAAAATGGTGTTACACCTGGTAAAAGGCGATCTGATTAATCAACGTACCATTTTGCGCCGTCTTGCAGAAATGCAATATACCCGTAATGATACGGAATTGCGCAGGGCAACCTACCGCGTGCGGGGCGAGGTCATTGATATTTTCCCTGCCGAGTCGGAACAGGAAGCGTTAAGAGTCGAATTGTTTGATGATGAAGTGGAGCGCTTGTCATTATTCGATCCGTTAACAGGTGAAATAATCCGGCGGCTGGCGCGCTATACTGTTTATCCCAAGAGTCACTACGTCACCCCTCGCGAGCAGTTATTGTCAGCGGTTGATGCCATCAGGATCGAACTTAAGGAACGTCTCAAGCAGTTACATTCATTGAACAAGCTGGTAGAAGCGCAACGGCTGGAGCAGCGGACGCTGTTTGATATTGAAATGATACTGGAGGTGGGCTATTGCTCCGGCATAGAAAACTATTCCCGTTTTTTGTCTGGCAGAGGACCAGGGGAAGCGCCACCGACCATGTTTGATTATTTGCCGGCCAATGCTTTGGTGATTATTGATGAAAGTCACGTCACCGTGCCGCAGATTGGTGCGATGTATAAAGGCGACCGGTCACGCAAGGAAACGCTGGTTGAATACGGCTTCAGATTACCTTCTGCTCTGGACAACCGCCCTTTAACGTTTGCTGAATTTGAGGCGAAATCACCACAACGGATTTATATATCGGCAACCCCCGGTCCTTACGAAAAAGAGCATTCCGGCGTTTTTGCCGAGCAGGTCGTCAGACCAACCGGCTTGCTTGATCCTGTAGTGGAAGTGCGCCCGGCGACAACACAGGTTGATGATTTATTATCGGAAATTAATGCGCGTGTCAGCGCAAAAGAACGCGTACTGGTCACCACCTTGACCAAAAGAATGGCGGAAGATTTAACGGAATATTTGTCCGAGCATGGCGTGCGTGTGCGTTATTTGCATTCCGATATTGATACCGTGGAAAGAGTCGAGATTATCCGGGATTTGCGGTTAGGGCAGTTTGATGTGCTGGTCGGTATCAACCTGCTACGCGAAGGTCTGGATATACCCGAAGTGTCCTTGGTTGCGATACTGGATGCCGATAAAGAAGGTTTTCTGCGTTCAGTCGTGTCTCTGGTCCAGACGATTGGACGAGCTGCGAGAAATATTAACGGTAAAGCGATCTTATACGGGGACCGGATTACCCGTTCCATGCAACAGGCGATTGATGAAACCGAACGTCGGCGCGAAAAACAGCGTAACTTTAATATTGAACATCATATTGAACCGGCAACCATATATAAATCGGTAACCGATATTCTTCAAATATCGATACCCGGCTCAGGCCTTCCTTCCGGGGACAAAAAAATCAGCAAAGTGGCAGAACACGCAGCAGACTATAAGGCTATGACGCCTAAGCAACTGGGTAAAAAGCTGAAGCAACTGGAAGATGATATGTATCGCTATGCGAAAAATCTCGAATTTGAGCAAGCGGCAAAAATCAGGGATGAAATCAAGGTATTGCAGGAACAGATATTGGTTTAGATTTTTCTTATCTTCGACAATTATCCTGCGCAGTTCCGTGCGCCAAAGCGTTCCAGATTGAGTCGATTTGGTTGCGGATTTCGCTGGTGAGTATCTATGATTTCCTGATTATTTTTTTTGCCCCGCCATCTGCCAGGCTGGGTTGATTAATTGCGGCATAATATACAACAGTCAGACTGAGCTGAGCATTGTTCTGAAGATTACAGATATAAGACTCTAAAGTTCATGTAAGGTAACTCGCAAAAAATATTTCACTACAGATCCACAGATTAAATTTAGGTACCCATTATTTCATCCATGTTCATTGACAAACTAATAGACCTGATTATTGCACCTGTATTATTCTAATCAAAAAACATGGGATTTGATTATGAACAATTATGAGAGTAGCAAAAAGGCGAGGCGCATCGCTTCGATTATCTATCTTTTATTCATGGCGGTGATTCTTGGCGGGACCTATCTGTCTGAACAGCAAAAAGAATTGGCAGAAAGGACATCGAAGGGATCATTCCAGTCCATGGAAACTCCTGCTGTTTCTTCTAATACCCAAGTTGCGAATTAAGATAAGGAATTGTTAAGGGAACCTCTAATAATTGCTTTTTTCATGATATTTACAAAGCTAAGTTATTGAAATTAATAAACACCAATTTTCCAAATTAGAATTATTAGAGGTTCCCTTAAGTTAATTGCTTGCGCAGCATAACGGCCGCGATGTCCAACATCCTGGTTTTGGGTGTATC
>CAYVFT010000014.1:0-43384 GCA_964450225.1 uncultured Crenothrix sp. | reverse complement strand
ATGGCGGGATGGAATTACCAGTTAAAACCTAAGGTTTTAAATTGGGAATTGCTGCTATTTGAGTATTACCGTTAGAACTGGGTGTGCGTTATAATTGAACCACCAAAGTGAGTGACGCTCATCATCCAACATCTCCCAAATTCAACTACATACGTGAGTTCTTAATTATGTCGCTGCAAATTTTTCGTACCAAGCATGTCATTTCGCATGATGATCAAGATCACGTTCTCAAGCGCTGCCTGTCGGCATGGGATCTGGCATTTCTCGGTGTAGGCGCAATAATAGGCACGGGCATTTTTGTCCTCACTGGTATTGCCGCCGCAACGCAGGCCGGTCCTGCCGTAATGCTGTCATTCATCATCGCCGGACTTGCCTGCGCCTTTGCTGCTCTTTCTTATGCGGAACTATCGTCTTCCGTGGGTGGCTGCGGCAGTGCTTATGGTTACAGTTACGCCGCTTTTGGTGAGTTGATTGCTTTTATTATCGGTTGGGATTTACTGCTGGAATATGGCATTTCAGTAGCGGCGGTAGCCAACGGCTGGTCCGGCTATTTTAACAATGCGCTCACAGCCATCGGAATGCCGCTTCCTGATGGGCTAACTAAAGCGCCGAAACTCGGCGGATTTATCAATTTACCTGCATCAGGCATTATCCTGATACTAATGGGCCTGTTGATTGTGGGGGTAAAACACAGCGCTAAAGCCAACAATGCCATGGTATTTGTTAAGCTGATTACCATCAGCATATTTATTGCTATTGCAGTATTCAATGTTCACCCCGAAAACTGGCATCCCTTCATGCCGTTCGGCTGGTTTCAAACCCTGCCTGATGGTAAAACCACAGGCGTTCTGGCTGGCGCCTCGTTGGTATTTTTTGCTTATGTTGGTTTCGATGCTGTGTCCACAGCCGCTGAGGAAGCCCAAAACCCACAACGCGACCTGCCTTTCGGCATCGTTACCTCATTATCTTTTTGCACTGTTATTTACATCATAGTATCGGGCTTGCTTACGGGAGTCGTTCACTATAGCGACCTTAATGTCTCTTCGCCTGTCGCTCACGCACTCACACTCATTGGTTTCAACGGGGCATCGGCATTGATTGCAACGGGCGTTATCGCAGGACTTACTACAGTCATGCTGGTGTTATATTATGGATTGACGCGCATCATTTTTGCCATGTCGCGCGATGGCTTACTGTCACCTTTCTTTAATAAAGTTGATCCTAAAACTCAAACACCGGTACGCGTTATTGTAATTTGCGGGATTATTATCGCGCTTATCGCGGGTTTCATGCCGCTAGGCGATCTGGCCGAACTGGTTAATATCGGAACTTTGGCTGCCTTCGTGCTGGTTTGTTGTGGGGTTATCGTTCTGCGTATTACCAAACCTGACATGGAGCGTCCCTTCCGTTCACCATTCAGTCCCTTATTTCCTGTTCTGGGCATGCTGTCCTGTGCGGCGCTGATGGCATTTTTGCCTTCCATCACCTGGCTACGTTTCGTTATCTGGCTGGTCATAGGCTTGATTGTGTATTTTTCTTATTCATTGAACCACAGCAAGTTGGCGAAGCCGCGTTGAGTGGGTTTATTCGCTTGTACTGAAGGAAATCGAAAAAATTGGGACAACAACGGTAATTGAAAAAGTTTTTAGACGCATGTCATATGTGTCAGGTACTGACGTTAGTTTTTTGTACGCCTGACACATATGTCAGTTATTTTTTTCATAAATATCATTATTTCAGAAAATAAGCTGGGAGAAGTTTATAATATTTTGTTTTATATAGTTTAATTAAATATGGCATCAGTATTGCTTATAGTATTTTGTAGATTATATGCATGACTTGCTGGCAAGAGGCAACGGCCTCCCTGCTGTTTGTTACAAAATTAAACTTAAAGAGAAAAAACAAATGAAAAGACATCTTAAAACCGCCGCTGCTGGAATCTTGATGTTTGGTGCTCTGGGTGCAACTGCCCAAGTTCAAGCCCTTCCATTGTTGATTGATAATTTTACAATGTTTCAGGATGTAAATGATAAAGGCGGAGATGCCTTGGCAACGAGTTCAACAGTTGCTCCCTTGACAGGTACCGATCTGGTCAATGCGACGCGAACGGTTTCTGCGCTTGCTACTGGCACCTCTTATGAGAATGAGCAGGCTATAATTGGCGAGAGTTTCCTGAGTATAAACAACACTATTGGCTCCAATGGTACTGCTTCTATAGACTACAACTTTAATCTTACGGATTTCACCGCGAATGGCTTGGCTTTTTTATTAAAAGTGATAGCTATTGACTTGGGTGTTCAGGTCAATCTGAGCGTTAACAATGGACTAGCTAGTTCAGGTTTCCAAGCCTTTACTGGCGCCGGCGATTTCTACAAAACGTATGCGACTTTCTCTGGCGATATCTCGCAGTTTACTCACGTAAACAACCTTCGTTTGGACTTCAAAGGAGTTCCCGCATGGGATGGTAGATTCCAACTTCTTATTTCTGATGTGCCGCCAACTACTACTGACGTACCGCCAAGCAACGCTGTTCCAGAGCCAGCTGTTATGAGCTTGCTCGGCCTTGGTCTAGCTAGCCTTGGCTTCCGCAAGAAAAAACAAGGTTAATTTGTATTACATGGTTTTCAGAAAACCGCTCATGGAGCGGTTTTTTTATGACGTTCTTTTAAGGTATGTACCCACTCAACCTCGCTTCTTCAAGCCAAATTTAGCGAGTAATCTGGATGAAGTTTGCGTAATCCAGGATTTTGGAGCCTTCAATTTTCCAGTATTCCGCTAGCCGTATTTAGGGGTTAATTGACTAAAAGTCAAAAATTAACCGGAGCCCCAGCACCCAACTCCATCTGGCCGACACCATCGTCGAGCAGGTAAATAATCCTATATTTCGCACCCCCATAAACAATTGACAGCAATGCTAGCAATGGCTATAGTGAGCATCAGCTTTGTACAGCGAGATGGCTATGCCCACACTTACTATTAGAAATTTACCGGACCATGTTCATGCAGCATTACGCAATCAAGCGCTTCAAGATGGATTGAGTGTGGAAGCTGAAGTGCGAAAAATTCTTACTGATGCCTGCATGATGGATAGAAAACCAATTGCCAGTCTGCAACAACTCGTTGACCAGCTTTACCACGGGGAAAAACCGGCAAACGTAGTTGAGCATTTGCTACAGGAGCGTAGACAGGAAGCAGAAAACAAATGATTGTGTTGGATGCTTCGGCGCTACTGGCGTATCTTTTCCGTGAATCCGGTCACGAAATTGTCGAAAAATATATCGAAGATGCTTGTATTTCCACTGTTAATTTAAGTGAAGTCGCCGGACGATTTATACGTGATGACATCGATGCAACATCGATAATCCAGCACATCAATAAAACCTCGATAGAGATTGTCCCCTTCAATCAGGTACATGCACTACACGCCGCCAATTTTATTCCGATTACCCAACGCTACGGACTATCGCTAGGCGACAGAGCGTGTCTAGGATTAGCAGCAGCAAGAAATTTGGCGGCACTAACGGCTGATATTGCCTGGTCAGAAATTGAAGGAATTGATGTTAAAGTCATTCAAATTCGGTAAAGCAGGGGTGATTCAGTCAGCTTACCCTAATTAACTGCAGTGCCCCGGTTGAATGGGCAATAAACGTAGGAACCTGGCATTGTGCCGACCTTTTACACCTTGTATTTACAACACACTTCATTAAGGAAAAAAAGCAATGAGTAACCTCCCCAAATGCCCCGCCTGTGGTTCGGAATTCACCTACGAAGATGGTAATAATTACATCTGCCCTGAATGTGCACACGAATGGTCAAAAGATGAGACTGCCGGAGACAGCACCGATGTTCTTATTGTTAAGGACGCAAACGGCAATTTGCTGCAAGACGGCGATACCATCACCGTCATCAAAGACCTCAAAGTCAAAGGGTCATCATCGGTTGTTAAAGTCGGTACTAGAGTCAAAATCATCCGTCTGGTCGAAGGCGATCATAATATTGACTGCAAAATCGACGGTATTGGCGCGATGAAGCTTAAATCAGAGTTTGTTAAAAAAGCCTGATATGCCAACATCCATAACTTTGAAAACATGCGATTGCCCTGATCGATTTACACTTTAGCCTTGGAATGGCAATTTGGAGTGCTTTCGACTTCTCGCGCTGGAGTCCAACTTTGCAAAATTTTGTGCAGAATGCGAAAAAATGCCCGGCTAGCCGGGCATTAACACTTTAATTTTGACGTGGGTTTCCCGCCGTATGTAAGTATTTTCATCAAGCATAGCTTTCATCTGGTTCTAATGAGTGGCTATTATCCTTTTCATCACAGTTTGATTCAGGACAGTTCCGGTCTTTCAAACCGCCGTATTCCATAGGGAGTCGCGCTTCCTTTCCTGCCATCAAATCATCTATCTGCCAGCGGTCGATTGTTTCCCATTTCATTAGCGCGTCTGCCATGAGATGCAGAATAGCCATATTTTCCTGCAGGATTTTCTCTGCACGATAATAGTTACGATCGATTACCGAACGAATCTCTTCATCAATCATTTGTGCAACATTGCTGGAGACAGCACTGCCTTGTGCCCCCAGTTGACCGAAGACAGCCTGGCCGGCTTCTTCTCCATAAGTGAGCGGTCCGAGTTTGTCCGACAGGCCCCAGCGGGTGACCATTTTTCTTGCTAATTCGGTCGCTCTTTCAATATCGTTGGAGGCTCCGGTAGTAACCCGGTCATCACCGAAAATCAGCAGTTCTGCAAGTCGGCCGCCAAACAGGCTGGCTATCTGGCCCTCCAATTTACGCTTGCTGGCGCTGTATTGATCATTTTCCGGCAGGAACATGGTAATACCCAATGCTCTGCCTCTGGGCATGATACTGACTTTGTAGACCGGATCATGATCCGGCATAAGCCGGCCAACAATACAGTGTCCTGCTTCATGATAGGCTGTCAAGCGCTTGTCATCTTCGCTCATCACCATCGTGTGCTTTTCTACAC
The DNA here is from genome assembly GCA_964450225.1 of uncultured Crenothrix sp. Classification (GTDB taxonomy): domain Bacteria; phylum Pseudomonadota; class Gammaproteobacteria; order Methylococcales; family Methylomonadaceae; genus Methylobacter_C. The sequence goes on along the minus strand of CAYVFT010000014.1, from coordinate 38,396 downwards.
CCATCAATATCTTGTCCTTGGCTTTTTCAAGATGGGTCATGGATACTTCAAGAAGGTCGGCACGTGCTGCCAGCAAAGCGGCCTCATTCACCAGATTGGCCAGTTCTGCACCTGAAAATCCGGGGGTGCCGCGGGCAATATAACTGATTTCAACATCTTCCGCCGTAGGCACTTTTTGCAAATGCACTTTTAATATCTGTTCCCGGCCACGGACATCAGGCAAGCCAACATTCACTTGCCGGTCAAAACGGCCGGGTCTTAATAGCGCATCGTCCAGCACATCCGCACGGTTAGTTGCGGCAATCACAATAATGCCTTCATTATCTTCAAATCCGTCCATTTCGACCAGCAACTGATTAAGGGTTTGTTCCCTCTCTTCATTGCCAGCACCCATTCCCGAACTACTCCGTTTTCTGCCAACGGCATCAATTTCATCGATAAAAATAATGCAGGGTGAATTTTCTTTGGCTTGGGCAAACAAATCTCTTACCCTTGAGGCTCCAACACCCACATACATCTCAACAAAATCAGATCCGGAAATAGAGAAGAATTTAACTTTTGCCTCACCGGCAATCGCTCGAGCAATGAGGGTCTTGCCGGTTCCTGGAGGCCCGACCATCAGTACACCGCGGGGAATTTTACCACCCAATTTTTGAAACTTTTGCGGTGCTTTTAGAAAATCAACCAGTTCTACAACGTCTTCTTTTGCTTCTTCACAACCAGCAACATCTGCAAAAGTTATTTTCACCTGATCTTCATTAAATATTTTGGCTTTGTTTTTTTGAAAGCCGAACTTGACTGATCCGTTACCGTTTTTTTGCATTCTATTCATAAAAAATGAACATATAACAATCAGAATCAGCATCGGAAACCAGGATATGAAAATCTCCTTTAGCAACGACGGTTCTTCAGGAGGAGTGGTTCTGATTTGAGCCCCGGTTGTCAGTAAATCATCAATTAAGTTGGGATCACCTGGATTATAGGTTTCGAAATCCTCACCGGTAGAAGTCCGAAACTTTATGACTTTACCTGTAATTTCTACGCGTTCAATATGGCCGGCCTTGACCTGTTTGATAAATGAAGAATAAGCTAAATCCGCCTTATAATCAGGGGCTGAATTTAACCTGTTATAAATTAAAAACGCGCCACCAAGTAAAATTCCGAACAGTGCGATCGTAAATAAATATTTTTTCATGACATTTCTCCAAGCCGGAAGCTGCTGCGTTTAGCTAGTGCAAGCCTCAAACAGAAAAGAAAAATACTGCATGAGGCTACGGAGCAGGTTCACCATACATACAAGAAATCTGCACAGGTCAGTTCCGACATGGCATTTGTGATTCATAATGCGTATATTCCTTCATCGGCAAAATAATATAAGCATTTTAAGTGCCATTTTTTTATTAAACTTAAGTATCTGATATTATTGAAATTTAAATAAATTGACCGATTTGAATTACCATTTTGATGGGTCTTCTGATTAATTCGCACCATTTTGGATCATAAATTGTACGAAACATGACCCTAAATCAACACGAAGTACCGCACTTATTTCAGCAGTGTTGTGTTCCGGTATTTTTCATACGAACACTTGGTATATAAATTATGTTGAGTATATCCATACTTGGAAATCGCCTTAACTCAAGTACAATAAAATTAATCCATTATATTAATTAATCCACCTCGAACTACTCATGGCAGACTCGAAAACTTATCTCAATGTACCCTTTGCACAAAAGGATGCGGCGAAAGCACTCGGCGCAAGATGGGATGCCGCCAATAAAAAATGGTACGTCCCGGCCAATAAGGACATTACGCTTTTTGAACAATGGCAAACTCAATCCGGTACTTTAGAATCGCCCTCAACAACGACGAGTAAACCAAGATCGCAGGCTAAATCCACGAATACCCGTTCGTCAGCTAATAACTCAAACCCAGTTGCGATCACGCATCCAGCGGATATAGATTTTGTTGCTTATAGTGGTGATGAAGCGCCATGGGATTAATGCATGATCAGAAAATATCAATCGGTTAATCAATCCCGCTCAATGAAATGGGTAAATTAAAATATTTGGCCGGCTATACGGCAACAGTAACGGATCAAGTACACAAGCTTATTGGATTTCTGAGAATGATCGTCGTACATGAACTGGCCCATTTAAGAGAAAAACAGCACAACAAGGCGTTCTATTTACAAAACTCGTGCAATTAAACCCTGAATTTACTAAAGTTTGCACACACTCTTCAGATGACTCAAGGATTAACGAATGTCAGACGTTAAAATTTATGATGTAAAACCAGACATAGCCGCAAAAGCCCATATTACTGCCGAAACCTATAAAACCCTATATCAGCGTTCAATTGAGGAGCCGGAGGCTTTTTGGGCGGAACAGGCAGAACAGTTTTTAGTTTGGAGCAAACACTGGGATACCGTCATGGATTACGATTACCCAAAAGGTTATATACGCTGGTTTGAAGGTGGAAAATTGAACGTCTGTGTCAACTGTATTGATCGTCATCTTGAAACACGCGGTGACCAGGTTGCTATTATCTGGGAAGGCGATAATCCGGCTCATGATAAAAAGATCACTTACAGGCAATTGCATGAGGACGTCTGCAAGTTTGCCAATGTCCTGAAAACGCAGGGCGTTAACAAAGGTGACCGGGTTTGTATCTATTTACCCATGATCGCAGAAGCGGCAACGGTGATGCTGGCCTGTACCCGCATTGGCGCAGTGCATTCCATTGTTTTTGGCGGTTTTTCTGCCGAATCGTTAAAAGACCGCATACTGGATGCAGACTGTAAATATGTGGTTTGCGCCGACGAAGGCTACCGTGGCGGCAAAACCATACCTATTAAAGCCAATGTAGATAAAGCTGCAGCTAATTGCCCCCAGCTTGAAAAAGTCATCGTCATAAAGAACAGCGGCGGCCCCATAGATTGGCATGAATATCGTGACATCTGGTATCACGATGCGATGACAGACGCTTCTGCTGATTGCCCCGCAGAAGAAATGGATGCAGAAGATCCCTTGTTTATCCTCTATACATCAGGTTCAACAGGCAAACCTAAGGGTGTATTGCACACTACCGGCGGTTATCTGCTGTTTACAGCCATGACTCATAAGTATGTGTTTGATTACCACGATGGTGACATTTACTGGTGTACCGCCGATATAGGCTGGGTCACCGGTCATTCTTATATGATCTACGGCCCGTTGTGCAACGGCGCGACTACCCTGATGTTTGAAGGCGTGCCGACTTACCCTGAAGCTGATCGTTTCTGGCGGATTATCGACAAACATCAGGTGAATATTTTCTATACCGCTCCGACTGCAATTCGCGCCTTAATGGCACAGGGTAATGAGTTTGTTACCCGTACCGATAGAAGCAGCTTGCGCATTCTTGCTAGTGTAGGTGAACCTATTAATCCGGAAGCTTGGGAATGGTACTACCATGAAGTCGGCAACGGGCGGTGTCCTATTATGGATACCTGGTGGCAAACCGAAACGGGGGGTATATTAATCACACCCTTGCCCGGGGTTACCGCATTAAAACCGGGATCGGCAACTTTGCCGTTTTTCGGCATCTTACCCGAAATAATGGACAATCAGGGACGCATTATGGAAGGTGTCGCTGAGGGTATTCTGGTCATCAGCCGCCCGTGGCCAGGGCAAGCACGCACTATTTATGGCGATCACCAGCGTTTTATCGATACCTATTTTAAAAACTATCCCGGCTATTATTTCGCCGGTGATGGCGCACGCCGGGATAAAGACGGCTATTACTGGATTACCGGGCGTGTCGATGATGTGATTAACGTGTCCGGTCACCGAATGGGCACTGCCGAAATTGAAAGCGCTCTGGTGTTGCATGAAGAGGTCGCGGAAGCCGCTGTAGTCGGTTATCCGCATGATATAAAAGGACAAGGAATTTACGCTTATGTCACCTTGAATGTGGGTGTAGAGCCTACAGAAGAGCTGAGAAAAGAACTGGTTGACCTGGTTAGAAAAGAAATTGGCGCCATTGCTCATCCCGATATTATTCAGTGGGCGCCCGGTTTACCAAAAACCCGTTCGGGTAAAATCATGCGCCGTATTTTGCGTAAAGTTGCCGCTAATGAACTTGACAACCTCGGCGATACCTCCACACTTGCCGATCCAGCGGTAGTTGAAGAAATTATTGATCATCGCGCCAATAGATAAGATTAAATTGTTCGCACATTACCAGCAACGATTATACCTGACAGCTTTTATTCCTTTTTTTTGCCGGAACAATCAATCATGATCTTTGCCACTGTCGCAGCGTTCTGTGCAATTATATACGGGGTGGTTTCGATCAAATGGATTATGAAGCAACCGGCAGGCAACGAAACCATGCAGGACATAGCTTTGGCCATACAGCAGGGGGCCAAAACGTACATGTCAAGACAATACAAAATCATAGCCCTGGTTGGCACTTTACTGTTCTTGATAATTACATTCTTCCTCAGCTTGGAAACTGCAGGCGGTTTTCTTATAGGTGCGCTATTTTCATCACTGGCCGGATTTGTAGGCATGCATGTTTCCGTTCGTGCAAATGTCCGTACTGCACAGGGGGCCTATACAGGTATCGATCAGGCCTTTTTGATTGCAATCAGAGGGGGGTCTATTACCGGGATGCTAGTTGCCGGTCTGGGGCTTTTGGCCGTCAGCGGCTACTATGGAATTTTACTGGCAATCGGTGTGCATGAACCATTGCATGCCATGATTGGTGTCGCTTTCGGGGCATCGTTAATCGCTGTATTTGCCCGCCTCGGCGGCGGTATTTTTACCAAAGGCGCTGATGTCGGCGCCGATCTGGTCGGTAAGTCGGAGGCCGGAATTCCTGAAGACGATCCACGAAATCCGGCCGTTATTGCCGATAATGTCGGCGATAACGTAGGCGATTGCGCTGGTATGGCCGCGGATTTATTCGAATCGTATACAGCTTCGCTGATTGCAACCATGATGCTGTCAGAGTTGCTGGTTACAGGAAATAACAACATTAATATCTACCCGCTGGTGTTAGTGGGCGTATCCATACTGACTTCCATAATCAGCATCTTATGTATCAGGATGAGCAGCGATGGAATCATCATATCTGCGCTGTACCGGGGGGTGATTGTGTGTGCCGTTTTAACGGTATTGATCTATTACCCAGTCACTCAATGGCTACTGGGAGAAACGCTGATAATCAATGGCAAGGCCGTGCCATCGCTTAACCTGTTTTATTCGGCAATTGTCGGTTTGGGTTTAATGGCTTCCTTAATGCCGGTGACCGTGTACTATACGTCCAGCGATTATGCCCCCGTCCGCTATATAGCAAAAGCATCGGCTACGGGGCACGGCACGAATGTCATTGCCGGACTCAGTGTGTCGATGAAAGCAACGGTAGCGCCGGTATTTCTAATTTGCGCCAGTATGTGGCTATCCTATCAACTCGCCGGTTTGTTCGGTATTGCGATTGCTTCAATCGGTATGATGTCGTTAACCGGTTTGATAGTCGCTGTGGATGCCTATGGACCGATTACCGATAATGCGGGCGGCATTGCTGAAATGGCAAAAATGCCCGAAGCAATACGCAAGATTACCGATGCCCTGGATGCTGTCGGCAATACCATGAAAGCCGTGACCAAGGGATCCGACTTGGGTTCTGCAGGTCTTGCGGCATTGGTGTTGTTTTCTGGCTATACCAGTCAAATGGGGGGTCTGGTTTGTGACTTGGGCGATATCAGAGTCATTATCGGTTTGTTACTCGGCGCCCTTATCCCCTATTTGTGTGCTGCACTGGCAATGGAAGCCGTCGGCAAAGCCGCAGGCGATATTGTTGATGAAGTTCGCCGTCAATTTAAAAAAATTCCCGGGATAATGGATTACACAGCCAAACCGGATTATGCAAGAGCTGTCGATATACTGACGATTTCAGCGATTAGAAAAATGCTTGTTCCGGCCTTGTTGCCGGTTTGCATTCCGGTCATCGCCGGCTTTACCTTGGGCAAAGAAGCCCTGGGCGGCGTACTGATAGGTACGATTGTTTCGGGTCTGTGTATTGCCATTTCCATGAGTGTGGGCGGGGGGGCCTTTGACAACGCCAAAAAATATATTGAAGCAGGGCATCATGGCGGCAAAGGTTCTCCTGCGCATAAAGCCTCGATTACCGGTGACACTGTGGGCGATCCTTACAAGGACACTGCCGGTCCTGCCGTCAATATTATTATCAAAATGGTCAATATTATTGCCTTGTTGATTGCACCTTTGCTGTAAGCCATTTAAGTTAAACATGTCAATAGCTATCAATAAATTTGGCGCGTTGCGCCATCGAAATTTCACCTTGTTTCTGTCAGCCCGGTTTATAGCTACAGTAGCCGTGCAGATGCAAAGCGTTGCTGTGGGTTGGCAAGTTTATGAGAAAACCGGCGATGCGATGGATCTTGGTCTCATCGGACTGGCTCAATTCGCTCCATTCGCTTTATTGATATTGGTTGCAGGGCATGTTGCCGATCAGTGGAATCGACGCTGGATCATCGCCGGATGTTTCTTTCTGGAAATGCTGTGTGGTGTGCTGCTGCTTGCTTTCTCGTTAACTGGCCTCCAGTCAGTCTGGCCGGTGTTTACGGTCATGGTGTTATATGGTTCGGCCCATGCGTTTATGATGCCGGCCAGCCAGGCTATTCTGATCAATCTGGTGCCCTCGGGGAGCTTTGGTAATGCCGTAGCACTGAACTCGTCGTCATTTCACATAGCAGTGATTGTCGGACCAACATTGGGCGGCTGGATCTATCTTTTTGGAGCGCAGACGGTTTACACCCTTGTGAGTGCATTATTGGCTCTGGCAGTGGTGCTCATATTGCCGATTCGCATGCAGCCAACCCAGGTAAAACGAGAACCAGCCTCCTGGCATACGGTGTTGGAAGGTTTACGCTTTGTTCGTTCACGTCCAGTGATACTTGGGGCGATTTCTCTGGATTTGTTTGCGGTGCTATTGGGAGGGGCTACTGCACTTTTACCTGCTTATGCCAGTGATGTCTTGCATGTTGATTCGGCCGGTCTTGGTTTGCTACGCACTGCGCCGGCTGTTGGTGCTGCCCTTACTGCGGTAGGGCTCGGTTTTATACCGATCTCGCGTCGAGTTGGGCTCTGGATGTTTAATGGTGTGCTTCTGTTTGGTGCGGCAACAGTGCTGTTCGGCCTTTCAGAGAATTTTCAGCTTTCGATGGTGGCGCTGATTCTGATGGGTGCCGGCGATATGGTTAGCGTTTATATTCGCCACATGCTGGTTCAGCTGGAAACTCCGGATGCGATCCGTGGCCGGGTTAGTGCCGTGAATTCAGTCTTTATCGGCGCATCAAACGAGTTGGGTGAATTTGAATCAGGTTTAACTGCAGCCTGGTTCGGGCTGGTTCCGGCGGTGGTCATTGGCGGCATTGCCACCTTGGCTGTTACAGCATTGTGCATGTGGAGGTTTCCTGTCTTGCGTAACATGGACAGATTTCCTATTGCTTTTAAGGAGCCGGATAAGCAGCAGGCTGAAAAAATATCTGCTAGGACGCGTAGCCGGAAGAAGCGTAAAGATTTCTATGCCCAAAGCAAGAGAAAACGCAATAGATGAAATACGAGTATTGTTTGATTTTGGCAAAGATCTCAATCTTTCATCCGATTGAACAAAATGCTAATTTACAGTAATTCGCAAGTACATTGTTATTCTGACATTTTTTCTTTTATACTTGCCGTCTAAATATATCAAGGAACTATTATGGAAAAACCATTCATTTTACACATGTTTACCACCGCTAAAAATTTAAGTCCTTTTGACGTCAACATGGCGTTGGATGCAGGCTGGGTTTCGGCACTGCCTTATCTCAATGTTGAAGCCAGCGAAGTTCAGGGATTGGTGCAGGATGCCATTTTTTCCCGCAGTGCGAAAAATTTGAAACGCACAGGCATCTTTATTGGCGGTCGTGATACCAAACAGGCAATGGACATGTTGAAAACGGCCAAACGCTCAATGGTTCCGCCTTTTGAAGTGTCTGTTTTTGCTGACCCTAGCGGCGCATTTACAACTGCTGCGGGCATGGTTGCCGCTGTCGAGCATGAATTAATCACAAAATTCAACACGACGCTGGCAGGAAAAAACATTCTTGCATTAGGTGGAACCGGGCCCGTGGGTCAAGCGGCGGCGGTTATTGCTGCTCAAGCGGGTGCCAAAGTAAGAATCATCGGCAGGCAACTGGATAAAGCACAACATATTGCTGATTTGTGCAGCAATGAATTTGGTGATGGCAAAATTACCATTACTGCTGGAGCAGATGCTGATAAAACTGAATACATGAAGACTGCCGATGTGGTTTTTGCAACAGGTGCTGCAGGCATTGAATTATTGAGCGCAGAGCTTATTGCATCAGCCCTGCAGCTGAAAGTTGCTGCCGATGTTAATGCTGTGCCACCATCTGGTATTGCAGGCGTTGATGCATTCCATAATGGAACGCCTATTGAAGGTTCGAACAGCGGTGCTGTTGGTATAGGAGCTCTGGCTATCGGCAATATTAAATATCAAGCACAGAATCGTTTGTTGAAAAAAATGATCAACACCGATAGGCCTGTTTATCTGCATTTTGAACACGCCTTTGAAGTCGCCAGAGAGTTTATTAAGAACTCAAACGCTTAATTCTTCTCTTTAACTTATCTCGAATTAATTATAACGAGGATCCCTAATGGAGAAACGCAGCATTCTTCACATGCTTGACCCCATGCCAAACAATAGTCCATTTGATATTAACATGGCTATGGATGCTGGGTTTGATGTGCTTATGCCTTATAGCAATGTCAAGTTGGACAGTGTTTACAGACTCACTCAAGATGCTATTTTTTCCCGTGGTCCTGCCGGTGTAAAACGCACTGGAATCTTTATTGGTGGACGCGACTTAGGATTAGCGATGGATATGCTTGATGCCTGTCAACAAGCGATGGTTCCGCCTTTTGAAGTGTCTGTTTTTGCTGACCCCAGCGGTGCTTTTACTACAGCGGCAGCACTGGTTGCTTGTGTTGAAAAAGAGCTGAAGGCAAAGCATGGTAAGGAGTTGAAAGATTGTAATGCACTGGTCTTTGGCGGAACCGGTCCTGTCGGTATCGCTACTGGAATTATTGCTTCCTTAGCGGGCGCAAAGACCGCATTAGTCGATCATTTGTTGATTGACACTGCTTCAGAAGTTGCAAAAGCCTACAATCGTCGATTTGGAAGCGCGCTAATAGGTGCGTGCGCCGGTTCTGAAGCCGATAAAGCCAAACTGATAGCTGATGTTGATATTATCTTTTGTGCAGCTAAAGCTGGCATTCAGGTGTTAAGTTCGGCTGTTCTGAAGGAAGCAAGGCAATTAAAAGTAGCTGGCGATGTTAATGCTGTTCCGCCCTTGGGCATAGAGGGGATCAAGCGCAGTGATTCGGGTAAATCATTAATTCATGCAATCAATGCCCAAGGTGCAGTCGGTGTTGGCGCTTTAGCAGTCGGCAATGTTAAATACCAGTTGCAACATGAAATGCTGCAATTAATGTTGAAAACTGACAAGCCTTTATATCTAGATTTCAGAGAAGCTTTTAACAAAGCCAGGGACATCGTCTAATTAAGCAGGAGTTCGCCAATTTCGGCTTCCATAAGAAGCGTTTGAAGTCTGCTGTATCCAATGATTACTATCGTACTTAAGTTTTGTTTTTCGAAAACCCGAACGAATCCTGTAAGATTTTTCCTGATCGGCTTACCTGCTATAAACATGATTCGTTAATGTCGAAAATCACACATTTCAAGGGCAGAGTTACGTTAATGGTTTTGAGCCCGCGGCTTTTTTATAAAAAGCTGGCCGCGAGCGAGATCATAGCTCAATACTTTATTTTCATTGTTATCTGAAACCAATGAGTTTCAGACTTTCACATTAAACCCACGGGCAAATGTTATGCCGATCTAGCTAGTTCCTTTGGCTTTGCTCAGGAGAGCTTTGACTAATACTTAATAGCTTGATCGCTAACCCCTTTGGCTTTAAACATATTAGAAGGATCAGGGCGAAAAGTTAAGGCTTATTACTTGATCCAACTTAAGTTAAAAAGCCAAATTGATCATCAGTAGCGGCCACAGTAACTGGAAATTGAAGCCGATATTTTGAAATGTAGATGGATACGACGTTTAAATTAACTCGGTTACTAATCTCGGCAACTTTTTTCACATAGATCAATATATAATTGCAGGCAAAATTTACCTGAAAGTAATGACACATTTAAATCAATGTTATTTTTGGTACAAGTCAGGTTCCGGTCAATAGTGAAAAAGAAACAACATGAACCAAAATAACAGAATTTTATTTGCTGGTGATCCACATGGAAATTTCAAGCCGCTGATAACAGCAACACATAAACACCGCCCCGAAGCTGTTATTTTACTTGGTGATTATGATCTGGATACTCCGTTAGAAAACTGTTTAAAGGAAATCGTTGGCTTAACTGAAATCTGGTGGATTGCTGGAAATCATGATTTTGAAACGCCTGGGAAATATAACAATCTGTTTAACTCAGCCTTTTCTGACAGAGATTTACACTTGAAAGTTACTGAAATTGCCGGGCTTAGAGTTGCCGGATTGGGTGGTATTTTTCTTGGTAGGGTATGGTATCCACCGCAAGAGCCAAAATGGCTAGGCAAGCAGCATTATTTGCATAATCAATCTGCTAACATCAAGCAATCCGGTATGTCATTAAAATACAAATCAGCAATCTGGCATGATGAATTTGAGGCGTTAAAGACAATGAAAGCGGATATTTTGGTGTCACATGAAGCTCCCGGGTCTCATAAGCATGGCTTTAAGGTAATAGGTGAATTAGCAGCTGCAATGGGAGTGAAAAATATTTTTCATGGTCATCTTCATGAAAATTATGCCAGAATTATTAAAAATAATATTAAAGTATATGGTGTTGCGAATAGCGCTGTTACAGATTTGATTGGTAATACGCTAAGCGAAGTGTGATTTCTAAATTACAGCAGTTTTTGTTGTTCATGATGCCTTGGATAGAGGAAGCAACTACTTAATCCTGCAAGCATGAATGGCGAGTTATACACGAAAAGGGTTAATATTTATGAATATCAAAACGAAATTACGCTGGGGTATTTTAGGCGCTGCGCGTATCAACGAGCGTTTGTTACCCGCTATCGTCGAAGCATCGAATGCAAGTCTGGTCGCAATCGCCAGTCGTCGCCCCGGCGCTGCTGCGCAAACGCTAGCGCAGTTTGCTCCTCATCAACAGAATGTTCAAACCCATGACAATCTTGAGGCATTGCTGGACAATGCTGATGTAGAAGCTGTGTACTTGCCTCTTGCCAATCATGAACACGCAGAATGGGCGTTGCGTGCCATCGAACGCGGTAAACATGTTTTGTGCGAGAAGCCTATGGCGCTGACAGTGGCCGACATTGAAGCCATTAAAGCGGCCGCGAATGCTCATAAAGTAACAGCCATGGAAGGTTTTATGTACCGGTTCCATCCGCAACATGCACGTGTGCAGGAATTGATTCGTTTGGGGACAATAGGTGAAGTAAGATCAGTGCGTGCCAGCTATTCCTTTATGATGCGACCAGCTCGAATGTATCGACTGACAGAAAGTGTCGAACGCGGCGGCGGCGCCATGTGGGATATCGGTTGTTACGCAATTCATTCAGCGCGGATGTTTTTTGACGAAGGCCCGGTTGCAGTAACGGCTATAGCCAAGTATGTGGAGAGCGGCGCTGATATTACGACCAGCGGTATCATTGATTTCGGAGCAGGGAAGCATGCGTATTTTGATTTTAGCTTCGAGCGTGCGAGGCGTTGTGAATATGAAATTATAGGTACAAAGGGCGGTATAAAATGCCATACCGTATGGCAACTGCCCGGTGATGTTCCGGTAATTTCATGGTGGACTGAAGATGGTCGGCAATGCGAAGAGCGTCTTCCTGCGGACAATCACTTCCGGCTTGAAATCGAACATTTTAGTGCGTGTGTGCTAAATGGTGATGAACCTTCGCTATCGCTGGATGATGCGAAAGCCAATTGCCAAATCATTGTAGCTGCCTTGCAGTCAGCTGCTCAAGGGCGTGTGGTAAAATTGGCTGAATAAGGTTTTTATTTTACCTGTCCTGATTATAGATTAGGAAATACCTTGGGGTTCGAAGGATCAATTCAGCCCTGAAAATAACTATTGAATGAGGAATAACATGTCAGATTTTAAAAAATATCACTGTTTGGAATGTGAGCACATTTATGATGAAGAAAAAGGCGATCCTGACAGCGGGATTGCACCGGGAACTCGTTGGGCTGATATCCCTGACGACTGGGCTTGTCCGATCTGTGGCGCTCCGAAAAGTTTTTTTAAGTTGATGAGTTAAAGTGATAGATCCTGTTCGTCAATATAGTATTGATAGACTACCAGGAAAAATAACACTATTTCCAAAACTTACTGTTACATAATGTTCAACGAACAGTAAAACTCCTTTCATAAAATACTTCTATAGTGGCAAGCCAGTCAGTAGTGCTTGTTCATTCCGCAGTTAGTGACAGCAAGTCTGGCTTGTGAGAAATCGCTAATGGACAAGTAAATTCAGTTTCACATCTCAAGCTGTAACTCAACGGCCGCTGTAAAGCGGTCTTTTTTTCTCTGCGTAACTGAGTAGATTAAAATTCTTTAGTTTTGAGCATTATTCATTATGGAGCTCGGCATACAACGCACGGTATTCGTCACTTAATTTGTGGTTGGGAACATAATGCACTAACGGCTGAGATATAGTGTGAGATTCTCTTACTTTAACAGATGGGGAGATCATCGCAGCAAGAACTGGAAGCCCCTCGGCAATAAGTTCATCAACTAACTGACGAGGTAAATTGGCCTGTTTTTGGAATTGATTAACGATAATACCTTCAATCTGAAGGTGTTGATTATGATCCGCTTTGACTTCTGTTACGGCCTGCATCAACGTATATAATGCTTCTCTGGCGAAAGTATCGCAATCAAAAGGAATCAAACATTTTTCCGCGGCAATTAATGCAGATTGACTGTAAAAGTTGAGGATAGGCGGCGTATCCATATAAATTGCATCAAAACCATCCAGTTTTTCCAGAGCTTCTTTTAATTTGAAAATTTTAAAACGCGATTCCAGGCGACCTTGCAAAGGTTCGAGTTCGGGATGTGAAGGAATTACGAACAGGTTAGGAAATGGTGTTTCATGGATAACAGCGTCAAGCTCAGAGTTGTTGCCGCCTCCAAAAAGGGAAATACTTAAGCAATCTTTAAAGAAAAGCGCAATGGTTTTATCGCTCTCACTGACTTTATGGCCTAGCAGGTATTGCGTAGAATTACCCTGAATATCCAGATCAATGACCAAGGTGCGCTTGCCCTCCATGGCACTGATGGCGGCTAAATTACAGGTAATCGTTGATTTTCCGACACCGCCTTTCTGGTTGAAGATGACTCTGCGCATGTTATTCCCCGTTAAATCAAATAGATAAAAGCCGCATTATAAGCCCTGGACCCATAATATCAAATGCGTATAAAGGTTTTAGCATGGCATGCTGGACATTCGGGAATTTCACTGGTTGTTTTAAATGCAATTTCTTTACCACATGCGTCACAAATAAACGTTCCGGGTACGGTTATATCGCCGCTATGGTAGGTATGCGTTTCCGCTAACTCTCTCAGTTTTTCCAGTTCTATACGCGTTTTATCGGCAACACTTAAAAATGCATCCAGAGTGAAGTTTTCAATCAATTCAATATCAAATTTAAACCATTCAGAAAGTGAATCCTTATCTTCCTTGTCTGTTAAACCCTGGGCGGCGTGTTCAACATCACGTTTAACGTAACTGGATACCTTGTTAAGTTCATCCTCAGTCAAATCGCTACTTTTGCCGGTTTTTTCTTTTGAAATTTCCAGTGCCTCAGCAAAAGAATGTAATGTGTCCTCCATGGTTTCATGGAGATGCTTCATAAAATCCGAGTAGGCGGCGATAAGTTTATTTTTATTCATGGTTCAACTCCTGAAAAATGGCGCTTTAGATTTAAGCAACAGTGCGGTATTCTAACGCTTTTGACTGGTAAAAGACGAGAAGGATGCAAGAAAATTATCAACCGCTCGCTATTGAGCAAGAAGTACAAGCCATCTGGGAAGCCTCAGGGGTATTTAATGTGTCGGAATCTTCTACTCAGCAAGATAAGTATTATTGCTTATCCATGTTTCCTTATCCCAGTGGCAAATTGCACATGGGCCACGTGCGTAATTACACCATCGGTGATGTTATCAGCCGTTACCAGCGCATGTTGGGGAAAAATGTCTTGCAGCCCATGGGTTGGGATGCATTTGGACTACCTGCGGAAAATGCGGCAATGCAGCACGGCGTACACCCCGCAGACTGGACTTATGAAAACATCGATTATATGCGCGACCAGCTTAAACGGCTGGGTTTTGGCTATGACTGGAACCGCGAAATAGCGACTTGTGACCCCGATTATTACAAGTGGGAGCAATGGTTTTTCCTGAAATTGCTGGCGAAAGGCCTGGTTTATAAAAAAACCGCACCGGTCAACTGGTGTCCGCATGATATGACAGTTCTGGCTAATGAGCAGGTCATTGATGGCTGTTGTTGGCGTTGTGATACCAAAGTAGAGCGCAAGGAAATCGCGCAGTGGTTTTTAAAAATTACCGCTTACGCAGATGAATTGCTCGCCTCATTGGAAACACTGGACGATTGGCCGGAACAGGTCAAGACTATGCAGGCCAATTGGATAGGTCGTTCTGAAGGTGTCGAGATGGACTTCCCCGTTCCGGGTATGGCCCAACCCTTGAGAATTTATACCACGCGCCCTGATACATTAATGGGTGTGACGTATTTGGCTGTTGCCGCTGAACATCCGTTGGCGTTAAAAGCTGCCGAAAGCAATGCCGATATTAGCGCGTTTATTGATGAATGCAAGATGATGGAAACCTCGGAAGCGGCCATGGAAACCATGGAAAAACGTGGTATAGATTCCGGTATTCAAGCCTTGCATCCCATCTCGGGCGAACAAGTCCCCGTCTGGATTGCCAATTTCGTGTTAATGGGTTACGGCACAGGGGCCGTGATGTCAGTTCCTGCTCACGATCAACGTGATTTTGAGTTTGCAAAAAAATATGGCATTGCTATTAAGCAAGTGATATTTGCTAAAGACGGCGAAAATGACGATTGTTCAGAGCATGCTTACACCGTAAAAGGGGTGTTGCGTAATTCAGGTGAGTTTAATGGCTTATCCTCAGAGCAAGCCTTTGTAGCTATCGCTGAAGCTTTGGAAAATGACCAAAAAGGACTGCGTAAAACCAACTTCCGCTTGCGCGACTGGGGCGTTTCCCGTCAACGCTATTGGGGCGCACCGATTCCTGTTATTTATTGCGACGATTGCGGTACGGTACCGGTACCAGAGCAGGATTTACCCGTTACTTTGCCAAGAGATGTAGTGCTGGATGGCTCACAATCGCCGTTAGTAGCGCATCCGACTTTTTCCCATGTAGCTTGTCCGTCATGCGGCAAAGATGCTCGCCGGGAAACCGACACTTTTGATACCTTTATGGAATCGTCCTGGTATTTTGCCCGGTTTGCAAGCAGCAAGGCCGACAGCATGCTGGATAACAGCGCCAAATATTGGTTGCCCGTGGATCATTATATCGGCGGTATTGAGCATGCGATTTTGCACTTGTTATACGCACGGTTTTATACCAAATTGATGCGTGATGAAGGTTTACTGGTCTGTGACGAGCCTTTCAAGAAGTTGCTGACGCAAGGCATGGTGCTGAAAGACGGCAGCAAAATGTCCAAGTCCAAGGGCAACACGGTCGATCCGCAAGGTTTGATTGATAAATATGGCGCCGATACCGTGCGCCTGTTTATCATGTTTGCCGCCCCGCCAGAGCAATCCCTGGAATGGTCTGACAGCGGCGTTGAAGGCGCGTTCAGATTTCTGAAAAGACTCTGGAAACTGGCGTATTTGCATATTGAGGCGGGCGGTTCTACTTCGGCCCTTGATAAATATTCATTGACGGAAGAACAGCAAACCGTTCGCCGCCAAGTGCATCAAACCATCCAGAAAGTCAGTCATGACATGGGTGTACGCACCATCTTTAATACTGCCATCGCAGCGAATATGGAGCTGGTCAATACTTTATCCAAATTCACTGATGATTCCGATAATGGCAAAGCCATACGCCAGGAAGCACTGGAGTCTATTGTCTTGATGCTGGCACCGATAGTGCCGCATATCTGTCATCAACTATGGCTGGATTTGGGGCATGAGCAAGCTATAGTGAGCGAATCATGGCCTGAAGTAGATAGTGCTGCTTTAGAACAGGATTCAATTGAGCTTGTGATACAAGTCAACGGTAAATTACGCAGTAAAGTTTCTGTTTCGGCAACGGCATCATCACAGGAGGTGGAAACAATGGCATTGAATGATGAACATGTCTTGCGGTTTATTGAAGGAAAGCCAGTCAGAAAAGTGATCGTTGTACCTAAAAAACTGGTCAATATTGTTGTTTGAGTCGTTTGATGGAGTGAGTTGTCGCTCTTACAATCGACTGCTTTAGTGGAGTAGTATGTGCTAATAAAAAAATCAGTAATCCTGATTATGGCTTTATTGTTAACCGCCTGTGGCTACCATCTGAGGGGGGCTTTGGATTTACCGGCAGGCATGAACAATGTTTACCTGGAGGGCGGATCAGCGCAGCTGCGCGATCAATTCAATAGAGCAATGGAAATATCTTCGGTGCCACTCGCAAGTTCTCCCGAGACTGCGGGCATCATCGTCAAAATATTTAACGAAGACAGCCAGCGCCGGATTTTGTCTCTTGGTTCAGGGGGTACAGCTAACGATTTTGAACTTTCCTATCGTTTTGACTATGAATTGGTTGATGCCAAAAATAAGGTGTTATCGGCACGTCAGCCCATCGAGATTAAACGTGAATATTATAATAATCAGGTGGCTGTTATCGCTAAAGGTAACGAAGAAGCAGTGATACGTAATGAAATGTATCAGCAGGCAGTGCGGACTATAGTTAATCGTGCCAGAGTTGCCCTGGAAGCGAGTCCTAAATAGCATGCGTATTAAGCCCGAGCAGCTAAGCGCGGCTCTGCAAAAGCGCTTGATGCCGGTGTATTTTATCAGTGGTGATGAGCCATTGCAGCTAGGCGAAATGGCCGATGCGGTTAGAAAGGCGGCAAGAAAGGCGGGCTTTGAAAACCGTGAGATTATTTCAGCGGAAACAGGATTTGAATGGAATCAGTTAGCATTCCTGGCTGATTCCTTATCCATTTTTGCCGATAAAAAAATTATCGATCTAAGATTGCCTTCCGGCACACCCGGAACAGATGGCGCTAAAGCTTTGATCGCTTATTGTGAACGTTTGCCGGAAGATACGTTGTTACTCATCACGGCGGGGAAGGTGACCGGCGCCGCATTAAAAACCCGTTGGCTGGAGGCATTGGATAAAGTGGGCGTTGTTATTCAGGTATGGCCCTTGGAAGGACAAGATTTAATCCGGTGGTTACAACAAAGAATGCAGCAGCGTGGTTTAAATGCTGAAACAGACGGTTTGCGGATATTGGCATCCAGAATTGAAGGAAATCTGTTGGCTGCCGCTCAGGAAATAGAAAAACTTTATGTTCTTTACGGAGCGGGTAATCTCAGTAATCAGCAGATTTTTGATGTAGTCGCAGATAGCTCCCGGTACGACGTATTCAAGCTTATGGATAGCGTATTATCTGCGAGCGTAAACCGTATCTTCAAGATATTTTCAGGTCTGCGAGCAGAAGGAATTGCTGCTCCGATTGTGCTGTGGGCTTTGACGCGCGAAGCCAGGGTTTTAATCAAAATCAAACTGGCGCTCTCTCAAGGACAAAATAGAGAAGCCGTATTCAAAAACAACCAAATCCGGGATAAACGTAAGCAATTGGTCAGTAATGCGCTGAACAGGCTCAGTGATCATGACTTAAATAGCATACTGGTGTTGAGCGCCAAGGCGGACAGGCAGATCAAGGGACAGCAACAAGGTGATGCGTGGGAAACATTGCTGGCTATTTGTTTGATGTTTGCATCTACGCAGGTCATGGCCAATACAGGCTGAATTGTAGTTTTAACTTGGTTAGTTAGATTAATTAAGGCTCTATGTGGATGCCAGAGTCTGGGAATCATTTCAGTTTTGATCCGAGTCGAATTCAACTTAATAAATACAATACTGGATTTGCGTCATTAATTAATAAGCAAAATTTGTTTAAATAATATTAGTATATTTCTATATATGGATGTACTATCCGAGGAAAAATGATATTACCATAAATTTTGCGAGGTTATTATGAGTGTTCATATTCCAGCATTTCGATTTTTGTTGTTTCTCTGTGCTTTGTTTGCGTTTACTAGTGTATTTGCGCTGGAAGTAAGGCCATCCTCGGTTGAAATTATCGCGGGCAAGTCTACCAAACTGACAGTGTCGAATTCATCCGGGACTGTAACCACAGTTTCCGGCAATGCGGCGGTAGCGAGTGTGAGCTATGCAAACGGTACAGCAACCGTTAAGGGTATCAAGGCTGGTAAAGTTACTATAACTGTGAAGGACAACAGGACTTCCAAAAAGGTGGAAATCACAGTGAAATCCGCACCGTCATTAACTGTTTCTCCCTCTTCCATTGCTATGACAGCCGGGAGCACAGCCATTATCACGGTTACTAATGCTTTCGGTACGGTGACAGCGGTATCTTCGAAGGCCTCTGTAGTGACTGCAAGCTATGCTAGCAGCAAAGTCACAGTTAAAGGGATTGCACCTGGTTCAGCTACCCTTACGATAAAAGACAGCAAAACCACACTGACAGTGCCGGTTACAGTAAAAAATAGCACTGCTCCCCATCCAGCGGCAGGGAATTATACTTTGCTGGCGTGGAACGATCTGGGTATGCACTGTATGGACGGTTTGGACTTTTCTGTTTTCGCCATTTTGCCGCCGTATAACACTCTGCATGCCCAGTTGAAGGATAAGTCAGGCAAGTTGATCAGCAGTGGTGTCAAGCTGACTTATAAAGCAGTGGCCGACAGTACCGGTTCTATCAATACCAGTAGCTATAACAAAACTAATTTCTGGAATGAGGTTGGCCTTTTGGTTGGTCTTAGTCCGGCCAACGATGTTGGACTTAATCTGGATGGTCTTGCTACCGGCACACCTGATGCTGGTAACGAAACACCTTCTCTGACTCCTGCGCCGATGACCTATAACACTGAATATCGTTGGTATGAAGCGGAAGGTATCCCGATTACACCGTTTGATGACAATGGTAATAAGAATTTTTACCCGACAGTGAAAGTGGTCGCGAAGGATTTTTCGGGTAATGTTCTGGCTACGACTAAAACCGTATTGCCGGTAAGTGACGAAATGACCTGTAAAGGTTGTCACGCTTCCACTAATTCAACCAATAATCCGGCTCAGATTGCTGCTAAACCAGCCACCGGTTGGGTGTTTGATAGCAATCTGGATAAAGACTGGAAGAGAAATATCTTGCGTTTGCATGATCAAAAACAATTGTCCAATTCACTTTATAAATCAGCGTTGATTCAAAAAGGTTACAAGACTAGCGGCTTGCTGGCGACAGCCGATTCTGGCCAGCCGGTATTGTGCGTGGGCTGTCATGCGAGCAACGCCTATTTCGACAAGCAAAACAAGAAAACCGTGATGGGTGGTATAACAGGAATTGCACCGTTTACCCAGTCTCTGCATCTCAAACATGCGACAGTGAAAGATCCTGTAACACAATTGCCACTTGATAATGTTGGAGATCGTACTGCGTGTTACCAATGTCATCCGGGTTCGAAGACCCAATGTCTGCGCGGTGCTATGAGTAAAGCAGTCGATGCCAACGGTAAACCGTCGATAAGTTGCCAAAGTTGCCATGGCAATATGGCAGCTGTTGGGAATAAGGCGCGTCAAGGCTGGTATAATGAGCCGACGTGTGAGTCTTGCCACAATAATGCCGCGCCTAACAAGCGCTCCATTTCCGGAGTAGATGCCAAAGGTGTTGCCATTGTCCCAACCGACCATACTTTTGCTACCAATGCAAATACTCCAGTTCCCGGCTTGAATTTATACCGGTTTAGTACCGGGCATGGCGGTTTGCAGTGTGAGGCTTGCCACGGTGCCACCCATGCCGAATACCCAAGTAGTCATGTTGATGACAATACCCAGAGTGTGGCTGTGCAAGGGCATGCCGGCACTGTAGCAGAGTGTACAGCCTGTCATACGACAGTTCCTACTACCGTCAATGGCGGCCCACATGGTATGCACACAACAGGCAATGCCTGGGTTAAGTCGCATGAGGATGCCAACAAAAATGGCACACCTAGTTGTACTTATTGCCATGGTACAACCAGTGCAGGCACTCCGCTAAGCGCGATTAAGGTGGCAAAAACCATCAATGCCGGTGAATTCGGGACCAAGAATTGGCCGGCTGGTTATCAGGTAAGCTGCTATAGCTGTCATAATGGCCCTGATCCGGATTGATTTGATGCTGTTAATAGTTGGAAAATGCACCATTAAATCGCCCCGTAAGGGGCGGTTTACTTTGTATCGGCTAATAAATCAGGTGCAGACTGCTGCGTGAAGTTAAGTTTGATAAAGATACAATTAAAGATAAGTTTCGGACAAAAATTTAAGCCTGCACTGATATTCGGATATAATCAAGACTTGAAACGCAGTACTATCGAGCCAAAAGATTAACTATTTTATCTTATCGATCATGATGCAGGTTGTTACTCCTCAGGATGAAAAATGTGTTTTCATGGTAAGCAAATGAATGAATCCGCAAATCGATAGTTTAAAAGATTCCTGAATAATATCTCGTCAAATCGCCCCGTATACTATCAATTTGGAGCAATAGATCATGGATCGGCTAACTAATTATTTGTTTTATCCGCTTAGAACCCTATAGTCGTCTTGGGCGACAAGTCGCCTCCACTGTATTGAACCTTTTACCTTTTTGTTCATTCTTATGTTTTTAGTTCCTGACTCAGTAGTTCGATTCTTTCATCGTATGGTGTCACCCCCACATTTTTATGCGTTTACTGAACGATTAATGCCGTGGCTGGTGGTCTTATTTGTGTTGTTGACCGCGGCAGGGTTATACGGTGGTCTGTATTTAGCACCAGCCGATTACCAACAGGGTGATAGTTATCGCATTATCTATATTCATGTTCCCAGTGCATGGATGTCATTATTTATTTATGTGGTCATGGCAATTGCCGGCGCGATAGGCCTGGTTTGGCGGATTAAACTGGCTGAAATAGTCGCTATCAGTAGCGCGCCTATCGGCGCGAGCTTTACTTTTATCGCTTTGGTCACCGGCTCGTTGTGGGGAAAACCCATGTGGGGAACCTGGTGGGTTTGGGATGCGCGCTTAACCTCTGAATTAATTTTGCTGTTTTTGTATCTTGGTGTAATCGGACTTTATGGTGCGATAGACGATAAGCGCGTTGCATCCAAAGCTGTGGCAATTTTAGCGTTAGTTGGAGTGGTCAATATTCCGATTATTCATTATTCCGTCGAGTGGTGGAATACCTTGCACCAGGGGCCTACAGTAACCAAAATGGATAAGCCTTCTATTCATGTCAGCATGCTGATACCTCTGTTGTTAATGGCCTTATCCTTTAATGTTTATTATTTTATCGCCTTGATACAGCGGGTGCGTGTCGAACTGCTCCAGAGGGAGCGAAACTCGCAGTGGGTCAAAAATATGGTGTTGGAGAAGAAACAATGAGCGTGCAAGAATTTTTTGCCATGGGTGGTTATGCGTTTTACGTCTGGCCCTCTTACGGCCTAACTTTAATCGTACTGCTCGCCAATATTATTATCCCTGTTGTGCAACGCAAACAGTTTTTTGTCAAAGCTTTAAAGAAAAGACGGTAAGAAATTATGAAACCAGCCAGAAAACAGCGTTTAATCCTAATAGCCCTGATGATAATCGGTGCGAGTTTAGCAACGGGATTCGCTTTAAAATCATTTAATGATAATTTGATGTACTTTTTTTCCACGACGGATGTAGTCGACGGAAAAGCGCCTAAAGACACCTTATTTCGCTTGGGCGGCATGGTTATAAAAGGCAGTGTTGAAAGACCCGGTGACGGGATGATGGTGCGCTTTAAGTTGACTGACTTCAGCAAAGAGGTGGCAGTCGAATACACGGGCATTTTGCCGGATTTGTTCAGGGAGGGTCAGGGTATTGTTGCACATGGCAAATTAAACAAACAGGGGGTGTTTATTGCCGAAGAAGTGCTGGCCAAGCATGATGAAAACTACATGCCGCCGGAAGTGAAAGGTAGTTTAAAAAATCACCCCATGCCAGGGAAAGGTCAATAGCATGATTCCAGAGCTAGGGCATTTTTCACTGATTCTCGCATTATGCATGGCGCTAGTTTTAGGCACCTTACCCATTATTGGAGCGTTTCGCAGTCAGGCGGGTTGGATTGCCGTTGCCAGACCGGCGGCTTATGTCCAACTGTTGTTTATGGCTGTTTCATACGGCTGTTTAACTTATAGCTTTTTGATCCATGATTTTACGGTTGCTTACGTTGCCACAAACTCCAATACCGCTTTACCTACACTGTATTTAATTTCAGGGGTATGGGGTGCACATGAAGGTTCATTATTATTATGGGGCTTGGTGCTGACAGTATGGACGGCTTTAGTAGCACAGTTTAGTAAAAGTATACCAGACGCGACCGTGGCGCGAGTTTTGGGTGTGATGGGACTGGTGTCTATCGGCTTCATCCTGTTTTTATTACTGACTTCCAATCCGTTTGAACGCATGTTTCCCGCGCCATTGGAAGGACGTGACTTGAATCCCTTGTTGCAAGATCCAGGTCTGGCAATTCATCCGCCAATGCTTTATATGGGTTACGTCGGTTTTTCCGTGGCTTTTGCGTTTGCCATTGCCGCCCTGCTTGAAGGACGTCTGGACGCTGCGTGGGCTCGATGGTCAAGACCGTGGACTAACATGGCCTGGATGTTTTTAACACTGGGTATTGCCTTGGGCAGCTGGTGGGCTTATTACGAACTGGGTTGGGGCGGCTGGTGGTTCTGGGATCCGGTGGAAAATGCTTCATTCATGCCGTGGTTGGTGGGTACTGCGCTAATCCATTCTTTAGCCGCTACTGAAAAACGCGGTGTGTTTAAAACCTGGACAGTTTTACTGGCAATTTTTGCCTTTTCTTTAAGCCTGTTGGGTACATTCCTGGTGCGTTCGGGGGTATTGACGTCAGTACATGCTTTTGCCAGCGACCCCGCTCGAGGCTTGTTTATCCTGATTTTCCTGGCTGTTGTAGTGGGTGGCTCGCTATTGCTCTATGCGATAAGAGCGCCTTATGTCAAAAGTAGCGCGACCTTTGAAACGGTTTCCAGGGAATCTTTGATTTTGCTTAACAATGTTCTGCTGGTGGTAACTGCCTCCAGTATTCTACTGGGCACGTTATATCCGTTGGTTATTGATGCTTTGGGATTAGGCAAGATTTCTGTCG
Organism: uncultured Crenothrix sp.; assembly: GCA_964450225.1. Classification (GTDB taxonomy): domain Bacteria; phylum Pseudomonadota; class Gammaproteobacteria; order Methylococcales; family Methylomonadaceae; genus Methylobacter_C. The sequence goes on along the minus strand of CAYVFT010000014.1, from coordinate 14,803 downwards.
GACCTCCGTACTTTAATGCGGTGTTTATTCCGTTAATGGCTCCATTGGCGATTGCCGTGGGTTTAGGCATGTTATTACGCTGGAAAAAAGATTCCATTAGTGAGCTGGCCTTGCGGGTGCGCTGGATTATTGCCGGTTGTGTTGCCGGCGGCTTGCTGCTTCCTCTACTGATGCCTTTTTATTCATGGGGTGCGGTTTTAGGTTTGACGCTGGCCTTGTGGACAGTTGCCATTACTGTACTGTCTTTTATTGATCGCTTGGGGTCCAAAGGATTTTCATGGCAACGGCTTGAAACAATACCCGCTGGTTTTTATGGCATGACTATAGCTCATTTAGGTATCGCGGTATTTGTGACCGGCATAACTTTAACGTCCGTCTACAGCGTTGAAAAAGATGTCCGTATGGCGCCAAGCGACACTTTGGATATGTCCGGTTATATTTTTGCATTTCACGGCGTGAAACAAACCCAGGGACCTAATTATGTAGCTGAACAGGCATTTGTAACAGTCAGTCACGAAGGCAAACAGGTTGCCAGACTTGAACCACAAAAACGCGTTTATCAGGTGCAAACAATGCCGATGACGGAAGCGGCGATTGATGCCGGTCTGTTCAGGGATTTATTCGTTGCCATCGGTGAGCCGCTAGGTAATCAGGGTGCATGGAGTCTTCGGATTTATTACAAGTCATTCATCCGCTGGATATGGCTGGGTGCGATATTTATGGCTATTGGTGGCTTGTGTGCAGCTTGTGACAGGCGCTATCGGATTGCGAAGTCAGTAACAATTTGAAGATATTTATCGAAATACTTGCTTGATACGTGCGTCATTATTTCAGCGCTTCGCTCAAAACAAGGTGCGAGCCATTTTTTGTTGCGTAAGGTGATAATGAAACAACTGCCAATCATCATGCACTTTAAGTTATTGGCTGAATATCATGATGTGCTAACAAGGCCAAAGATGCGTTCCGATTTAATCTACACATCTGAAGAGATAGAAAAAATTTTAATCGGAGTGGTTAGTGTTTCCGAAGAAGTGAATCCACATTTTTTATGACGGCCCAATCTTAAAGACGAAAAAGATAATTTTTTGGTTGAAATAGCGGTAGCATCTCAACCTTGTACAATTATCACCCATAATGTGGAAGATTTTTTACAAGGTGAATTGTTGTTTCCAACCCTATTTGTAAAACAGCCTCAAGAAGTGATACGGGAGACTTTCCAATGAGCCAAACTGTTATTTTAACGATACCTGACCAGGAACATAGCCAAGCCCGACAAGTAGCGATGGAGCTGGGTTGTGCTGAGGAAAGCCTGTATTTAGAGCTTATTCATGAAGGCCTTCGTAATCGTGAACAGTGGCTGTATATGAAAAAATTGAAAAATTTATCGGCGACCGTCAGTCAAGATGAGGTACTGGCTTTGTTGGATAAAGCCCCTGATATTGAACCATTATCTGAAGACAAAATGCTTTAATTCATTTATGCGCAATTCTAAGAGAAATCATAATGTGCGCTACAAGCTATTGAATATTGGTCAAAAAGCCATAATCCTTATACCTTGTTAGGTGCAATTTGTTACGCTACAGGACGATATGACGAAGGTCATCGTTGGTTTGAAGAAGCTAGAAAGCATGGCGCCACCGAAAAAGATGAAGAGGCTGAAATTAAGCGTATTGTGCAAAAAACAAAAATAAGAAAGAATTGCAGGCACTTATTGATTTCTTTTTAAATAAAGATTCTCGCCGTTATGCCTGGGTAAATAAGTACCGTAAATCGGGCTAGGAATGGATAACCATACAACTAAACTAAGAAAGCAAACCATTATTAAATGATTGTGCCTTAAAAAATTATCATAATGCTTAAATACATCATCCCCTTAATATTATTCATCATCATAGCGGTGTTTCTGGCATTGGGTTTAAACCTTAAACCCAGTGAAATTCCTTCACCGTTTATTAACAAACCCGCGCCGGTCTTTTCGGCACCGAAACTTAATGCGCCTGAAGAAAAACTAACGCCCGCCGATTTAAAAGGCCAGGTCTGGCTGTTTAATGTATGGGCATCGTGGTGTGTGTCCTGCCGTGCCGAGCATCCGGTACTTAATCAGTTGGCTAAACAAAACGCTGTTGTTATTGTCGGCCTCAATTACAAGGATGAGCCGAACGATGCAAAAAACTGGCTGGATACTCTGGGCAATCCCTATAACGTCAGCATTATGGATCAGGATGGTCGTATCGGCATAGACTATGGCGTATATGGTGTGCCGGAAACCTTTGTGATTGATAAAAAAGGAGTGATTCGTTACAAACATACCGGGCCTGTTACTGCTGAAGATGTACAGCAAACTTTTCTTCCTTTGATTGCCAAATTACAAGCCGAACCCTAATGAAGCGTTTATTGTTTATTTTTTTGTTGATGATGTCCTGGGGCAGTTACGCCGTCGACACTTATCAATTGCCTGATCCCAAGCAGCAAGAAACCTATGAGACTTTGACCAAGGAGTTGCGTTGTCTGGTCTGTCAAAATCAAACCATAGCTGATTCGAATGCGGAATTGGCTGCGGATTTACGCCGACAAGTCTATGAAATGTTGCAACAGGGAAAATCCAGGGAAGATATTGTCCAGTTTATGACTGATCGATACGGCGACTTTGTGTTATACAAACCGGCTTTCAAGGGAAAAACCAGTGTGCTGTGGATAGCTCCGGTGGTTTTTTTATTAATCGGTTTAATCATGGTGTTTTTCATTATCAGGCGCAAAAAAGCCGCCGCCAATCAGCATTCCCAAGCCGACGTTTTGGAAATGGATGCTGAAAAGCAGAAAAGAATCCGCAGTTTGCTGGAAAAAGGTGATCTCTCTTGAATATGCTATTTTTGCTGATTGTCAGTGTCCTGATATTAATCGCTTTTCTGTTTATCCTGCCACCGTTATGGCGCAAACGAGCTATTCAAGATTCTGACCTTGACCAACGCAACATACAAATTGCGCAGCATCGCTTGGCGGAACTAAAAGAAAACAGACGTTCAGGCGGACTAAGCCAGGCGCAATATGAGGAACAGCTAGCCGATCTTGAGCAGTCATTAAGTGATGATCTCGACATAACAAGCCATGTAAGCTCAACACAAAATCAGGGCAGGTGGGTGGTTTATGTGCTGGTTTTGGGTATTCCCTTGCTGGCCGGGTCGCTTTACCTGAGCTTGGGAAATTATCAAGCGATTAGCCACAGTGCTGAAATGGCGGTGGACTCGGATACACTTAAACTTGCCGAAATCAACAAAATGGTTGCTGGTTTGGCGGAGAAGATGAAAAACAACCCTGATGATGCTCAAGGTTGGTTAATGTTGGGCCGCTCCTATAAATTTCAACAGCAATACCCTAAGGCTGTTGATGCTTTTGCCAACGCTTATCGATTGTTAGGTGATCAAGCTGAAGTCATGGTGCTTTATGCGGAAGCTATCGCTTACGCCAGTAACAAAAATCTAACAGGAAAACCAACTGAATTGATCTTTAAAGCTCTGGCTTTGGAGCCTGAAAATATGAATGCCTTATGGTTAGGCGGCATGGCAAAAGCCCAACAGGGTGATGCTGTCACGGCAATAAAATTATGGAAAAAATTGGCCGCCTTATTACCGCCTGGATCGGACTCCCAACAAGAAATACAAGGCTTACTGGCTAAAATAGAAAGCGAGGCGTCTCAAGCAGCAGCTCAGCCCGAAGCCACACAACAAGCCAATGCTCCGGGTGTCGCTATTAATGTGCAAGTTAGTTTAGCCCCGGAGTTACAAAAATCGACCAGTCCGGGCGACACGGTTTTTATTTATGCTCAAGCGCTATCCGGCCCCAAAATGCCTTTAGCGATAGTTCGTAAACAAGTCTCCGATTTGCCGTTAACCGTCAGCTTGAATGATGCGATGGCGATGATGCCAAACATGAAATTATCAAATTTTGCCAATGTTAAATTACTGGCGCGTATTTCCAAGTCCGGCAATGCCATTTCGCAACCGGGCGATTTAATCGGTGTTATTGACCAAGTCGCATTGGCTAATAAAGGCGACCATAAAATAGTCATTAACGGACAAGTCAAATGATGGATCAATCTATCAAGTTCGACCTGGAACTTATCAATCGCTATGACAGGGCAGGGCCGCGTTATACCTCTTACCCAACGGCATTGGAGTTGCACGAAGGCTTTGGCGATAAGGAATATCGCCAGCATATAGCAAAATCCAATGCTGCTGGTGGGCCTTTATCTTTGTATTTTCATATTCCTTTTTGCGATACTGTTTGTTTTTATTGCGCCTGCAATAAGATCATCACTAAAAACCGCAAACATGCTGAACCTTACCTGGAAAATCTTTGCAAGGAAATTGCCATGCAAGGTGATTTGTTTGATGCCAACCGGGTCGTGAATCAACTGCACTGGGGCGGTGGTACACCAACATTTCTAAGCTATGAGCAAATGAAAAAATTAATGACGGTAACCCGTCAGCATTTTTTGTTAAAAGATGACGATAGCGGCGAATACTCAATCGAAGTCGATCCCCGAGAAACCCATTCCCAGACTATCAAGCAATTGCGCGAACTGGGTTTTAATCGGGTCAGTCTGGGCTTGCAGGATTTTGACCCTGCCGTACAAAAAGCTGTCAATCGCATTCAAACTGAAGAACAGACCTTTGGTGTTTTAGAAGCGGCGCGTACCGAAGGTTTCCGGTCAACCAATATTGATTTAATCTATGGTTTGCCGCTGCAAACGGTAGCAACCTTTTCCAAAACGCTGGATAAAATACTGGCAGCAGAGCCTGATCGCTTCTCGATCTTCAATTATGCCCATATGCCGAACCGGTTCAAAACCCAACGGCAGATTAACGATGCCGACATGCCGACCGCCGATGTTAAGCTGGATATTTTGCAAATGGTAGGACAAAAGCTGACTGAAGCGGGTTACATTTATATCGGTATGGATCATTTTGCCAAGCCTGATGATGAACTGGCTATTGCCCAGCGAGAAGGCAAGTTGTATCGAAATTTCCAGGGTTATTCAACGCATTCGGATTGTGACCTCATTGGCTTGGGCATTACTTCCATTGGTAGGGTAGGGGATGCGTATATCCAGAATGTAAAGGAGCTGGATGAGTATGATCAGCTTATCAGTCAAAATAAATTGCCGGTATTTAAAGGCTTTGAGCTGGATGATGACGATAAGTTACGTCGTGCCGTGATTACCCAGTTGATATGCCATTTCGACTTGACCTTTGCGGCCATTGAACAGGAATTTTCCGTCAACTTTGCCGATTACTTTGCCAAAGAACTCCGTGCTTTGACGCCTATGCAAACCGATGGTTTGTTAACTGTTTCAGAGAAAGGTATTCAGGTTTTACCTGCTGGCCGCCTATTGATCCGCAATATTTGCATGGTATTTGATAAGTATCTGGCGCAAAAACAGCAGCAACAGTTTTCAAAAGTTATCTGAGCCGCTCCATGAATGATGATCGAATAATAGAGCTGGAAATAAAGGCAGCTTATCAGGAAGACTTGCTGCAAGAACTGAATAAGATAGTAAGTCAGCAACAGCAACAGATAGAACGCTTGGAAGCAACGTGCAGACTGCTGAATGAGCGTATCAAAAGTTTGTCTGTTGAAGGTGGCAGTGGCGAGACTATTGACGAAGTACCGCCGCATTATTAGCTTTAAAAATTTCACCAAACGGTAGACACTAGCGCTGGTGAGCGTCAACACCGAGCCGTGAGGATGGTTGTAATACGCCGCGGCATTCGGGAAATACCAATGCCGTCAGTGACCTTTGACACGGGTCAGCTCGAGATCTGCCGATAAGAGCGGAATGAGGCAATTGCTGCGTGAGCACTGAGGAGCGCCAAAGGCTTAATACCTCGGGTAGGCGCCCTCTCCCAGTGGAAGAGCAACAATGATGCCCGAGTGACGAGGTCCTCCATGAATTCCAGGGGCGTCAGGTACAGCAGCGTTTGGTCGACGGGTCGGGGTTTGGGAAGATGGTAAATCAAGAGTTGGTCCAATTCACTGGCCCGCGAGAGTTCTTACCACGTCTCCAGACAAATGACCCTTCACTAGCATCAGTTTCTCCATTGCTGGCCAAGATGTAAATGGCTGGAGAGGTTTGGGGCCCATCATGGAAATACAGGATGGGCCCCGAAAGTGGTGGGACTGTTTGTTGTTCTATTCGTTGGACAGAGCTTTTTTCACCTGGCCCGAAGGATAAAGCGGTGCCGGGAGAACTTGCGGCTGATAGGTGATGCCCGCGTCTGTGTCTTCAATGGCGAAGGCGTAAATTTGGGTGGGAAAACTAGTGTTCAGATCGTTATCACTGGTGACGTACAGCACGTGACGGCCATCCTCAAGATCCGGACCCCATGCCAATCCCTCAATCTTCTCGGCGATTACTTTCTTAATCGTGTTACCGTTGGAATCTACTATATAGCTGGGGTCGAGCAAGTCGAGGAATAAAGTCTTCGTGACGGGAGAGATGTTGTCTTCAGCTAATTCGGCTCCGGATTGCGGAAGACTCGGAACATTGGAAACGTCAGTCGCTTCGTCGAGGTCGATCTTGTAGATTTTCTTGAGGCCACAACAGTTTGCTCCAGATGTCGAAAACGGATCGGCACCCGGGGTAACGAGGCTCCGGTTGTCTCTCTCCAGAACAAGAAGTTCGTGGGCATTAATGGCGAGGATCTCGCTCACGCCCTTACCCTGGCTGATCGCGTCAAGCGTGTACACGAACTCCTGCGTTTGGCCCGTGAGTAGATCTAACTTCAGAATCCGGTTGTTTAAACCCACACGGCTCGGCGTCGAGGGTTCGAGTGGATAAGTGAGGCCGTTATCCTGGATCAGCGCGTTCTGCATGATACCCACCAGATAGCGTCCATCAGGCGTGATGGCGAGACCTTCCATACCGCGATTGGCCTGCCGCCCTGAGGTATTGTAAGATTGGAAAAGCTCGACCGAGTCTCCGTTTGGATTTACTTCGCCGCTTGGATTCGCAATAAGAAACTTGGCCGGGACGGGAATCCGGCGGATCAAATGACCCTGGCGGTTGAACTCGTTAATGTATGGACCGTACTCTTCGGAAACGAAGAAAGTACCTTGGCGGCTGACTGCCACGCCTTCCGGATCGAAGCGCCGCGTAGCCAGAGGGTTTACCTCGCTGAATGCCGTGGAGTCGCCGACGAAATTCTGATTCGCTTTGTTCTTCAGGAGGCGGGTATCGAGCAGTGTTGTGGCTATGTTAAAGGATCTCGAAATCGGACTTACGTTAGTATCTACGGTGATATGCAGGAAATGGAATCGGTCGATGTAGGGAACATCCGTTTGGCCGTCAAACGGACCCCGGTCCGGAGTGGCAAGGAACACATTGTCATACCCGGTATACGTTAGGCCTGAGCCGAAGCCGCCGAAGGTGGTTTTAGCAATACAGTTTGCAGGGTTGCCCTTCTGGCAAATTTGCCCCATTAGACCGGACTTGTCAGAGGCACTCCCGGGAATTGTTCCTCTGCCGATAAAGGTGACTCCGGGATCTGCCGCCCAAAGCGATGACGCAGTCAAGGTCAACGCAGCAAAGGCCGCTTGCATTAAAATTTTCATATCTGCTCCTGTAGAGTTGAGAGTGATTCATCAGGTTAGCGGCAATATGTTAAAGGATGATGACAAAGACGTGCCGATCGATGTTCCACGGCAAAGCAGATACCTCGAAGTCTTCTTATTACTGATTGGCTTAGAGAAGGTTGGCGGTTCGTCAAGGCGCGCTCGCGTTGTGAGCATACGCCTTTACGCTTATAAATATTTGCGACGGAACCCTCTTAACACTCATCAGGTTTTCTACGTATTGGTAGTATGAAATAAAAATTGCTGCCTTTTCCAGGTTTACTATTGAACCGCAAAGTACCTTCATGAGCTTCGATAAGTGAGCGACTGATGGATAGCCCCATGCCAATGCCGTCTGCCTTGGTGGTGTAAAATGGCATCAATATTTTTTGTTGTTGCTCTTCATCAAGCCCCGGCCCATTGTCCTTCACTCCGACCTGAATGTCTTTATTGAGAGTCAATCGACTATAGATGGTCAGGCAGCGTTGCTGTTTTTCGGACAAGGTTTGTAAGGCATCAATGCCATTTCGGATCAGGTTTATGATGACCTGTTCAATATATATATGATCGATATAGATAGGCGGCAGATTGCTTTCCAGTTCAAATGTCAGCTTTATGTCGTTTTTTTTAAGTTCAGCGCTACATAGGCTGACTGTCTCATGGATCAAAGTATTAACGTCGGCGATTGAAAGATGTTTTGAACGGGATTTGATAAATTCCCTCATGCGATGAATGATCCGTCCGGCTCTTAAGGCCTGTTGCCGAGTTTTGTCTAATATCTCGGCGAGCATTACCAGATCAGGATTTTCAGAGTTGATAAGGTTTAAACTGGCTTGTGTATAGCTGGAAATCGCACACAGGGGTTGGTTGACTTCGTGAGCAATGCCTGAAGCCATTTCACCCATCAGCCCAAGTCGAGTGACATGGGCGAGTTGGTCCAGATGCTCTTTGTGTTGCTGTTCCCGGCGTTTGCGCAAACTCACATCACGGACAATATAAGTAAAATAGTGCGCATTATCGATTGAATACTCCGCCATGGACAAATCCAGAGGCACCACAGAACCATTTTTGTGAAGGCCTTCAATCTCCTGAATTTGACCGACGCATTTTAACGTACGGGGCAAGCAGCTATCATTCATTGCCTTTGGCAACGACAGCATGAGTATGTTAATACTGCAATCTATCAGTTCTTCCGGTTGATAACCAAAAATAGCTTCTACTGCGGCATTAACAGATACGATGGTGTCGGACCTGTCGATGGTGATAATACCTTCCACTGACGCATTAAAAATGGCGTTGAGCTTGGCCTCAATTTGTTTGAGCTGAGTGATGTCGTAAAGTATCACCAAATGCATACCTAGAGAATCGTGTATCTCAGCGGCAGAAATTATCACGTTTTTAATACTGCTGTTCTTGCAGTGAACCACCAACTCCAGAGGCGGAATGTTAGTCTGTTCCTGTTTGGCTTTTTCCATTGCCATTTGCCAGGTTGCCTTGACCCAGTTCCGATAATCCGGATCAGGGTAGGCTTTTGGCCACCAGTCTGTCAGCGTGGGAATATCATCCAGGTTGTAACCAAAGGTCTGCACAAACGCCGGATTCAGGAAGGTAAGGCTTAATTGCTCATCATTCAACAATGCCATCGGCATCGGGGAAACCTCAATAATCGAACGGAATTTTGCCTCACTGGCTTTTAGCTCATTTTCCATTGATTTACGCTTGGTGATGTCGCGGCAAAACACACAAAAATGCTCGAATTCAGGAAGGAAGGCGACAGATATTTCAACATCTATGATATGACCATCTTTATGACGGTGACGCGTTTCAAACAAGTCATAACCCTGCGCAACAACTTTTGCAATATGCGCTGTTATTTGCTCCGGATCTTCTGTTGCTTCCAATTGACTGATGGACATGGTCATCAACTCATCAATCGAATAACCGATCATTTCTGAATAAGCCTCATTAACTTGCAGCAAATTACCCATCAAATCGACTATCCAGAAGCCGTCCAGGGATATATCAATCATCGCTTTGAGTTGATTTAATACCTGCTCAGCCTGCTTGCGCTCGGTGATGTCTCGAATGATGGCAATACCGCCCACGATCTTTCTATTTACATCACGGGACGGTGCACAGGTCATGTCTATCCATATGCAGGTATCATTGTTAGCGGCGCAATATTGGCCTTCGTAAAAGGCCATTTCGCCTTTCAGGGCATTTTTCGAAGCCGGGAGGATGGACTGATCCTTGAAAGTTTTCATGTTCGAACCGACGACACCATTAACCGAATTGTGCTGAATATCGGCGAAGCGTTCGTTGCAATAAGTAATGACGAGGTTCGTATCGTAATGAAAAATGCCAACTGGCGAGTGATTCAGCAGCAAATGATAGCGTTCTTCGCTTGTTCTCACTACTTCCTCGCGTGCGGCGGCTTCGAGATGTAAAGTGATGTTCTCAGTTAGGCTTCGGTTAATATGATGCAAGCTGATGAGCATGAAGCTGAGGTACAACATTCCCGCCATACCCATTGCCACTGACAAGCTGTCACCTGTGATAAACAAGCGGATTGTGATTGGCAAAAGAGAGGCAATGGAAAATACAACTGCACTGACCAGATCAGCCGAAAATGAAATCATGCCGCCAGCCGACAGACCGGCCAGCATAAAGATTAGAAACATCTGATGCTGCGGATCATTGGCGGGAAACATCAGAAAACCGGCCGACCCCCACACCACACCGACAGCCAGAACGCCAAGACGAAACCTCACCAGCCAGACATGAATAGCAGTATCGTCATCCACCGGGGAACGTTGATAAGCGTTAACAAGGGCCGCCCGAGAGGATGCGACCAACAAAACGAGGGAAAGCCAGGCAAGAACCACAGAAGGCGCAATCACTTCGCGCTGCATATAAGCAAGAATCGTTGCTAGTAGTGTGCTGGTAACCAGTGACACATTGCTCGTAGAAAATAGCTGCCGCAGTTGTGCAGATTCTACTGCTGTCTTTTTGCTCAACTCGTTCATCACTTACGATTTAGTGGCCAGATGTGTTCCTAACGACTGAAGTATGTTTGTACTGGTGTACAGGCAAGTTGCTTGGATTTTACACCAAGTTAATTGTCGGTCCAGTAAATCGCAAAGAAATCCTAAAGAATGAGCGTCGCCTTTTGCCGGAAGTGCCAGTTAGTTCGCTAGAATACCTTTCCCGGCAGACTGATTTTAATCGAAATAGACGATCTCTGGACTTTGATAGCGTAGCTAGCTATTATGCCGGGTAAGGCATCTGTACTTACAGCCTTATATTTCAATAATTTGTAAGCTTCATGAGGAGATTTCCATGTTAGAAAAACAACAAAAAGCCCCCCTGTTTAGCTCTAAAAACCAACTGAATCAGTTGGTTAATTTGTCTGATTACGCGGGTAAAAAGAATGTCGTCCTGTATTTTTATCCCAAAGATGACACGCCTGGATGCACGATAGAAGCAAACGATTTTACCCGGCTTGCTGAAGAATTTGGAAAATATGACACCGTTGTTATCGGTGTCAGCAAGGACTCTTGTGAAAGTCACGTCGATTTTATTAACAAATACGGCTTAAAAGTGGATTTGCTCGCTGATACGTCAGGCGAACTTTGCGAGAGCTATGGCGTATGGCGGGAAAGAGAAAAAAATGGTGTCAAGAGCATGGCCATCCTGCGATCTACATTCATTATTGATAAACAGGGCACACTGGTTGATGTTGCCTATGGTGTCAATCATGAGGGCCATGCACAGGAAGTATTGGAAAAAGTAAAAAGCCTGTAGTACCAACGAAGGACGCGAAGAACGTGAAGAAAAATAGTACGGAACGTGCAATAAATAACTTCAACATCTTACTCCCTCTCCCTTCGGGAGAGGGTTGGGGTGAGGAGATTTAAATGCTCAAGTCATTCCATGTTCGTTCGTAAGCTTCGTGTCCTCCGTGGTGTGAATTAATCTGCTTAATCTTGGGAGTACCAACATGATACCTGAGCAAACATTAAATCTAACGGGCAAGGTAGCCCTGGTAAGCGGTGCGGGAGTTGGCATTGGGCGGGCAGTGGCTTTGGCATTAGGCCAGGCAGGTGCATTTATCGGCATACACTACCATTCCAGTAAAGAAGGGGCCGAAAAACTCCTGGATGAATTATCGGCACGAAATATTAAGGCCATATTATTGCCCGCTGATTTGACTAATGAAACAGAAGCCAACGCGGTCGTTGACAAGCTTGTGGCCGAAGCAGGCCGCCTGGATATTTTGGTCAATAATAGCGGCGGCCTGGTTAAGCGCGCCAAAATTGAGGATTGCACCCTGGAGAACTGGAATAAATCGCTGGATATTAATCTTACCAGTGCTTTTTTATTGACCAGGCGCGCTATTCCTCATCTGCGGGCAACCGGCAGTGGACGTATAGTCAATATTCTTTCGCTCTCGGTACAAACGGGAGGCGCTAACGGGGGCGGATCTTATGCCGCTGCAAAAGGCGGACTTATGGTGTTTACACATACCCTGGCCAAAGAACTGGCCCCGGAAGTGCGTACCAATTCGGTTATGCCCGGAACGGTAGAAACCCAGCATCATGAAATTCATTCGACTGCAGAAATGATGGAAAACTATCGCAAACAGACTCCGCTGGGACGCAACACGTTTGCCGAAGAGGTGGCAAGTTCGGTCCTTTTTCTCGCCAGCGACATGTCATCGCATATTAATGGCGCTCTGATCGATATTAGCGGCGGGCGGTTTTTACGTTAATCGATTGTAACTCTGAGCAGATAAGAAAAACAGAACACAAATGACACGGATTCGGCAAATAGACAAAGATATACCTTGCGCACGTCAAATTTCGGCATTATGGCCCTCTCCCTATTGGGAGAGGGATGCTCAAGAGAGGGCTATAAAACAGCCCTGCTTATAAGTTTGGTATTTGCGGGGAGAAACCCGGTTTTAACGAATGATTGCGGTAGTCGATGATAGGCAGTTATAACATGTGAGTAATTACCATACACTGCCCGGCATTATAGTTATCACCAACACCTTAACTTATGAGATGACCCACAATCATTATAAACAGGATAAACTTCATTAGCTACAATGGAGCCGGTTTGATTAAAGCCTTTTTTGTTAGCCGTATCGTCCTTACCCAGAGTATCTTGGAGCTTGACTGTAATCTCGCATTCGTAATAATCATTCATGCGGGTAAGCTTCAAGTAAGTACCTGATATAACAGCATTTTGACGCCATGCTTGACCTTGTTGCCACCAGCCAGCCCCTGCGTAGTCGTGTTTTTGAACATCCTGATGTCCATAATCAATAATAGTGCTGACTTTTTTGCAAGCATCTGTGAAGATGCCATCAGAACCGTTAGTTGTGGTATCCTGAATTCCACACTCACCAGGTATGGGTTGTTTCTCATTCAAACACCGGTACTCCTTGACGATAGTCCCTCTGAAATCATTCTGTTCTTCTAAAAATGGACTATCCATGTACCAGCTAGTGGTTAATTCTTGTCTAGGGGAACCAATGTTGTAGCTGCCTTTAGCTTTTATAGCGGAAATGGACAGACCACCCAGCAGACCGGCGCCGCTCACGTTATAAATACGGCCTTCATAACCATAAGGGCCAGGAGCTATGTTTAGCACGACACCATCAAGCTTTACAATCCCTGCACCATTAGACTTTGTGGCTACGGTCAAGTCAAAATTTGCATAGTCGCAACCTAGTTGCAGGATACTGGCTTCAACTAACTGTGTGGCTACTTCCAGACCTTTGAAGGCACCCTGTTCAGAAGGGAACAAAACCGGAACTGTACCAGCTGAAGGTATTGGCGCAGAGGGTGCAGGAATAGCGGTTATTGCGAAAGCGCTCGTTGAAACGCCTGCTGTAGTTAGCCCACGCTTTATTAGCTTTAGTGAAGGCGATGGCATCGACCTCAATAGGGTTGCAAAAACGAAAGCGCCAACCTCGTGCGATTAAGCGACACCCCAAGCCTTTCCGTCTACTTACCGTACCCAGACATGAGGCCCGTTTAACCCTATGATTAATAATAGCTATTTTAAGGTAGCAGTATTGATATCTGGCGCCTTATAATCAGAAGTATTCAGATCATTAAATTGATCGCTTGAAATTGGTGTTTTTTATTGGGGTCCGTAAGCTTACCAAAGCCTTGAGGCTCGTTCGTGAAGCCGAGTTGTTTTATTTTGCGCGTGCAACACAATTCACCAATCAAAAGAAAATATTGATCCGCACCTCAACAACTGGATTTCCGTTTGATGAGACGACAAAAAGTTTCCTTATACAATTACTTATCTGTAAAATCTGTTCATTTAAATTTCTCAATGGAGCAACAACCAAATGGGTAGAGCCTATCAAAACCGTAAAGTGTCAATGGCCAAAACGTCTGATGCCAAGGCAAAAGTCTATAGTAAATATGGCCGTGAAATATATGTGTGCGCTAAAGCGGGAGGTATCGACCCGGATGGAAATTTAGCATTACGAGGGCTGATTGAACGTGCCAAGAAAGATCAAGTCCCTAGTCACGTAATTGAAAAAGCCATCGACAAAGCAAAAGGCGGCGGCGGCGAAGATTTTGCACCTGCGCGATATGAAGGCTATGGCCCCGGCGGCTCCATGGTGATTATCGACTGTTTGACCGACAACCCTAACCGTACTTTTGGTGATGTGCGCCTGTGTTTTACCAAAACCAAATGCAAGATTGGTACCCAAGGCACGGTCAGCCACATGTTTGACCATACTGCGATTTTGGCATTTAAATATGATGACGAGGACGCGGTTCTTGAAGCATTACTAACAGCCGATGTGGATGTTACCGATATTGAAAGCGATGATGGAAAAACCACTGTCTTCACTCCCCCCGCCGACTACTTTAATGCCAAGAAAGCCTTAATGGATTCATTAGGCGGGATTGATTTTGATGTGGACGAAATTCAATTTCTGCCAAAAAACACTACGGCTATTAGCGGTGATGATCTGGTATTGTTTGAAAAGTTTTTAGATATGTTGGATGACCTGGATGATGTACAGAATGTATATCATGACGCCGCGTATTGAGGGCAAGCTTATAGCGGTTTGGGTTTTTCCATTCGGCTTTCGACAAGCTCACCCCCTGTGTCAGGATACTTGTCGCCTCTAATTTTTATAATTTAATAATTAGAG
>CAYVFT010000013.1:0-43879 GCA_964450225.1 uncultured Crenothrix sp. | reverse complement strand
TAAAAAAGCAGCTTAGAGGTTAACATTGAGGCGACAGATATTTTGACAATTACCGTTACAGCTGAACCACCCGCCGCCCGTTACGAAAATCTGTGGACTGGCTATTGCGGTATCGCGCATTACACCGATACCGTCTCTGAATGGCTCGAAGGAAACGATCTTCGTGTATGGGAGCCGGACACTTTTTCGCGGACCAGCGAAATAGATGTTCTTGTTCATTACAAATACCCACCCGTTATCAATATGGACACGCTCGGTATTCAACAGCCTGACTCTTGAAGGCACCGGGGCCCTGCAATAGACACCTTTCATTACGCGGATACTTACACCTTGGGAGACGCCGTTGTACTGGCTTCTTGAATTACGTGTTCACGGTGCTGGTATTGTTTCTCACAGTCAGCATGTTTGCTGCGAAAGAACCCGGCCGACACCCCACAATATTTGTAATTACCAAATGTGACATCCTAAAGGATCCGTCGACATAAAGAAGGGTGAACGGACGCCCAACGTCTGTTCACCCCTTGTTAAAGAGTATCTATCCAGTATTATTATCGAGGCAGATCTGAAGCCCCCATCAGATATTCGTCTACGGCTCTCGCAGCTTGCCTGCCTTCCCGTATCGCCCAGACCACCAGCGATTGTCCGCGTCGTCCATCACCCGCAGCAAAGACTTTATCTACAGAGGTACTATATTGCTTTTCATTGGCTTTAATCTGTCCGCGGCCATCAAGTTCAACTCCGAGCTCCTTCAACAAACCTTCATGCACAGGGTGAACAAAGCCCATTGCCAGCAACACAAGATCCGCTTCCAGGGCAAATGAACTATCAGGTTTTTCGCTCATTTTCCATTGCCCGCCTTCCTGCTTCCATTCCACTTCTACCGCGTTAAGGTGAGTGATAACCCCATCTTGTCCGCTAACGCTTTTGGTGTTGACACTCCAGTAACGGTGTTTGATGCCTTCGTCATGTGAGGACGTAGTGCGCAACTTGTTAGGCCAATTCGGCCAAGTGAGTAGTTTGTTTTCTTTTTCGGGCGGTTGCGGCAAAATTTCGAGTTGCACGACCGATATCGCACCTTGCCTTATTGACGTGCCAATGCAATCAGAACCTGTATCGCCGCCGCCGATAACCACAACTCGCTTGCCATTTGCAGAAATAGCAATATCATCAACAATCGTATCGCCCGCTACGCGCTTATTTTGCTGACGCAAAAAATCCATCGCAAAATGAACGCCCTGATAATCGTTACGGCCCGGTACTTCCAAATCACGCGGCTTTTCCGATCCTATTGTTAAAACTACCGCATCGTAATCGGCGAGTATTTTCTGTGCAGAAATGTCTTTGCCGATAAAACTGTTGGGCCTGAATCTGACACCTTCTGCTTGCATTTGCGCGATACGACGATCAATGTGGGATTTTTCCATCTTGAAGTCAGGAATACCATAGCGCAACAATCCACCGATACGGTCATTTTTTTCATACACCACAACTTCATGCCCTGCACGTGCCAGTTGTTGGGCACATGCCATTCCTGCCGGCCCCGAACCAATCACAGCCACGCGCTTGCCTGAGCGTTTAAGTGGAATCAACGGTTTTACCCAACCCTTTTCCCAGCCTTTATCAATAATGGCACGTTCAATCGATTTAATGGTGACAGGTTGATCTGTCAGATTTAATGTACAAGCTGCTTCACACGGCGCAGGACAAATACTGCCGGTAAATTCGGGAAAATTGTTGGTGCTATGCAAAACATCCAGCGCCTCTTGCCAATCTCCGCGATAAACCCCGTCATTCCATTCCGGGATAATATTGTTAACTGGGCACCCCTGATGACAAAAAGGAATGCCGCAATCCATACATCTTGCCCCTTGCTGTGCCATTTCTGCATCGCTGGGTGCTAGCGTAAATTCTCGATAATGCAGGATACGATCACTCGGCGCCTCATAGCGCCGTTCGGTGCGCGGTAGTTCCATAAACCCGGTTGGTTTGCCCATCTTCAATACCTTCTATAAAAAAACAGTTATGCAGTTGCGGACGACGCTTGTTGAGCCTGAATTTCTTTTAGCGCTGCGCGGTAATCAACCGGCATCACTTTGATGAAACGCGGCAAATACTCATTCCAGTTTTCCAGGATATGTTGCGCCCGCTGGCTACCCGTATAGTGTTTATGATTTTGAATCAAATGCTTCAAGCGTTGTGCATCATTTCGGGTCATATCAGACATGATATGAACACGTCCATGGGTTTCCATGTCACCACCCTGGTGCGCAACGATTTCCAAGGCGTCATCTTCCTCTGGAATCGGTTCAAGTTCAACCATGGCCAAATTGCACAGTTGATCAAAACTGCCCTCCCCGTCAAATACATAAGCCACGCCTCCTGACATGCCTGCGGCAAAATTACGACCGGTTTTTCCAAGTACGACGACGACACCGCCGGTCATGTACTCACAACCATGATCGCCCACTCCTTCGACGACGGCAATAGCTCCCGAATTGCGTACCGCAAAACGCTCACCTGCAACACCACTGAAATAACATTCGCCGCTGATTGCACCGTATAGCACGGTATTGCCAACAATAATATTCTCTGCAGGATCAATAGGACAGTCTTTTGGCGGATAAATAGCGATACGTCCACCGCTCATGCCCTTCCCTACATAATCGTTGCCTTCGCCTTCTAGCTCAATACTGATACCTTGCGCCAAAAATGCACCGAAACTTTGTCCGGCTGTACCTTTAACATGAATTGCAATGGTATCGTCAGGCAAGCCTTTATGTCCATGGCGCTTGGCAACCTCGCCGGATAACATCGCGCCAAAGGTACGGTTGACATTGCGAATAGGTGTATTAATCACTACTGCTTGTCTGTTTTCCAGAGCAGGCTGAGCCTGTGCGATCAAAACATGATCCAGTGCCTGCTCTAAACCGTGCTCTTGTTGTTCGCAATTATAAACAGCCGTCGTGTTGTCAACATCTGGTTTATAGAAAATTCGGCTAAAATCCAGCCCTTCCGCTTTCCAATGCGAAATTGCACGTTGCATATCCAGTTTATCGGAACGCCCAACCATTTCGTCAATACGTCGGAAACCAAGTTTGGACATCCACCGGCGCACATCTTCGGCAATCATGAAGAAATAGTTCACGACATGCTCAGGTTGCCCTGTAAAACGCTTGCGAAGCTCAGGATCTTGTGTTGCCACCCCGACCGGACAGGTGTTCAAATGGCATTTGCGCATCATCAAACAACCCGAAACGATCAAAGGCGCAGTGGCAAAGCCAAATTCATCAGCTCCTAACAGTGCGCCGATAATGACATCACGCCCGGTACGCAAACCGCCGTCGACTTGCACAGCAATACGTCCGCGCAACTTGTTGAGCACAAGTGTTTGATGCGTTTCAGCAAGCCCTATTTCCCACGGCAAACCTGCATGTTTGATGGAAGTCATCGGGCTTGCGCCAGTGCCGCCGTCATAACCGGCAATAGTGACATGATCCGCATGCGCTTTGGAAACGCCTGCTGCAACTGTACCTACGCCTACTTCAGATACCAATTTGACACTGATGCGCGCATCAGGATTGACATTTTTTAAGTCATGGATAAGCTGAGCCAAGTCCTCAATCGAATAAATGTCATGGTGCGGCGGAGGTGATATCAAACCGACGCCTTGTGTGGAATGGCGCACTTTGGCAATAACGGCATCGACTTTATGTCCGGGCAATTGTCCGCCTTCACCGGGTTTCGCACCCTGACTGATTTTAATTTGAATGTCGTCAGCATTCACCAGATATTCAGTGGTTACGCCAAAACGTCCGGATGCTACTTGCTTGATCGCAGAGCGCATGGAATCGCCGTTGGGCAAGGGCTTAAAGCGCTCAGGAAGCTCCCCGCCTTCGCCAGTGTTGGATTTGCCGCCGATACGATTCATGGCTATAGCCAGCGTGGTGTGAGCTTCATAGGAAATCGAACCGAATGACATCGCCCCGGTCGCAAAACGTTTGACAATCTCAGCGGCCGGTTCTACTTCATCCAATGGCACTGGATTTGCCGCTTCCTTGAAAGTCATTAAGCCGCGTAAAGTCAGCAGAGCTTCGTTCTGCTCATCAATTAAACGGCAAAAGTCTGCAAATAATTCAGGGCTATTGGTGCGCGTTGCATGTTGCAATGTGCTGATGGTTGCAGGCGTCCAGGTATGCGCTTCACCGCGTATACGATAAGCGTATTCCCCGCCAATATCCAGAGCATCGCGATATAACGGTGCACTGCCAAAAGCCAAACGGTGTCGGCGAAGGGTTTCTTCGCTAATTTCCGGCAATCCTGCACCTTCTGTAGTGCTTGTTGTGCCGGTAAAATAGCGCTCCAAAAAGGGTTCCGCTAAGCCTATGGCATTAAAAATTTGCGCACCGCAATAAGACTGATAAGTTGAAATGCCCATTTTGGACATCACTTTCAGTAAGCCTTTAGAGACCGCTTTGACATAACGCTTGTGCGCTTCATACTCCGTGAGATCAGGTATATCCTGGCAAAGCCCGGAGAGTGTGTCAAACGCCAGGTAAGGGTTTACCGCTTCCGCGCCATAGGCCGCCAATAGTGCAAAATGATGGACCTCGCGTGCTTCGCCAGTTTCGACAACCAAGCCTACTTTTGTACGCAAACCTTCACGGGTAAGGTAGTGATGCACCGCAGAGGTTGCTAACAACGCGGGAATTGCAACATGTGCTGCATCGAGGTCACGATCAGAGAGTGCCAGGATGTTATTGCCGTCTTCAACTGCTTTTTTAGCTGCCAGACAAAGTTTATCGAGAGCTCCTTCCATCCCGCTTGCCCCCAAATCAGAGGGGTAACAAAGCGGCAAGGTTTTTGTCTTGAACACGCCACCTGTGCGCGCTTCAATACGGCGAATTTTTTCCAAATCCTGATTGGTCAAAATGGGTTGTTCCACTTCCAACCGCATGTGAGTTCCCCCCTCATCCAAACCTAACAGGTTAGGTCGCGGGCCGATAAGCGAAACCAGGGACATAACCAATTCTTCACGAATAGGATCGATAGCCGGATTGGTGACTTGGGCAAAGCCTTGCTTGAAATAATCGTATAACAAGCGCGGGCGTTGCGACAACACGGCTAAAGCGGCATCAATACCCATTGAACTGATAGCTTCCTGTCCTGTTTGCGCCATCGGTTTCAAGATAAATTCAATATCTTCACGGGTATAACCAAACGCTTGCTGCCTGTCTAAAAGGGTATTTGCATCCGGTGCCATTGCTGAAATTTCGGGGGGCAGCTTGGATAGCAAAATCTGCGTCTTGTCCAGCCATTCAGCATAAGGGGATCGAGTCGACAATTCCGCTTTCAATTCCGCGTCATCAATAATGCGTCCTTGTACAGTGTCAATCATGAGCATTTTGCCCGGTTGCAAACGCCATTTTTTAATAATTTTATGCTGTGGTACCTCCAGAACGCCCATTTCCGATGCCATAATGACGAAGTCGTCATCGGTGACTAAGTAACGCGCGGGGCGCAAACCATTGCGATCCAAGGTTGCGCCAATCTGGCGACCATCCGTAAAGGCAATTGCCGCAGGACCATCCCAAGGCTCCATCAGGGCTGCGTTATATTCATAAAACGCCCGCAATTTTTCACCCATCAAGACATTGCCGGCCCATGCTTCGGGAATTAGTAGCATCATAGCGTGGGCGAGTGAATAACCGCCTGCCACCAATAACTCAACGGCATTATCGAAACACGCTGAATCCGATTGCCCTTCAGCAATTAATGGCCACAGCTTATGAACATCCTCGCCCAATACTTTGGACGCTATGGAATGACGGCGTGCCGCCATACCATTCATGTTTCCGCGCAAGGTATTTATTTCACCATTATGGGCGATCATGCGGAATGGATGTGCCCTATCCCAGGTCGGGAAGGTATTTGTGGAAAAACGTTGATGCACCAGTGCAAGCGCGCTCTCCATGCGTTCATCGAGCAGGTCAGGGTAAAACGGACCTACTTGGTCTGCAAGTAACATGCCTTTGTAAACCAAAGTACGCGTCGATAACGATGGCACATAAAAAAAGTGGCCATTTTTCAAATCCAAATCGCGGACGGCATTTTCAACCTGCTTGCGAATGACAAACAGTTTGCGCTCGAAGGCATCTTGGTCGGGGCAATCCGCACTGCGCCCGATAAAAACTTGCCTGATAAAAGGCTCAACCAGTTTTGCCGTATCCCCCAATCCTTGATTATCAACGGGTACATCACGCCAACCTAACAACACGGCTTTTTCCCGTGCAACGATTTCAGTAAACAGCGTCTCGCAACTGGCTCGATTAGAGGTGTCACTGGGCAAAAACACCATGCCAACCGCATAATCTCCCACAGCAGGAAGTGTCAATCCTTGCTTTTCACACTCTGCACGTAAGAAAGCATCGGGCATTTGAATCAAAATTCCCGCGCCGTCACCTGCGTATGGATCAGCTCCGACTGCGCCACGGTGTGTCAGGTTTCTAAGCAACTCTAACCCCTGACTTACAATCGCATGACTTTTATGCCCTTTTATATGAACGATGAAACCCACTCCGCACGCATCATGTTCATGTTGCGGATCATATAAACCTTGTCTGGTTGGTAACGTACTTTGACTCATGGTCACCTCTAAAAAAATTTTACAAAAGGGTTACTATTCTCCCTTTACAAACCCTCGTCCCGCACCCATGTTGAGCCTTCCATCCGAAGGCACAAGCGGGCAAAACCGGTAAATTATACGGATGACAAGAAAACCTGTCACGTAGACTTTTTACAACATTTATTAAACAATCGCAAACATTCTACTCGCAGTAAGAAATTTGTCTAATCAAAATGCAAATAGCTTATATAAAACAATGGATTGATGTTCTGTAAATTCCGCATCAAGTTGGTGCAGACATCTCACAAAATATTTTCCATGGTGATTGTGAATTACAGTTTTCATGCTCTTAAATTGGGCTCGAACAGATAAGATTATTGATTTTTTAGAGATGAGACCTGATCTATCCAATCATGCAGGCAATGGATGTATTTTTCTTAATTATTAAATAAGTATGGTATCTTTCTTCTAATGTTAGATGCTTGGATGTTTCCATTGGATATCTCTTTGAATAGTTGCTTTGGCTGACTTAAAAACATTTTAAGAGGCGTAGCATTTACCAAGAGGATTCGGGTTACTTTATGGTTGAGTACTTATGAAAGAAAAATTTGATGTTGTTATCGTGGGCGGTGGTATGGTCGGAGCGGCAGTTGCTTGCAGTCTGGGAGGCAGTTTACTAAAAGTCGCAGTTATCGAAAGCTCTCCGCCACCTCCTTTTGATTTGGACCAGCCACATGACTTGCGAGTTTCAGCTCTCAGTATCGCATCCAAAAACATACTTGAAACCGTAGGAGCCTGGAAGGGAGTCACCAGTCGGCGATTTTGTCCGTTTCGAAGGATGCGCGTTTGGGAAACAGTGGGGGATACTGAATTTTGCAGTGATGATATTGATTATCCTGAGTTAGGCTACATAGTAGAAAATAGAGTGACTCAATTGGCGTTGTTGGATCGCCTGCAAGAATTTGACAATGTCGAGCTGATATGTCCAGCCAGTATAAATAAGATCAATTACTCAGCTGGAAATGCTAGCGAAGTGGAACTTGGAGACGGACGAGTTTTGTCTGCAAGAGTTCTGGTTGCAGCCGATGGCGGTCAGTCCAGAGTCCGGCAAAGCGTGGGTTTAGGGGTAACCAGTTGGGATTATAAGCAACATGCGCTGGTGATTTATATTGAAACAGCTTACGGACAACAGGATATAACCTGGCAGCGCTTTGTTCCCAGCGGACCGCAGGCGTTTTTGCCGTTACCGGGGAATTATGGCTCCATTGTCTGGTACAACACTCCTGATGAAGTTACTCGATTAAAAGCCTTATCTTATGAAAAGTTGAAGGATGAACTGGTTGCAGCCTTTCCTGATTGTCTGGGCAAAGTGAACAAGGTATTGGGCGTAGCAAGTTTTCCTCTGAAGCGGCAACATGCACAGGACTATGTTAAACCCGGTGTGGTTTTGGTTGGCGATGCAGCGCACATGATTAATCCCCTGGCAGGGCAAGGCGTTAATATTGGTTTACTGGATGCAGCTGCATTGGGCGAAGTATTGATTGATGCGGCGAAAAAAGGGCTTGAGCTTGGCGATTTAACTGTTTTAAAACGTTATGAAAAGTTGCGTCGCAATGAAAACCTGAAAATGATGACAGTAATGGATATTTTCTATCGGGTATTCAGTAATGAAGTGTTACCCGTAAAAGTCATACGTAATCTGGGTTTGGGACTGGCCGAACGAATTTCGCCCGCTAAAAATAAAGTCATGCGCAGCGCCATGGGCTTGGAAGGAAATTTACCCAAACTTGCCCGAGGCGAGCGGATTGTTTAACTTGCTATAAATTCTTCTATCTTTGCAAATTTATAGCTGGATAAGTTGATATAGCAAAGTGTTGTCAATGCCCTAACATTGACTTAACTTTTTGAGCTGCCTGCTCGCAATCAAGTGCTGATTTCTCAACGCGCCGACGTAAAAAAAAACCAATGCTCAACCCGTCACTATCACGGGAAGCGTATTCATTAAGGGGTGCGCATGTTTCTTGCATATGCTGCTCGGCCTGCAATAAAGCATCATAATTTTTAACATCATCAGTTTCCAGCAATGCCATAATTTCGCTAGTCATGCCATTTTGTAATCGAAACACTTCTTCCACATAACGTGTAAATTCTTCCCGTGACTGGCCTTTTGTGCCATACCCTCCCAAAAAAGACGCTGTACAACCAGACAACAATAGCGCAATTGATATCAGTATTAAGCCTGGAAAATCAAGCAAATTAGCATTCCATTTTGTCATTTTACTTCTGCATAAGACTAATTAATCAAAACACCAATATACTATAAATCAAGTTTTTCCCTGTACGAAAATATACAACAAAGCTCTGAAGACACATCATTTTCGACAATAAAATTGCTTTAATACTTCCACTGTTTTTTGTATTATCGAAACATCGTTAGGTGTATACTCCGACGGCTTTATATCTATAAAAACTCAGTAAATACGGGGGTCAAACTGATGACTGAAAAGACAGCAAGCAAATACCTGATCAACCTTGAAAAACACTTCGCCAATGACAACCCTGTATTGCTGAAATCAGCAAAAGTCTTTCATGACCTTGATCAAGTAGAATACGATCTTGGACTCATCGAAATGGATGAAACGACTGCTTGTAAAAACTCATGGTGGCCAATAATTAGTTTGATTGGCGGAAATTCAACTGCTAAATCCAGATTTATTAACAGCTATTTTGGTGCGCAGCAGATACCCTCAGGCATTCAAGCATCCAGTCACAAATTTACCGTCCTATTGCATAATAGCCAAACCAACACGGCAACCTTACCAGGCACTGCGCTGGATGTCGATCCACGTTACCCGTTTTATCAAATCAGCAGAAAAATTGAGCAACTGCAAAAAGGTGAAGGTAATCGTATTAATTCTTATGTGGAATTAAAAACCATCAACAATGACCATTTAAAAGGAAAATTATTCATTGATTCTCCTAATATGAGCGCCGTACCGACAAATCCAATAAATTCAATGATAACCAGGCATATCGTTGAAAACTCTGATCTAGTACTGGTTTTTACCGATGTATTTGAGTCAGCATCGCCAATGCTCGATGAATTAGTGCAGCTTATTTCCATTCACCAGGATTCCAATAAATTTGTTTACCTGGTAGACGAGCCTTTAGCAACGCTCAATCCTTCCAAAACCAATGAAATTATTACTTCCTGGCAAAGAAAACTATCCGCAATGGGCTTGAATACCGGGCAATTTATTATTGTACCCAATCAGCAAAACAGCCTTAATCCACTAAGCAAAATCGACTTTTCGGAAATAGACCAGCGTATGGCCAATGTTGCCTATAACCGATCCTATCGCGTTCTAGACTCGCTGGAAAAAAGCATAAGCGACATCGAAAATGTGGTAATCCCGGAAGTTAAAAAAGGTATCGCTTTATGGAAAGAGCGCGTCAACATATCCAGCATGTTTGTTCTTTGCCTGATTGCTATCCTGGCAATTTTTGCTGAAATAAATATAGGGATTTTGGAGTTTTTAATAGATCCTATCATTGGGCCGATATTACTTGCCATTCTGGTGGCGATTATGGTGCCCATACATCTGCTAATCAGCAAGTTACAGTCTAGATTAATCATCAGCAAGCTGAATGAACGCCAGAAAGAACTTCATTTAATGGAGAATCTTGGCAATCTCTTTGAAAAGAATCTAACCTATTCACGCATGCTATTGCCAATTTCCGAGCCGGCTGGCTGGAATAAAAAAACTAAAGCCCGCTTAATGCAGTTAACCGAGAAAACCAAGGAACTGGTGCAATCATTAAATGACAACTTTGGCTCTTATGAAGAACAATTCCACGCCGATTACAAAGGACAGACCCACTCCGACCATAAAGAACAGAGCCGCACTAACTATCTGGATTTATCGAAACTTAAAGAATAATTACGGGATATAAAAAGCTTATAGTCGTTACAGACCTGCATTACACGACCTGACTTGCCATGTTAACCATTGAAATTCTAAGACAATATTTGCCTTTGTGCTGGTTTAAACACAACCCGCTTGAGTTAACAAGATCAATGAGTTTTTTTAAACAAAATTTATTGTTCTATTTTGTTGTTGAGTATTTTATGCAAGCGAACATGACCGACGATCCTTTCGAATCGTTTACTGAGGTAAGCATAGAAACACTGTTAACGCTTATGTTTATTGGCTTTATACTGCATTTGAACAAATCCTTATACGCCTATATACAAGTAACAACTGCAATTTTAGTTTGCGCAAACATAGTCTCTCTTTTCGTCATCCCGGTTTTAATCTGGCTAACGGTCAATGAAGATCTTTTAAGCTATTATACATTGGGCCTATTGTTCATTTGGGAGTTTACATTGATAGCCTATATTTTCAGAAAAACCCTCTCTATCAATCTGCCCGCCAGTTTAGCCATATCGGTGCTTTATTTTACGGTGGCTTATTTGGGCGCGTTTGCCATTGGTCAATTGTTGATGTAAACCTCGGAATGCCAGACAACAATAAATTAATACCTTCAGGTCTATGTGTTGAGATATTGTGTGATCAGACCTTGTAACCGGTCTCTATCCAGTTGCTGATTATCCACTTTAAGATAAGCCACTGCTTCATCCAAATGCACGGTAATTTCTTCGACACCAATGATTTTCAACATCTCTGCAACAAAATCATTCGCTTCTTGTTCGTTTAGTTTATCTAATGAGATAAGCAAATTGGCCCAATAGCGTGGTGGTTTCATGCTTAAGGATATCAGTAACCAACTCAATGCAGCCGCCGCACAAAATAAAAACACCCCGGCTGCGCCAAACTCACCGTAGCACCAACCCCCTACCCCGCCACCAATACCCGCACCCAAAAACTGACTGGTTGAATAAACACCCATTGCCGTACCTCTTAAATCACCAGGTGCGGTCTTGGAGATTAATGAGGGTAATGTTGCTTCCAACAAATTAAAACCAGTGAAAAACAACCAGAGGAAACCAATTATTGCGGGCAAACTATTATGAAACTGCATTAAACCCAGATCAGCCAATACCAGTGCTGCAATTGCGCCGATAAAAACCGGTTTCATCTTGCGTTTTTTCTCTGCCAAAATAACAAACGGAATAATGGCAGCCATTGAGATAACAAAAACCGGCAAATAAACCTTCCAATGCAGAGCGGGCAGTAAACCGGCATCACGCATTAACAAGGGTAAAACGACAAAACTAGCCGTTAAAATGGCATGTAAAATAAAAATACCATAATCAAGCCGCAATAACTCGTTGTTCTTTAATATATTAAAAAACTGGCCCGGAACAAGCTCTGCATCACGGTGTGTTTTAGATTGTTGCGGGTCGGGCACCTTATAACGAATGACCCAGATAGCCAGCAAAGACAGCGCAGCAATCAGCCAGAATATCCCATGAACCCCAATGAATCCGGCGATCACCGGACCAGCGGCAATAGCAACTCCAAAAGATACGCCAATGCTTAGGCCAATTAACGCCATCGCTTTAGTGCGGTGCACTTCCTGAGTCAAGTCTGCCACCAAAGCCATAATAGGTCCGGCTATTGCTCCTGACCCTTGAATGGCTCGCCCCAATAAAACGCCGTAAATACTGTTCGAAACTGCTGCAACAACACTACCGAGCAAAAACAGCAGTAAGCCAATGATAATGATTCTTTTCCTGCCAAATCGATCTGACATAAGGCCAAATGGAATTTGCAAGATTGCCTGGCTAATGCCATAAATACCGATGGCCATTCCAATTAATGAAGGTGTTGAACCTTCAAGCTGTTCGGCAAATAATGACAATACCGGCATAATCAAAAACAAGCCGAGCATACGCAAGGCATAAATGCTTGCTAAAGACCACGTCGCACGTTTTTCCGATGATGTCATCGGACTCGTAATATCCTGCACATTTGTCAAAACCGGTTGCTCCTTTGCAGCTAAAATTTCAATAAAATAAACCGGGCGGTATAAAAATACGCCCAGCTATGTATACGTTTATTATAACAATCTTTAGCCGGCAGGGTGTTTGTGGACACGACAACGATTCTCATTTTGGCTAAAATCCATTGGATTTCGGGTTTTAGAGGCAAGGATAATTACGCTTTTCTGTAGCAACATGGGAATGGCTTTAGCCGCTCCCACGATAAATCGATTTTGTCCGGGTTAATTTATTATCGCTCCCAAGCTGATGCCTATGAGTAAATACGCTCACCACATCCATTACTCAAAAAATCGTCTTAAATAATTTCCGGTATGCGAAGCTTCATTTTCAGAAACCTGTTTCGGTGACCCTTCTGCAACCAGCAAACCGCCACCATCACCGCCTTCAGGCCCCATATCAATGAGCCAGTCAGCTGTTTTAATCACATCCAGATTGTGCTCTATAACAATAACGGTATTGCCGTGGTCGCGCAGGGTATGTAAAACACCCAGCAATTGTTTTATATCATGAAAATGCAGACCTGTAGTTGGCTCGTCCAGAATATACAAAGTCTTGCCGGTATCACGTTTTGATAGTTCCTTGGCGAGCTTCACTCGTTGAGCCTCGCCGCCGGAAAGAGTGGTGGCATTTTGTCCCAAAGTAATATAACTCAAACCTACCTCGGTTAAGGTTTGTAACTTCCTGGCCAAAGCCGGAACAGCACTGAAAAATTCAGCGGCATCTTCCACAGTCATATCCAGCACTTGATTAATAGTTTTACCTTTATAACGTATTTCCAGAGTTTCGCGATTATAGCGTTTGCCGTTGCATGCATCACAATGAACGAAAATATCGGGGAGAAAGTGCATTTCAACCTTAATAACACCATCTCCTTTACAGGCTTCGCAGCGACCACCTTTAACGTTAAAACTGAATCTACCAGGCGTGTATCCTCGCGAGCGAGCTTCAGGGGTAGCTGAAAACAGCTCGCGTATTGATGTAAAAAGACCCGTGTAAGTTGCAGGATTGGATCGTGGTGTTCGACCTATCGGGCTTTGGTCTATATCGACAACCTTATCAAAATGCTCGAGTCCTTCGACAGCATCGCAGGGGGCGGGAATGATGCCAGCACGGTTGATCAAGCGCGCTGCATAACTATATAAAGTATCGTTTACCAAAGTTGATTTACCCGAACCCGACACCCCGGTAACACAGGTCAACAAACCTACAGGGAATGAAATATCAACATGCTTCAGATTATTTCCGCGTGCATTGCGGATGGTAATTTGTTTATCTTTATCGACCGGAGTTAATGAATCAGGAACAGCAATGCCAACTTTACCCGACAAATATTGACCCGTTAATGATTCTTCACTGTTAAGAATATCATTCAGTGTTCCCTGGGCAATGATGCGTCCGCCATGAACTCCGGCACCGGGGCCAATATCAACAATATGCTGGGCCGAGCGTATGGCATCTTCATCATGCTCAACAACAATAACGGTATTGCCCAAATCCCGCAGATGAAACAAGGTATTGAGCAAACGCTGATTATCCCGTTGATGCAAACCGATGGATGGCTCATCAAGCACGTACATGACGCCAACCAAACCGGCACCAATTTGACTGGCGAGGCGGATACGTTGTGCTTCGCCACCGGAAAGGGTATCCGCACTGCGATCCAGCGTTAAATAATCCAATCCCACATTGACCAGAAATTCCAGTCGCTCCTGAATTTCTTTAATGATTTTTACTGAAATTTCACCGCGCTGACCTGGCAGACATAGCTGCTGGAAGAAGACCAGAGATTTGCGAATAGGCAAACTGGTAAGCTGATGTATCGGAAAATCTTCGATGAAGACATTCCGGGCGGCGATATTAAGCCTTGCGCCATCGCAAACATTACAGGGCTTATGAGACAGATATTTTGCCAGTTCTTCGCGTATCATTTGCGAATCGGTCTCATGGTAACGCCTCTCCATATTGGCAATAATACCTTCAAAGCGATGCCTCTTTTTTTTCACTGAACCAGTTCCGGTCATGAACTTAAAATCAATTGCATCATTGCCGCTACCAAAAAGCACAACATTTTGAGCTTCCTTTGAAAGCTCTGAAAAGGGTACTTCGGGATCAAAACCGTAATGCTGAGCCAATGAACAGATCATTTGATAATAATAGGCATTACGCCTATCCCAACCGCGAATTGCTCCGCCGGCAAGGCTGATATCGGGATTATGAACAATAAGATCAGCATCAAAATGCTGTCTCACGCCTAAACCATCACAACTGCTACAAGCGCCTTTAGGGTTATTAAATGAGAATATGCGCGGCTCCAACTCGGTCAGACTATAACCGCAATGAGGACAGGCATAACGCTCGGAAAACAGAAGCTCTCTGGCATCATCGATACAAGCGGCAATAGCAATACCATCGGCAATACGCAGGGCTGTCTCAAATGATTCTGATAATCTTAGAGCAATGTCCTCACGAATTTTAAAGCGGTCAACAACAACTTCTATGGTATGTTTCTTTTTTAAGTCCAAAACCGGGGATTCATCCAAATCATAGATAGCGCCGTCAATGCGGGCACGAATGAATCCCTGGGCGCGTAAATCATCCAGTAACTGACTATGCTCGCCCTTACGGTCATTAATTACAGGGGCCAGCAACATCCAGCGTTGATCTTGCGGTTGCGCAAGAATGTGATCGACCATCTGACTCACCGTTTGGGCTTCCAGTGAAATATGATGTTCAGGGCAACGCGGCGTGCCTGCGCGCGCATATAGGAGCCTCAAATAATCATAGATCTCGGTGATTGTGCCGACAGTTGAGCGAGGATTGTGCGAAGTGGATTTTTGTTCAATAGAAATAGCCGGCGACAAACCTTCTATATGGTCAACATCAGGCTTTTCCATGATGGATAAAAACTGACGCGCATAGGCAGAAAGTGATTCCACATAGCGCCGCTGACCTTCGGCATAAATAGTGTCAAAGGCGAGTGATGATTTCCCCGATCCGGAAAGTCCGGTGATGACAATAAGTTTATCCCTGGGAAGATCAATATCGATATTTTTCAGGTTATGCGTCCTGGCACCTCGGATGCTAATCGTATCCATCAAATAATTCCGGAAATTAAAAAACTTTATAATATACGTTCAAACTGACCTTACTTCAAATAGATGGCTGCACACCATGACTCATTCGTCCGTCCGTCCCTTTATTGCTGCTGTTGTTTTACATTTCACGTGCTTTTCGATAGCCCTAAAGTTGCCAGAGGGAAAAGACTGCATGCAGTAGCTCAGTTGTGATGATCGGCTAATAATACCGAGGTATTAAGAGGCAATTCGATAGATACAAAAAACCCCGCTAAGTCAAATGACTTGCGGGGTTTTGAGTCTATATGGGACTGCCTGACACAGGCTTAATTGTTACAAACTGTAGTACATATCATATTCTGCCGGGTGCGTGCTCATGCGAATACGAGTAACTTCTTCCATTTTCAGTTTGATATAGCCGTCAATCACATCATCAGTGAAAACACCGCCTTTTTTTAGAAATTCACGATCATTATCCAAGGCTTCCAACGCTTGATCAAATGCGTGACAAACTTGTGGAATATTGTTGGCTTCTTCGACTGGTAAGTCGTACAAATCCTTATCCATAGCGTCGCCAGGATGAATTTTGTTTTGAATACCATCCAGTCCCGCCATCAACATCGCAGAGAACGCCAGGTATGGATTAGCAGTTGAGTCAGGGAAGCGCACTTCGATACGACGGCCTTTAGGATTGTTCACAAAAGGAATACGAATAGACGCTGAACGGTTACGTGCAGAATAAGCCAGCATTACGGGTGCTTCAAAGCCCGGAACCAGACGTTTGTAGCTGTTAGTTGAGGCATTGGTAAAAGCATTAAGTGCTCTAGCGTGCTTGATAATACCACCAATATAATACAAGGCCGTTTCAGACAAACCTCCGTATAAATCGCCTGTGAACAGGTTGACACCGTCTTTAGCGAGTGATTGGTGAACATGCATACCGCTGCCGTTATCGCCAACCAAAGGTTTAGGCATGAAGGTCGCTGTTTTGCCATAAGCATGAGCAATATTGGCAACAACGTATTTCAGCTCTAATACTTCGTCCGCTTTTTTAACCAGCGTGTTGAATTTTACGCCGATTTCACATTGGCCGGCGGTTGCAACTTCGTGATGGTGAACTTCGGTCACCATACCCATTTCTTCCAGCGTCAAGCACATTGCAGAACGCATGTCCTGAAATGAATCGACAGGTGGCACGGGGAAGTAACCGCCTTTAATGCCTGGACGATGACCGGTGTTGCCGTCCGGATAAACTTTTTCCGAGTTCCAGCCCGCTTCTTCTGAATCGACTTTGTAGAATGCGCCGCTCATATCAGTGCCCCAACGGACATCATCAAATATGAAGAATTCATTTTCGGGACCGAAGAATGCAGTGTCTGCAATGCCGGTTGATTGTAAATATTTTTCTGCGCGCTTAGCTAATGAGCGTGGATCACGTTCGTAACCTTGCATGTTTTTTGGTTCAATGATATCGCAACGCAAGATAAGGGTATTGTCATCAAAGAATGGATCCATAACAGCCGTTGTTGGGTCAGGCATTAATATCATGTCTGATTCATTGATGTGTTTCCAGCCAGCAACTGAAGAACCATCAAACATATTACCCTCTTCAAAGGTGTCTTCATCAATGGAATGAGCTGGAAATGTGACATGCTGTTCTTTACCACGGGTATCACAAAAACGAAAATCGACGAATTTTACGTCGTTTTCTTCGATCATTTTAAGTACTTTTTTTACAGACATTTAGTGTCTCCAGAGATTGGTTATATGAAATCAGTGTTTTATGCCAAACACTGTAAAGATACCATTTTTTTTGATCGATTAGCCAATAAAAAAACAATGCCAAACAGACGCGCTAATATGGTGCAATCAATAATACACAGTATGGATGCCCTTATTATCAATTCTAATCACCCCCAATAACAGATCATATCAGCATAAAAGCGGGAATAGCTTTATTGATAAATTTGCCAATTAGCAACAAAGTTGCCAAAATCGCACACTATTAATACAAAGCAACACATCATGAGATCCAATATGGTGCATAAGTCATAGAAAAACGAGTGCAATACGCGTAACCATCTGTTTTTCATAAAACAAAAATGTGGCATAGTATCTGCTTATTTATTTTCAGTGTTTTATGCCGACATTGTGCACGTTTAGTTTCAATAACAAGGCACATTTATCCAAGCCTTATACAGGGGAATAAAAATGAAAAGTATACCAAAACGCAAGAATCCGATAATTTTCGCGGCTGCGGGCGGTCTTTTATCAATTACTATGGGAGCAACCACTTCCTATGCCACGGACGAGATGACAGATATAGATGTCAACGCAAAACCCGAACAATATGAACCTGAACCAGCAAAAGGAATGATCAAGGCGCTGACAGATTATGATATTAACGAAACCAAGTTTTTAAAAGACAATGGGATTACCATCGGCCTATGGGGCAACGCCGGGATTACCTACAATGCGGCAAGTCCCGACAATAATTTTAACGGCCCGGTCACCTTTGGTGATCGTTCCGGCGAATTTCAATTAAATCAGTTGAATTTATTCATTCAACGCGCCGTGGCGACGGAAGGAGATTCGTGGGATTTTGGTGGCCGTTTTGATGCCATGTTCGGTACCGACGCCATTTTTACCCAGGCTTATGGCGTCCCCGCATTCGATGTGAATTCTGGTCAACCCAAAGTCAGGAGTTCTTGGGATCTCAATATCCTGGGGCATGAAAACAATCGCTTTTACGATATTGCCTTGCCTCAAGCTTATTTGGAAGCTTATATACCTGTGGGTAACGGCCTAAATGTCAAGGCCGGTCATTTTTATACGCCGCTCGGTTATGAAACGGTTCCGGCTCCTGATAACTTCTTCTACACCCATGCCTATACTATGCAATACGGTGAACCGTTTACGCATACAGGCTTTTTGGGTAATTATGCTGTCGATAAGAATTGGGCGGTTATGGGCGGAGTTGTCACAGGCAGCGCTACCGGCGGCTGGGATGGCGGCTGGAATCAACAATTGGGCAACTGGGGAGGCTTATTTGGAACAACCTGGACCAGTGACGACAAGGCCACTTCCGCCAATATCAGCGGCACCTATGCCGGAACTTCAGAACAAAACAGCAGCGACTGGGCTATGTACAGCATCGTTCTGAAGCACAATATCACCGATAAATTACACTTGATAGGGCAGCACGACCACGGTTTCGCCAACAATGTCTTGTTGAACGGCGTATCCGAGGATGCCGAGTGGTATGGAATTAACACCCATATCTACTATGATATCCAGGATGATCTGTCGGTTGGTGTTCGTGGTGAATGGTTTGCTGATAACGACGGTTTCCGCGTTTGCTCGCCAGGCCGTGTAAGCGCAGCAACCAATAGTACTGAATTTGGTGTCCCGGTAAGTTACGCGGCTAACTATTTGGCTACTTGCCAACCTACTAATTATTACGCATTCACCGTGGGCCTTAATTACAAACCAACAAAGTGGTTGAACCTGCGTCCGAACATTCGTTATGATTGGGCAGATGGAACGGTTGCTGGTACGGCGAACGATTCCTACAGACCCTTCGGTAATAACAAGAATGATCAATTCCTTTTCTCTACCGATTTTACGATCAATTTTTAATCCGGAATCGGTCGGGAATATTTCCAAAGAATGCGTCTGATGGGCGCATTTTTTTTGCTTGTCATTTCGTGTCATACCGATACTATTAACTTGAACCGTTCGCTGAGCGGCGTTGAAATAAACAACCGGCTTGGCTCCTCGCTTTGCCTCCGTTCAGCCAGCAGTCACACAAAACAAAAACCGACCTGACAAACAAGGGTTTAAATTGATAAAAATCCTTTTAAATGACACCACCCGAATCGTCGACAAAAAGTGGGATCCCATTATCCAGACAAGTAAAAGCATTACACTTTGCATGTTCCAGCCATCAATTGAAGAATTGATATTGCGTGGCCTTCTTAAGCAGTAAATTTATATATCCATAAACAACATCGGAATACCATAAGTTAAAACGAAATAGCTAAATGCCATGATAATGCTGCTACTCATTTTAAACTCTAATAGTTGCCGGAAAATGTAGCTGATAATCGCGATATACCAGAGAACCAAAAAAAATCCCAAGCCAACCGAAATTTCTTCTGCCTTTTCGATATGCTCCATTATCAGTAAATGATATAAGCCTTCAGTTGCCGTCGCCAAGGTCATGATAAAATTTTCGCAGACGAAGATCGCTGTATACAATTGATTGTAATAATGCCATTTTTTCTGAATGATCAATATTACGCCAACAGTCGAAAATGCCATAATGGTACGTAAGATGACCTCCAGGGCACCATCAGCAGGATCAGAGATTAAACCCTCAACGATCATCCCGGAGACCAGATAAAAGATGACGTTTTTCCACATGAAAGATTTTGGCGGAATCAAATCAGCTGGGTTATTGATAAAAAAACAAAGCGCTAGGTATTTGAGTAATAAATTCATAGAAAAGGTGTTAGGAATTGGACAGTTGAAAACATACCTGCCTATAAGCAATTTACGGGCTTAGCAAGATAACAATGCATACTAATTAGGAACACTTGGATTTTTATAATATAAATGACACAACCAAGCAAAGAATGGTTAAAATTATGGGCATTATCCTGTTAGCGAATGAAGGTTAAAAATGAGCATCAAATCCAGTTTAATAAAAATGGCAATAAAATTGACGCCCAGCATATTGATCATTTGGGTATCAAATATAATCCTTAAAGGCATTGCAGAATTAATAGAATTTAGTTTTGATCTCGAAGCGCGGAAAGTCTACGTTCAAACAAGGCTCTACGGTGAAGAAGAAACGATTGAAGTTTGTCTGGAAAATTTTGCTGTTTTTAGGGATGGTGAATCCTACAGATTTATCATCCATCAAGCAAAATCGGATCGACCCTGGTTGAATAATTTATTGTCCCGTATCATAGGAAAAGCCTGGAAAATTCCTGCGATACCCCAATTGACTGCTCAACTTGAGCTTTTAACCGAGTTGTTCAAAGCCAAAACTCCAACACTAGAAAAAATTGATTGAAGATCGCGCTACTTAATCATTGTTTTCTAATGCAGAGTAGATCCTAAAACACCGTTATCAGCAGATACTTCGTAAGATGTCATGCCTTTTTATTTTTAGGGTCGAGCCAACTAACAAAAACGACAATAACTTTGACAGCTGTATCATTTCGATACTGTTTGTATAAACGCCCAACTTTCGACCTCATAAACCACTCTTGACATACTCAGTTTAGTATCACTCCAAGATGGATTTAATTTAGTCCCCTGAATAGCAATGTGGCTGAATGCTTAAAATCGGCCTGAAGAGGTCAATCCGAATCATAAGCTCCCTCTATGAACTTGCAACCCCACTTGCCACATGAACAACAGCAGTCGTTTCGTCAAGTCAATTCCACAGCGAGATATGGCCAGGCTTAATCGAGATTCGTATTGCACTACTTACTGTAAATACTGTATCGGGTTACTGGCAATTTCGCGCGCCGCCAGAAATTGGGCGTAATAGTTGCGGGAGGCAAAACCGAACGCTGGGCCATCATAGTTTTTTACGATACGGACAAAATCCCTGCCGACTTGATTTTGTGCTCGTTTCATACCGCCGATACCATGGTTGTAAGAGGTTATCGCTGCCGGCCAGTCGCCCAGTTTGCTGTAGGCGTAACTCAGATAGCGTGCCGCGCCGATGGCAGAAGAAAAAGGATCGAGGCATAGTTCCACTCTCCCTCCGGGCATGAAAGTTTTTGCTGCGCCTTTAGTGAATTGCCACATGCCAACGGCTCCGGCGGAGGATTTGGCCCCTGGTTGAAACGATGACTCGACATGCGGCAGGTAGGCCAAATCTTCAGGCAATCCGGCTTCGCGGAATATTTTTCTAAATTGCCGATCGTAGCGGCGGCTGATCTCGAGGCCCCTTATGAAACGCTCGCGGGTACCGCGTTGCGAACGCACCCGCTCGGGGGCTCCGTTCAATACGCTATTAAGTTTCCTACCATTCCTTTCCAGTTTAGCGATTATTTGCCTGTCGTTAGCAGTCAAGGGCGCATTGTAGCGCAATTTGCTCTCCAGAACGAATAATTGGGTTTTCCAAAAATCGCGGCGTTGTTTGACTATTTCCTTTTGTTCGCTTGTCAGACTTTCGCCGACATAACCGGGCAATACCATCACTTCGTATATCACATCCAGATAGCGGTCATCGTGAATGGCTACTTCCGAGCGACGCCACTCCGTATAAGTTTTGCGCCAGAACTCTACCGCAGGTTCCAGTTCGCCGGGTTTTTGAAATGCATTGGAGCGAACTGCTGATCTATAGAAGCGTTGGGGTTGAAATGCACTGGAGCGAACTGCTGATCTATAGAAGCGTTGAGGTAGAGCCGTCCGTGGCTGAGTAGTCGTCCGGTATGCTGTGGTTCCGTCGTGCTTGACCGTTGGCTCATTGGTGCTACAGGCATTCAGCACAAATGCAATCGCCAGCAAAAGCCAAATTCGCATAATAGATCGATTCATTTTTTTGAGTTAATTCAGAATTAATCGGTTTCGAAATAATATTTTTGTGTATTTCGGTTAATTTGTATACAGATTCTGGTCGAATTAGAACACCCAAAACCTAACGCATCAGTGAAAGCGGACTTTTACTCTAAGTGCCCAACCCGAGTCAAGGAATTTTTTTCGCATGGATTTTCTTTTCAAATTATTCAAGTGCGCATTGATCAGTAGCTGAGCTAAAACGGCGTCGACTAAGGATTACTTAAAAACTGCTTCTGAGCACATCAAAATACCGTTTGCCTGTTGTAAGTGGGCGGGATTTTGATATGCTCAACAAATTGGTGAAAGGGTGGAAGCCATTCACGCTTCGACAGGGCTCTCCTGATCGAAGCCCAAAAGCTCAGCACTAACGAACTTCAACATACTCCAACTGAGAATTTTAGGTTTATTGGATTCCTTGCCGTCCTTGGCTGGTAATTCAAGCTTTTAAAACTCTAGCGTTCCATTGCAGATAACCAGAGCTTGCCACAAACAGTTCTCAATCAGGAGATTGGAAACTGGTAAAACTTATGTTATTCAGGTGCAGATTCTTCAGCAGGTGCAGATTCTTCAGCAGGTGCTGGTGCAGGCGAAGGTGTTGCAGTAGTTGGACTTTCTACGGCTTTACTGGGGGCGGATTCCGGAGCTTTAGTTGCTGTTGGTTCTTCTGCTTTGTTGCAGCCTGCCAACAGCGCTAAAGTGACTAGACCTGTAGCAATGATTGCATTAGTTTTCATAGTATTGTCCTGTTAATTTTATGTTTTGGATGGTTTGTACCTGAAGTATTTCAAGGTAAGTAATGCTAACACATGAATGCTAATATTTTGCAATAAAAAGGCTGCTCTTGAATTGCATTTAGATTTCAAAATCAAAAAATGTTGCGTTGTATTTTTAGGAAAAACTCTCCTTCTTGTAGTTTAAATTGACACGGACATTACAATACTCTTTTGCTTAATGCAGCCTGAAAGGCCTTGCCATTAAGGTCATGACTTGCAATCCGGGAAGTCAGTGAATTGCATGACTAAGCTAAACGTTATAATATAACACACGACTTTTGAAACTAATTTTTTGCAATGACCACTCACGCCAAATCCAACCCGCACCAACAGTCTTCAGAACATAATCATAGCGAATGCGTCAGCGAGGCGTTGGGTACAGCTGAGCATTTATGTATTGAACGAGG
Source organism: uncultured Crenothrix sp. (assembly GCA_964450225.1). Taxonomy (GTDB): domain Bacteria; phylum Pseudomonadota; class Gammaproteobacteria; order Methylococcales; family Methylomonadaceae; genus Methylobacter_C. The sequence goes on along the minus strand of CAYVFT010000013.1, from coordinate 20,453 downwards.
TGTGCAATTAACACCAATCCGTCACAAAGTACTGGAATTAATCTGGGAAAGTCATAAAGCTGTCAAGGCCTATGAGCTGTTGGATCGCCTCAAACCCTTGCAACAGGGGGCAAAACCGGCGACTATTTATCGCGCGCTGGACTTTTTGATCGAACAAGGCTTGATCCATCGCGTAGAAAGCCTTAATGCTTTTGTCGGGTGCCATTGTTCAGGTCTTCAACATGAGCAATTACTGCTGATCTGCAAACACTGCCAGGAAGTAGAGGAACGACCAGCCCCGGAGGTTATGTCAGCTTTGTCACTAGAGTTCAAGCAAGCAGGCTTTACGGTGCACAGTAAAGCAGTAGAAGTTCATGGTATATGTGCAAAATGCCAGAGATTGCCGGATGATCAGAACAAATAACATCACCTTACAACAGCATGTCAATGTGAGCAGTAGGCAAACTCTAAATAGCCGAATAACGGTTATTAGATAAAGTTACCCGTCTTATACTGAACATGCATAACACTGTTCCAGATTTGGCAGCCAAACACATTTCAATACACTTATAAGCCATCTTGTACAAAAGATATTACTTGCAATATGTTACGTTATAACATATCTTTATTGCTTATGGTTATTATCAATACAGAATGAGTCCCTGATAACCGCAATCTGTATGTTTTTGCAATTGGTTATATTCAACTTAACACTTTTATCAATCAAAAGATTTACGGCTTTAATGAACAAAAAACTCGCCACTTTTTTATTAATGACGGCCATGATCGGATCAAATGCTCTCGCTGCTGATAATGACATTTACAAACTGGACGATGTAGTGATCACCGGCACAGGTCTGAAACAGTCCACTTCAACATCAGCCCGCCCGGTAACAGCATTGTCTGGAGACGAATTGCGCACAAAAATCGGGCAAACTATCGGCGATACGCTTAAGAATGAACCGGGCATTACCAGCCAATCGTTTGGACCTGGTGTTGGCACACCGGTTATCCGAGGACAATCAGGGCCGCGCGTGCGGGTCATGCAGAATAGTCTGGGCAATAATGATGTTTCGACCTTAAGCCCTGATCATGCCAACGGTGTGAATCCGATTATCGCGGAACGGATTGAAGTCTTGCGTGGGCCTTCCACTCTATTGTATGGAAACGGTGCCATCGGCGGCGTGGTCAACGTTATCGACAACCGTATCCCTGAACAAGTCCCTGACAAGCTGCTCGGCGGTGCGCTTGAACAGCGCTATGACTCGGCGTCCACCATGACTTCCAGTGCCCTCAAGCTTGACGGCGGCAAAGATATTTTTGCCTATCATTTGGATGGCTTTTATAACGACCAGGGCAATGTACATATTGGCGGGCAGCCAATAGATGAGTCTGCGGCGCGTGCCACCGACCCCACCCTGGAAGGCACGCCCGAACTGGAAAATCCGGAAGGGGTAATCAATAACTCAAATGCGCGCTCACGCGGCGGTTCAATTGGGGCTTCGGCAGTAGGCGACGTCGGCCTGGTCGGCGCGGCGATAAATAGCCTGGAAAATAATTACGGTATCCCCCCGGATGGCACGGGAAGTCCGCCGGTCAGAATTCAGATGCATCAGACCAAGTATGATTTCAAGGGACAACTTAATAAACCGTTCAAGCTTGCTGAAGAAATGCGATTAAAATTCGGTTACACTGACTACAAGCATGTCGAACTGGACGACGGCGTACCTGCTACAACATTTCTCAATAAATCCTACGAAAGCCGTCTGGAACTTGAACATCAACCGATAGGGATAGTAAAAGGTACGCTGGGTTTTCAATCAGTTAACAGTGAATTTTCTGCTCTTGGTGAAGAAGCGTTAGTCCCGCCAACCGACATTGACTCCTACGGGTTGTTTGCAGTCGAGTCATTCGCTATTGGCGACGTCACCTATGAACTGGGTGTACGTGGCGAATGGCAAGGCCTTACTCCAAAAGAAACCTACAACAGCGTATCCTATGCGCCAATCAGCGGATCGGTTTCGGCATTATGGGATATTACCAAACAACATCAGCTTAGTCTGGCGGTAACCCAATCCCAGCGTGCACCCCAGATACAGGAATTGTTTTCCAATGGCGTCCATGAAGCCACCATGAGCTATGAATTGGGCGACCCTGAGTTGCAAAAAGAAGTTTCTTACAATCTGGACCTCGGCTACCGGTTTAATGCCGACTGGATAACCGCTGAAGTTAATCTTTTCCACAACTGGGTTAATAATTACATTTACCAGCGACAGGATTTTAGAGTATTTAACGAGGATCTTGAAGACTTTGAAGCCTTTTGTTCAGGCCCTCCCGGCGCTTGCCTTCCCGTCTATCAAAGTGACCAAGCCAACGCCATTTTCCGCGGTTTTGAAGCCAAGACGGTATTTCCATTGATGCAAAACCGTTACGGCGCAATCGATTTGACTTTATTCGGCGATTATACCCGCGGCACCTTCAATCAGGGTGGCGATGTCCCGCGTATGCCGCCACTGCGCTATGGCATGCAACTGAGCTACGAGAAAGGCGACTGGTCGACCGACGCACGCTTGACACGAGGAGAACCGCAGAATCATGCGGGCGAAAATCAGTCCACTACACCGGGCTATTTGTTGCTGAATCTGGGCGCACAATATAGCCTGGCGAGTTTCTATGATGCCGAGGTGTTGCTGTTTGCAAGAGGAAAAAACATGTTGAACGAAAATATCCGCAACTCTACATCCTATTTACGCAACTTCGCTCCCGAACCGGGACGTAGTGCGGAAATTGGTATTCGGGTAAGTTACTGAACTGAAGTCATCTCTTTTAAAAACTTCGTGGCGCATATTATTGGGAAACTTCAGTTGCCATTAATTATTGTCAGCCATACTACTGAGATACTCAACTTTTACTTTAGCCAGCCCATGCAGACCTATCTTTTTTGCTGCGCCCTGTGATAAATCAATCAACCTGTTTTTCTTGAAGGGGCCGCGATCATTAACTAATACAATGATGGAGCGGCCATTATGCAAATTGGTCACTCGAACTTTACTGGGCAACGGTAATGTTTTGTGCGCTGCTGTGTAATCTTGTGGTTTAAAACGGGTGCCCATAGAGGTCCGGTTACCTGATTCATAGCCATACCATGAAGCTATGCCCTGCTCACTGTATCCATCTGCTGAAGCCATGGGATAGTAAGTTTTGCCTTTTACCTTATAAGGTCTGTTATATGCAGCTTTATGACGAGAAACATGATGACGGGAAGCGTGCTGCGCTGTGCCGGTGGTGCCTAGTAAAGGGGGCTCAGATGCGCAGCCGCTAAACAGGCCGGTTACTAGTACCACCAGACCAACAAGTCCGGGACGTGAACAGTATAAATAGTGGGGATGGCGCATTATCTTTTTACCTCCAGTTACCCCGCTAGTTTAATACGACTATCTAACCCAATCCAGCTGTAGTTGATACAAGAAACATTGGCTATCCATTTCAAGAATACACACCAGGATGATCTTGCTAGTTTACTGAAACTAATCGAGGCTCTAACGGCTCAACCTCAATTTCAAAATCCATCCGAATGCGCTTTGCGACGGCATTCACTTCCTTTTTGTTTTTAAAAGGCCCGGCGATGACCTGATAGGTGTTGTTTTTTTGAATTTTACGCGCGGGAATGATCGGCCCCTGATGATTAAGCATAGTTGCCAGTTTTTGCGCTTCTAATTCGTTATCGAAGCTAGCCACCAAAACCGACCAGTCGCTATCCTTTAATTCTCCAACAACTGGTTGCTGATAGAGTTGTCCAGGATGCTCCAGTTGCACTGCGTTTGCCGTTATTTCTGCTACGTCCGGGCTTTGTGTAAGAATTGGTGTAGGGATGCCATCCGATCGTTGAATAATGCTATTGACTTTCTCCCAATCGATAGAAACATTCTTTTTTACGCTGATTTGACGTAATTGTTTCAATAACTGTTTTTTTAAGCGGGAATTATCCTTTGCCCATTTTGGCAGCGGTTCGTTGGCTTCAAGATAAAGCATGTCCTGATGCCAGGCTGTCAGGTAGGGCTGATGAATTATCCTGACCGGCAATCCTACCGCTGCTTTCTTGAACAGCACTTCAATATCCTCCGGATAAAGTTGCACACAGCCATGGCTAATTTGCATACCGATACCATAAGGTTTGTTGGTGCCATGGATCAGATAACCGGGAAAGCCGAGGCGCATTGCATAGAGCCCCAGCGGATTATCAGGGCCTGCGGCCACTACTTTGGGTAATGAATCGCCTTTTAGCGCATGTTCCTGGTGAATGGATTCAGGCACAACCCAGCTCGGGTTAGCCTTTTTGGCGACGATGCTGGTTAATCCCATCGGCGTATTCCATCCTTGACGACCAATACCAACGGGATAAGTGAACACCTTGTCTGGCTGTTTTTTGGAATAGTAGAACAACCGCATATTCGCCAGATTCAGAATAATGCCCTTATGGGGCGCATCGGGAAGAACGAATTGTAAAGGCAATAATACACGGCTATCTGGCGCCGGCGTCCAGGGAGAAATATTTGGGTTGGCTTTGCTAATATCGTTATAGCCAAGACCAAAATGCCGGGCGATATCAGACAGTGTGTCATTTTCACGCGAGTTGACCGCGGCAATCTTACCGACCATGTTTTGACCGTCGGATAACTGAAACTCATGGGTGTCTATGGTTTCGGTTTCGGTTTCGGTTTTGGCTTCCGGGTGAAATTCAGGAGTTGCAAGGCTTCCTGTTAAATCGGGAAAAAATGTCAGATGCTGACAGCCGCTGGTTAAGATACTGAGCAATATCACTCCTGAGAATTTGATAACCGGCAACGTTGATTTGGTAAAGTATGTCATGTTAATTTAAATTGAATCCGGGGAGCATAACGCAAGTCATCAATAAATATCTGAACCTCAATGATATATAGCTAGCGTAACATAATAAAACTTAATGGAAGATTAACAGTGTAGTCAATGCAAAATGAGCTTGGCCAATACTTGGACTCCGTTCATGTTAAAAACCCGCAGTTGTAACATATGGTAGCCCAACAACTAGCTTAGACTAACCGGATTTTGGAATGTTCAATTGCGGTTTTTAGGTTCACGATAGAATTAAAAAACCAATCATAGACATAAACCATCTGAATACTCTTGTCCTGTGCGGTGCTAAAGGAATAAGGCAATTGAGACAGTGCATAACCGGGTAAATGAAGGAAGCATAAGTCGACAAACCAATGTCGCATCCGTTGAGTTACTGCTTAAAAAAGACGCTCCCGATCCAACCAAATACCCTAATGTATCATTAAATAAGGAAAATCAAAGATCGATGGAAAACGTGCCCAATAATACACATTCATTGCCAGTGCCCACACTGGGCATCAGCGGTATAGTATTTAACCAACAAAAACAAATATTATTGATTCGGCGAAATCAGCCACCCGCTATGGGCTTTTGGTCAATTCCTGGCGGTAAACTGGAGGCGGGTGAATCGTTGACCGAAGCTTGTCAACGAGAAATTAAGGAGGAAACGGGCCTGCATACCGAAGTTAAAAATATTGTCGCAGTAGTCGAAAGGCGCGTTGAGGGGTTTCATTATGTAATCATTGATTATCTAGCCTTGTTAGCTGACGAAGAACACATTCAGCCGATCGCTCAGACCGATGTCTCCGAGGCAAGATGGATTAGTTTGGAACACCTTGGCGATTATGATCTGGTAGAAGGATTAGCGGAAATCATCTTGCGAGCTTATGAGGTATATAACGGAGATTATATCGCTGGTTTGTATGATGTAGATTCTACAGGTAGCGACTTTATTCTTCCCAAACTAGATTACCTATAGGTATGGGAGATTCAATTTTCCCGTTTGTTCGGCTCTCAGGATGCGGCAATGACACGAACTGCAACACTTCGTTGCAATCCCGTGTAGGTATGGTTTGTTCATTTACATTATGGCGGACTGTAGTATTGCCCTGCTTTTGGTAAATTCAACGACAAGAACAACGCGGCCGAAACCACCCACTTTTAACATAAGTGCTCTTGCTTTAATGCTTTAGCCAACCTGATTACAAAACCTGCTGAATATTTGAAGGTTATCATTAACCTGATAGCTTTGTGCCATACCTTTAATATACAATCAAACCGTCTTCAAGAAATTGGAATAGCTATGTTAAAGAACCGTTTTATTAAACAACTGTTCAGCAGTTTTCTGGATCTGGCTCCAATTCTTGCCGTTGTTTTGATTTTTCAGGTTTTTGTTATTCGACAGCCTTTGCCAGACGTTGCCAGTTTATTTATCGGCACACTCTTTGTGGTTCTCGGCCTCACCCTGTTTGTTCAGGGACTGGAACAAAGCCTGTTTCCGCTTGGTGAATCGATGGCCTATGCTTTTGCCCGCAAAGGCAGTTTATTCTGGCTTCTGACTTTTGCATTTTGTTTGGGTTTTGGCACCACGGTAGCGGAACCGGCGCTTATAGCGGTTGCTGAAGAAGCGGCAAATATTGCCAGTAAAGGCGGGATGGTTGAACAAACCGATTCAGCCAGAGATAGTTATGCATTAGGATTGCGTATTAGCGTCGCCCTGTCCGTTGGTTTTGCTATTTTAATCGGCGTATTAAGAATAATCCGCGGCTGGCCTTTATATTATCTGATTATCGGTGGTTATTGCTGCGTGATCATCCTAACGCCGTTCGCACCTGCTGAGATCATCGGCATTGCTTATGATTCAGGCGGTGTCACAACCTCAACCATTACCGTTCCGCTAGTAACTGCATTGGGTGTGGGTTTGGCAACGGCCATTAAGGGCCGCAGTCCGATGGTTGACGGTTTTGGGCTTATTGCCTTTGCATCATTGACGCCAATCATTTTTGTGATGGCCTTCGGGATGATTAGATGAGTTACTTGTCGAATCAATTTGCGCTCGTTCTGCTGGCAACCTGCAGAGATATATTGCCTATCGCTGCTATAATCATTGGTTTTCAGCTGCTGGTAATTCGTAAACCCATAGCTCACCCCAAAAAAACGCTAATCGGTTTTTTTTATGTTGTACTGGGTATTGCTTTCTTTCTGGAAGGTTTGGAAATGGCATTGTTCCCGCTGGGAAAATTGATGGCAACCCAGTTGACCACACCTGAATTTCTGGGCATTAATCCCACTTTACAGAACGTAACCTGGCAAACCTATTACTGGGTTTATATCTTTGCCGCCAGTATTGGTTTTGCGACGGCCTTGGCAGAACCGTCCTTACTCGCTGTTGCCCTTAAAGCCGAACAAATTTCAGGCGGCACTATCGGTGCCTTGGGCTTACGTATTGCGGTTGCCATAGGAGTCGCTTTTGGCTTGGCACTGGGAACTTTTCGGATTGTCACGGGAACTGAGCTTTATTATTTTATTATCGCAGCTTATGTTGTCGTTCTAATAGAAACCCTGTTCGCGCCGAAAATGATTATCGGGCTGGCTTATGACATTGGCGGAGTAACAACATCGACAGTTACCGTACCACTGGTGACTGCATTAGGCCTGCAACTGGCCGAGGCTGTACCGGGCCGAAACCCATTACTGGATGGTTTTGGCTTAGTCGCTTTTGCCTGCTTATTTCCCATTATTGCTGTACTAAGTTATGTGCAACTTGCACAATGGCTTGGAAAACGCAGTATCTCATCCAAACCCTGAGGGAAACCATGCATTTCAAATTAATTATTGCCTTTGTTGAAGATGATAAAACCGACCTGGTACTTGAGACCGCGCGTAACAACGGCGCCAAAGGTGCTACGGTCATCAACTCCGCGCGTGGCGAAGGGCTGAAACAATCGAAAACCTTTTTTGGCCTGACGCTAGAAGCTCAACGCGATGTGCTGTTATTTCTGGTCGAAGAACACCTGAGCCGGCACATCCTGGAAACAATCGCCAAGGCTGCACAATTCGACATCAAACCCGGCACCGGCATTGCCTTTCAGGTTGATGTTGAGGATGCTATCGGTGTCATGCGTCAGGTTGAAGAATTAACCCATGAACTTGAGGATAAAATATGATAGAAAAACGCACTTTAGTTCGCGTCAAAGATGTCATGAAAACCGATTTCGGTACCATTGACGGCATTGCAACGGTAGCCGATGCCTTGAAAAAGATGAAAACACTTAAAACGGCTGTTCTTATTGTGAATAAACGCAATGACGATGATGAATACGGCATGCTGACTTCCGGCGATATCGCTCGCCATGTTTTGGCTAAAGACCGCGCACCGGATCGGGTTAACGTCTATGAAATCATGAGTAAACCGGTAATTTCTGTACATCCTGATATGGATATACGCTATTGCTCGCGGCTTTTTGCCAACTTTAACCTGGTCAGGGCACCCGTCCTTGAAAACAACCAGGTTGTCGGTATGGTTAGCCCTAATTCACTGGTGCTTGATGGCTTGTACAAAACGGTTCAATAAATGGCATCCTGTCAAAAATAGCAGTACAATTTACCCAAGCAGAGTAAAGATGTTGAACGAGTGGAAGTCCCGGTTATCAATGTTGTAGTTCTGTGTTAACCGTAAGTTTTTATTTTAGGAGTTTTTCAAAATGGCAACAGGCACTGTAAAGTGGTTTAACAACACTAAAGGTTTTGGTTTTCTAGCACCTTCTGATGGCGGTGAAGATGTTTTCGTTCATCATTCTGTTATTCAAGGGGAGGGCTTTAAAACTCTGACTGAAGGCCAAACCGTGACTTTTGACATCGAATCTGGCCCAAAAGGCTTAACTGCCGTTAATGTTTTTCCTAGTAAGGGATAACACCATTCAGTCTTAAAAAAGGCTCTTGCGAGTTTTCGCAAGAGCCTTTTTTATGTCTTCCAGTTTTTTGCGGCGTTTCTAAAACACTACTTTAAAGGACGGCCTTTAGCGTCTTTATTGATATGGCCGGTGAAAAGCAGAACCGCTTCTATAAAACCCCAGAGCGCACCATAGCCAACCGTTGCAGCGGTTACAGCCAACTGCGCGAAACCGAGCTTATAAAATCCCAAATAAAATCGATGCAGCCCTGTAAAGCCTAAAAATAATGCCAACACCGCCGCGACATACTTATATTTAACTGCCTGGGGCGGAGCCAAATAAGCGCCCACCAGGTTAATCTTCCGCGCTATTGTTTCTTCTGCTTCAAAATTAACGTCATCACCCGGGTCCGGCGGTACTTGCGCTACCCAATCATCCAAATGAAACGTATAAGATTTTTCCTCGCTTATCACCACCCCGGTTTGGCTATCGGGATCATAACTTTCAATATGTCCAATCATCTATTTACCTTAATTATATAAAAGCACTTTTATTTTTATAGTCAGTGTGCTCACCCGATACATACTTCGCAGGGTGTTACTTCTGTGTTCAAAAAACGAGCGTATCGCCCCCCCTATGGATATACAATCAATCATCCTGTAAACGCACCGCCAACACATCACAAGTAGCATGATGCAGAACCCCGTTAGCGGTAGACCCCAGTAACAAGGCCAAGCCATGTCGACCATGTGAACCAATGACAATTAAATCTACCTTGTTTTCTTCTGCAACCCTGATTATTTCTGACTTGGGACTGCCCATTTCGAGCCATAACCTATCTTGGGTAACGCCCAGCTTTTCAGCCAGTTTAGCCAGTCTCTTTTTTGCCCCAGCCATTAACTCTGATGTTAGATCAAGATTAAAAGGAATGTCAGCGCCATAGCCCGCATCGGTAATCGGCAAGCTATCTACCACATGAATAATACTCAGCTTTGCCTGATATTTAATAGCCAAATCCTTTGCCCTGTTTGCAACAGCTTCACAGTGTTCGTAAAAATCCACCGCCAATAATATATGCTTATAGTTTTCCATGCCCCCCCCCTATTTAACGCCGGCAACTTCAGGAAATAAAAAAGCCATCGCCTGATAAGATCCCAGAAGATATAAAAACGCCAGACCTAAACTAAAACTTAGGGTTTGCTCCAGCGCATTGCGAATAATATGCCCGGTAACCGTCCAATGCCAGCCAATTAAGCCAATCATTACCAGAAACACCAACAACCCCCCTTGCCCTGCCTCCATCGAGGCCATTCCGGGCAGGGCAAAAAAACTGATCAGCGCATCTGTGCCTAAGACAGCGGATATAACTTGATAGAACCGCCCCAGCTTTCGAGCCAGGTATAACATAAGCCAGAAAAATCCGCACACCAGAACTATTTCGACAATTACCTGCATAAACACAGTAAGCCAGTTGAAGTGGATGCTTAACATTAATACCCTGATACTCACATAACCAATAAACAATATTCGCAACAGCCATACTGAATAGGGCAAATCCTGAGGCCCTTTTTTAAACAGGCAAATATCAAATAATAGCTTTATGATGTCAAACATTGGCTTTATCCTGATCCATAATAAACTTCGGCAATAATACAGCGATCAATAAATAGGTTTACACTATGGAAAATGAGAAAATCGCAAAGAATAAAACTTGAAACTTCGAGTTCTTCGTCAACTTCGTGATGAATTTTTACAATCACCAAGTAGAATTAATTAGCATTTTCAATCTTTTCCTCGGCTTCCATCCATGCCATTTCCGCTTCATCCAGCGCCTTATCGACTTGTACCTTACGTTCCATTAATTGTTTTAAACGCATTTTTTCTGATTCGGCATAAACCCCTGGATCCGCCAATTGTTGTTCCAACTGACGTTGTTCATTATGATATCTTTCAACGGCAATTTCCGCTTTTTTCAGCGCATCAAACAAAGGTTTATGTTTTTGCCTGCGTTCTGCATCCAGTTTTCTTTGGTCTTTACGGGATACCGTTGGCGCAACATCGACCACAATCTTCTCATCGACTTTTTTCTGTTCGGCCAACCATAGCCGATAATCGTCAAGATCACCATCAAAGGGCTGTACCTTGCCACCCGCGACTAATAATAACTGATCCGTAACCGAACGCAATAAATGCCGGTCATGCGAGACCACCACGATAGCGCCCTGGTAGTCCTGTAAGGCCACACTCAAGGCATGGCGCATTTCCAGGTCCAAATGGTTAGTCGGCTCATCCAGAAGCAACAGATTAGGGTTTTGATAAACCAGCAATGCTAATACCAAACGTGCTTTCTCACCACCGGAAAACGGTTTTACCGCTTCTAAAACCTTGTCGCCTTGAAAATCAAAACCGCCTAAAAAATTGCGTAAATCTTTTTCAGTTGCCTGCTTGTCCATCTTTTGCAAATGCCATAACGGGCTCTCGTCAAGCTGCAATTGTTCCAGTTGATGCTGGGCAAAATAACCGATTTTCAAGGCCTCGGCTTCCTGTCTTTTACCCGATAACGGCAACATTTCACCGGCCAATACTTTAATCAAACTGGATTTACCAGCACCGTTTGGCCCCAATAGCCCAATACGATCGCCCGGAGAAATCGATAATCCTGCCTGTTTAATCACGCAGGTCTGCCCATAGCCTATATCGACCTTATCCAGCGTTAATAACGGATTGGGCATTTTCACCGGTTTGGCAAAGTTAAAATCAAACGGTGAATCAACATGCGCCATTGCAATCAATTCCATGCGTTCCAGGGCTTTGATGCGGCTTTGTGCTTGCCGTGCTTTCGTGGCTTGGGCTTTAAACCGGTCAACAAAGCTTTGAATATGGGCAATTTCGCGTTGTTGCTTCTGGTAAGCAGACTGTTGTTGCGCCAGTTTCTCGGCGCGCATTTTTTCAAATGCGGAATAGTTACCCGTATATATTTCGGCTTTATTCTGCTCGATATGGACGATGTGATCGGTGATGGTGTCAAGAAAATCCCTATCATGAGAAATCAACAATAAGGTGCCGGGATATTTGCATAACCAGTCTTGCAGCCAGATAACAGCATCCAGATCCAGATGGTTAGTCGGCTCATCCAGTAACAAAACATCTGAACGGCACATCAACGCTTGCGCCAGGTTAAGGCGCATACGCCAACCGCCGGAAAACGAATTGACGGGGTTTTGCTCCTGGTCCGGGGTAAAACCCAAACCGTTCATTAACCGGGATGCCCTGGCTTGAGCCGTATAACCGCCAATAGTATCCAAAGCGGCGTGTAATTCGGCCTGTTTTAAGCCATTGTCGGTTTGTTCGGCGAGCTTTAACTGGTTTTGCAGACGTCTTAATTCCTGGTCGCCATCAATGACATAATCAATAGCGGAACTGGAAACAGCGGGCGTTTCCTGGGCAACGTGAGCGATTTCCAGATTCGGAGGCATGGAAAAATCGCCTTCATCCAAATGCAGTTCATTTTTGACCAGCGCGAATAAACTGGATTTACCTGCGCCATTAGCGCCGGTAAAACCGACTTTTTGGCCTTTGTGAATAGTGAAAGAAGAGTTGGCAAACAGCACCCGCGCGCCACGGCGCAGGGCTATATTTTTAAAATTTAGCATTAAGGTAACAAAGATAAAAGGCTCAAGGTGAAAGGCGCAAGGTATAATCCGTATGGTTAGCGATTTCGTTCGGCGGATACGCTACTCTATTCCGGACTACACGTTAATCTTCATATTTTTCACTTAGTAATCGAACGATTATCTGTGACCACTTTATGCTATCAAAAACCAAGGGTTTTATTACTGGCTTTGTCCCATGAACGTCTGACATATTACTTCTTAGTGCCTGCATCACATAAGCGGCTTGATTGAGCGATTGTTTAAGATTATTCTTAAATTGGGTAATATTAGAGCTTTTCCATTTAATTTCAATAAGCTGCTGATCAATAGCTTTAAAAACACCTACTGTCTCTAGTGATTTGTTACATCGTTCTTGAAAAGACCTGCTTTCATTTATATCGCCAAGATTCTTATCTCGATATACTCGCTTGGTTACGCTATCAACAGCGGCACATGCGGACGATATTGCACCACTTAAGTCGCCGTCGCGAAATTTTACTGCCGCTTTAATCAAATCTTCCCGTGCAGATGAATCTAATTCGTTTAAATCTGGCAAATCTAAAATTTCAATAGGTAGAACTTTTTTATCAATTAGCTGCCACCCTAATCGGTTAAGACAGTATTGCAATCTTTCTTCTAACTTCTTTTTATCATTTCTGCTATAGCTGTTTTGGTTATAGCTATCACTTAAAATTTCTTCTATGACGATATTCAAAAAGCTTTGCTTTATTTCGTCAGTAAAGTCTAGAAAATGACCTTCTATATCTGAAACAAGTTTATCAGTATCTGTAATTTGGTTACTCCATGAGTCATAATAAACTAAGGCATTGAGGGCTTTTCTTTCAAATCCAGCAAGTCCGACAATATCCTTAATATCGTAGAAAGAACATTTTCTAAGTATTGGAACTACAGCACTCCATGCCGAATTGATGTTTTGATTATTCATAGAACTTATTTTCTGAAACACCTGTAGGCTGGGCAGACTTTTCTACCCACCTTTTATCGCTTTATTCCAGTGAGCAAAAAAAAACAGCCCACAGCTTCTAAGCAAGCCTCTCAATCATCTTTTCCGCCTGTTCGGCAAACTGCTCAAGATTGCCTTTTTTTACCTTATCAACCGGGATAACCAGCGCGGTGTTCAAACTAATGTAGATATAAACATAACGTTTGCCATATTCCACCCTGACTAATTCAGACCAGGCCATTTTATTTTTGCCGCTAGGTGATTTCTCCAGCAGATAATTGGGGTTTGCAGGATCTATGCTCAATGTATACGTGCCGAACATGTTGCTTTTTTCTTTATTGGTATAGTTTTTGAGAATTTGCCGGCGTAAATCCAGCATCATGATTTTGGGTGACAACAACGCCCAGAGAGCCGCCAAAACAAGGACGTATGCCGATGATTTGGTATCACCATAATAAAAATAATAAAAACCGCCGATTAGCCCCATGACCCCTGGTACTATCCAGCGATTTTTCTTAATGTTGTGTTGTATCTCTTCATTTCTCATGAACTGTATTTCATTAAAATGAATTAAATCTTCTTCGCCGAACTCGTATTCTATTTCAAACATATTGTTGATCTTGTTTAGGTTTAAAAAATTCTAGTGCATTTTTATTTTGGTATAAACGCTGCGTCTGAAGGCATTGGAGAGCGTCAGCATGGCTGTTCTGAAATAGCCATGAATTGCCACCTGATGCATTTTATAAAGTGACAAATAAACCACCTTGGCAATAAATCCGCCGATACTCACTGTACCCATCAAATGACCCATTAAATTGCCGACCGTGGTGTATTTGCCCAATGAAACCAGTGAGCCGTAATCATAATAAACGAAATTGACCAGATGACGGCCTTTTAAGCGGTTGACAATAGACTTACATAAAGTTGATGCCTGTTGATGTGCCGCTTGTGCCCTGGGAGGCACATTGCCTTTGTGACCTTGCCAAACACAAGCCGCACAATCGCCCATTGCAAAAATGTCATCATCATTGGTTTTTAAGGTACTATCTACCACCAGCTGATTGATGTGGTTAGTTTCCAGCCCATCCAGATTTTTCAACCAATCCGGCGCTTTAATACCTGCCGCCCAGACTTTCAGGTCGGCTGCAATGAATTCACCATCATGGGTTGTGATGCCTTCTCTGGTTATTTCGGTAACGCGTCTGCCCATTTTAAGGTCAACACCCAGACTGACAAGTTGGTGTTGTGTGGCAGTCGCCAATTTAATGGGCAAAGCGGGTAACAACTGCGTTGCCGCCTCAATAATGGTCAGTTTTACCGTGCTCTTCTCATTCAAGCCGTAAATCGACAGCACATTGGTTACTTCGTGCAATTGTGCGGCTAATTCAACACCCGTAGCCCCTGCCCCGACAATAGCTATAGACAAAGGCTTAACATTAGCACTGTCTTTGCCAATATAACTTTTTAGATAAGATTCAAACAACTGTTTCTGAAATTTAAAAGCTTGTGAAGTGGTATCCAGAAACAGGCAATTTTCTGCAACACCCTTGATATTAAAGGTATTACTGACGCTGCCAACAGACATGACCAACGTGTCATAACTAAAGGTGCGCCCCGGAATAAGTTCTTCGCCGCTATCGCTCAACGTAGGGCTGACATAGATTTCCTTTTTCTTTCTATCCAGACCTTCCATTTTGCCTAGTCTGAAACGAAAATGATTGCGATAACCCTGAGACAGGTATTCAACCTGTTCAGATTCATCCAGTGTCCCTGCGGCCACTTCGTGCAGCAATGGCTTCCAGATGTGTGTCGATGCCGCATCAATCAACGTGACTTCTGCCAAGCCTTTGTTGCCTAACTTACGGCCTAAACGAGTAGCCAACTCAAGTCCAGCTGCCCCGCCGCCAACAATCACTATTTTATGTTTCTCGTTATTATTTTTAGCCATTGCTCTTGCTTCCCCCTCCAGTTTGTTTGTGTACTATAGCATTATATCTAATCAGTTCCTCAGCGACTGTTTTGGCTGGCAATTAATTCGCTAAAATTTAGCTTGATCGACAGATTTAAGACATATTCAGTTAGAAAATCTAAATTGTGTACCTTCAAATATGTGCAATTGATGCTGGTTTGAAAATCAATATGGACAAGGCACGACGCAGCGACGCAAATGCACCAGGCTACTCTGGAGAAAACTGCATACGGAGATTTAAACGGTGACGGCATGGACGATGCCGCTGTAATTTTGGCTTGGCAAAACATCTCGGGCAATTGACGATCCTGATAACTATACGTTTACACTGCTCCCGAGCGGCACCTATCAAATCAAGGCCGATTGCAACAGGATGCAGGGTCAATATACCCTTGAACCTATATGGTCATTAAATAAAATACCGTTCTCATTGAAGTTTCATAATAATCCACTAGTCTTTTTCCAGAATAAATCTTGTTTGGTTTGCGATAACAAGAATATTCTTGATACTTTAAAACTTAGAGGAAAAAATATGAAAAAACTATTATTGTTATTATCTTTATGGACCATTAATGCTTTTGCTACGCCTGTCAATGTTAATACCGCTGATGCAAAAACCATCTCGGAAGCTTTGTCAGGCATTGGCCTGAAGAAGGCTGAAGCTATCGTAAAATACCGGACAGATAACGGTTTGTTCAAAACAGCCAACGATTTGGCCAACGTTAAAGGTATAGGTGAAAAAACTGTCGAGAAAAACAGAAATGACATTTTGCTTACTGATGCGGCCGCCGTCAACGTCGAGCCAAAAAAAGAGAACAAATCAAAATAAATAGTGGTAACCCCCTCAACAAACTTCAATTTCATATCGATTAGGTGCTTGGCTTCTACGTTTGCAGCAGAGCTGTTTTGAGTTATTCATTCAGCTCTGCATTCTGCATGTCCTTGAAGTTTTCCTTTATTATCGTAGCTACAAAATACATTCAGGATTGACGATACTCTACCTTCTATTTCCCATTCGAGGCATATGTACTGAGAGCCCCATGGCGTGGCGCGTAAGCAGAGTTTTTGCAACTGGAATATGATCAAGTAAAGTCAGACCAACGTTTCTGGCGACTGCCAATGCCAACCATTCATTGGAAAAAATCTTTACCACAGCATCAGTAAAACCAATCGTTCGGTCATGATCTTTCTTCCGGGAGAGGGCATACTCTTTTAAAAAATCGGCGGAACCAATGTCTCTATTCTGTTCATGCCGCCTGAAGAGCATTTCAGCCAGCAAAACAACATCTCGCAATCCCAAGTTAAAACCTTGACCTGCAACGGGATGCAACTGATGTACCGCGTTGCCAATAATTACCGCTCGATTTGCTACCATTTTTTCTGCGCGTATCAGAGACAAGGGGAAAGCTCGTCTCGGCGCGATCAAGCTAAGTTCACCAAGTTTATAACCGAAACACTGTTGTAGATCGGCCAGAAAATCCGCTTCACTACCAAGTAGCAGCGCGTTAGCATCGTCACTCGTGCGCGTCCAGACGACTGCACAGTGGTTTTTTGCTACGGGCAATAAAGCCAGCGGCCCCGAAGCTGTAAAACGCTCAAATGCGGTATATTTATTGGGGATAGTTGATTTTATTGTCGTAACTAATGCTGTTTGACCATATTCTGTCATATGCTGAGCGATGTCGAGCAACTTGCGAACTGATGACAAACCACCGTCCGCACCAACCAATAATCCAGCCGATACGTTAAACGATTCACCACCTTTCTTTAGACTGATGCACACCTCTTGATCACTGGACATTAAACCAACAACGCGGGCAGGAGAAATCAATTCTATGCCGGCTTCAGTAACCAGATTAGCAACATGAGTCTCAATGTCTCGCGCAGTTATGACATAACCCAATGCTTCGACGTGTTCTTTTTGTGCCGACAAGCGGGTTTTGCCAAAATGGCCGCGATCAGAAATATGAATATGCTTTATCGCGGTTGCGGCGTGACTAATACCTTGCCAGATACCCAACACATCTAACATCATTACTGTACCTGCCGCCAAAGCCAGTGCTCTGTCGCCCGCAGGAGAAGCATATAATTGTTCGCGCGTATTGGCTTCAACAATTACAATTCGTAGTCCGGTATCTTTTAACGCCAACGCCAGACAATTACCTGCCAAACCGCCGCCAACAATTATCAAGTCATAATCATGTTGCATCAGGCTGCCTGCATTAATGCTTCAATTTCTGTTATGGTTTTAGGTACGCTGCTGGTTAATACTTCATGACCAAATGCTGTGACCAAAACATCATCTTCAATGCGTATGCCTATACCGCGCCATTTCTTATCTACATTTTTACAGTCGGCAGGTATGTATAAACCAGGCTCCACAGTCAATACCATGCCGGCTTCCAATAAGCGCCATTCCTGATTTATTTTATAATCGCCCACATCATGCACGTCCATTCCCAGCCAATGACCAATCCGGTGCATATAAAATTGTTTATATTTTTCATCTTTGATCAGTTTTTTCACCCTGCCTTTGAGCAAACCTAAAGCGACCAGTCCTTTGGTGAGCACTTCAACTGAAGCCTCATGCGCCAGATTCCAGGGTAGTCCGGGTTTGATTTGTTCAAGTGCCGCGGCCTGAGCATCTAAAACCAGCTGGTAAAGTTGTTTTTGCGGTTCGCTGAAACGCCCGGAAATAGGAAAAGTGCGCGTAATATCGGCGGCATAATGGTCGCACTCCGCCCCTGCATCAATGAGCAGCAAATCACCGCTTGCTAATTTGGAGGCATTTTCCGTGTAGTGCAAAGTACAGGCATTTTTTCCACCAGCAACAATCGATGGATAAGCCACCGCACGCAGTCCATTTTGTACAAAATGATACATAATTTCTGCTTCTATCTGGTATTCATAAAGCCCAGGTTTACAGGCCTGCATGGCTTTAACATGGGCCTTTGCTGAAACCTCGGCAGCGCGGCGCATCAGTTTAAGTTCACCGGCGCTTTTAAATAGCCGCATTTCATGGAGCATAAGCTCCAATGAAACCAGTTCACCGGGTGCAATAACGCCGGTTCTGGACTGACTGCGAATATGATTTATCCATTCCAGCAAACTATGATCCAGCTCTGAATTGCGACCCATCGGATAAAATACCTTGGTTTTGTTTTCCAGCATACCCGGCAAAATGTCATCCAAATCATCAATCGGGAAAGAATCATCCGCTTCATAATGCGTTGTAGCGCCTTCCAACCCTGAATGGGCGCCTTCCCACAAGGCTTTTTTTTCATCAAATTCGCGGCAAAATAAAATGTATTCTCCCTGTTCTCGTCCGGGAATAAACACTGCCAGAGCATCCGGCTCATTAAAGCCGGTTAAATAGTAAAAATCACTATCCTGCCGGAATGGATAATCCACGTCTCGGTTGCGGGTGCGAACTGAAGCACTACCTATTAAAGCAATATTGCCTTTGCCAATGCGCTGCATTAATTGCTTGCGCCTTTTTTTAAACTCACTTTGTTTCATGTTTTGTACATCACCGTGCATCAATCTCACCGCTGCTTTCACCCAGCTCATCGCGTAACAATAATACAGCCGATCTCAGATATTCAGTAATCTCGACCAAAGCAAACTCATCTTCCTCACCTTCCGCATTAGCATCAAGCTTGGTGAATTCGGTAATATCTTTCATTATTTCGCGAACATCTTTCGACCAAGTTGAAGCTGAGGCCCCTGAACCCACTCCAAATAGAAACCCTCTGCACCAGCTTTTTAAAGCCTCAGCCCGCTCGACCAACGATGCATCTTCTTCTGGCAATAACAGGTCAAATTCAAACTCATCACTAGCCAGCAAGCGTCTGGTCTCCTCGAAAAGCCTGACCAACAAGTTTTTGTCTTCATCAATTAAAGGACTCGCATTATGTAGCAATTCGGTTATCCAATATGCACTGCCTGCCTTCTCGTTGATACATAACATTCCTGTAGCCATGCCGTGAGCTTCAGCCGCCGAAAACAAAGAGTCCGATTTGACAATTATTGCGTTACAAGTTTTGTAAGCCATAAAAATTTCACTATCACTAAAAGAAAAATAACGCTTATGCTACCATTGATCATCAACTTGAATAATATTTGTTCACTTTGAATCGACAGGCGACTGACTCCATTTAGCGAAAGTTTGTCGTTATTACCGGAAAGCACGCTTGGAAGCACGTGATTATTTTCAATAACTTTAATTGCCGCCATGACAGAAACACATCTATCCATTGAATTAAAAGACTTCGAAGACAAACTGGATCAGCTCATCGACAAATACCATTTCGTGAAAAATGAAAACAGTTCGCTGAAAATTAACCAAGAAACATTGGTTCATGAAAAAGCTCAATTGCTGGAAAAAACCAGCTTGGCCAGAACTCGCGTAGAAGCAATGATTACCCGACTAAAAGCAATGGAGCACGGTTCATGAACCAGAAACCCCAACCCGTATCTCTTATTATTATGGGCAAGGAATACCGGATTGCCTGTGATCCTGAAGAACAGGACGACCTTATTCATTCAGCCCAGCAACTCGATGTGCAAATGCGCAAAATGAGAGACTCCGGCAAAATAACCGGCCCGGACAGAATTGCGGTCATGGCTGCGCTTAATTTGGCTCATGAACTGCAGATGATGAAAAATCAAAATGCCATGCTGAATCAAAGATTGAGTGAATGTCTAACAAAAATGAGTCACAAAATAGAAAACGTTTTAGAAAATCCTTAAATACGCTAAAATAGACAATGTATCTCCTGCAGCGTTCGAGAGTGTGCTGGGTGTTTCCTGAACCTGTATTTACCCCGGGGACGAATTCCCTTACTGGTGTGCATGCCCGTTTTATATGGGAAGCCTGATGTACCGGTTACCGCCCCCACTTGAACCTCCGGTTCAAGGACGAAAGCACATAACGACGCAGGCGGGAGGTGCAGTTTTCCCATAAAAAATAGTCCCTTTATTTTTATGGGAAAACTGCATCTTACCTATGCTTGTAACCCTCTCGGTTAAAACGGGTTTGACAATGGCAAATCGTCAAACCCTGTACATCCAGAGCGATTAAAGCCTAACCAACACCTCACCACGTCCCATTTCTGACATAT
>CAYVFT010000012.1:0-43930 GCA_964450225.1 uncultured Crenothrix sp. | reverse complement strand
TATTGGCTTGACCTATACATGCAATGGTAAGCAAGTGGACTATATTGATTTAACGCCTGATGTTGGTTGATATATTTATTAGGACAGCCCTACGGGACAGGGTTAAGCCTGCAATTATCCTGCACCCAGGGTAAGCGTCCGTAAGCCCACATTGCTATTCCTGCCGTCATAGAATGCAGGCCAACGGTCGCTATAACCCTGAGCTGGTCTAATTTCCAACTAAACCCTTCTGTAGTGTGTGTGGCTTCGCCGGTTGTGTTTGTTTTTCGCCAAGTGTAGCGGCTTGTAAACATCCGCATTTTCGGCCCGAATTAATTGCAAATCTGAAATTACAGACTAATCCAATGAAAGCAGCCATTGGCAATCATCAAATTTTGAGGTTACCCATCGTCAGCCAACGGCCAATACCCGACCGTCGGGGGCATTATCCAATTTCAATAGTTAAAGCAACCTGTGACCCAGCCGAATGTCAGGTATTCGGCAAGCAAATTGATATTATGACTGCGTCACTACGGCCATTTCCGATCGTAGACCCATTCAATTAAGCAGTCACCGGGATTTCGGCTTCGCCCTGCAAAGTTGCCCTCGAACGCGATCGTCCAAAGACGCTACCTCGGTCACTATGGCCATTCGTGCTAACCAATACCAGTCATTCATTAATGGCGGCTTTCTTAAAAATCGAAAGTATTCCAGGATTAAAAACTGTCATTATGAGTTTAGAAAATCCCAGGTATCAGCCGATACCTGACCTTGCGCTTGTACTCCTCATATCCCTGAAGATCGCGCAGAAGCACTTTTTCTTCGTTAGCAATGCGGAAATATAGAATGAGCATGAAGTTCGGGGTGAGAAGCAAGGTCCACCATGAACCAAGTGCAAGCGGCGTTCCGACAATCAGAAAAATGGCACCAAAGTACATGGGATGCCGAATAAATCCATACATTCCGGTTGATATTACCTTCTGACCTTCCTCAACCCGGACATTGGCGGCGGCATAGGTGTTCACTTTTGATACGAGATAAAATATATAGAAGGAAATGGCAATGAGGGCGTCGCCAAAAACCGAGACATACCAGGGCACATTCGACCAGCCGTAACGGTGATCAAGCGGTGGTAGGATAATAAGAGCAACGAAAGCAATATACAGAAAGGTAATAATCACTTTTTGGGCCGGTTCTTTCTCGTGAGAGAAACCAGCTTCAGTACGGCGTTTGAGGAGGGCCGGATCGTGTTTGACAAGATATACCGTATACGCGCCGGAGACCATGACCCAAACTGCGACATATACCCACCCTTGCCAGTAATGAAAAGTGCCGACGGGAACGAAAATGAGAGCTATGAAGGCTGCAGTGCCCAATATAGAAGAACGAAGAATGTAAGAGGTCATATTTATTGTTTCCTCTGTTAAAATATCCAGAGTATCAGATGCCGCGCGGAATTTTTCGCAAATTTCTTTGCCCTTGCCGGTTCGGAGGCGCTTACAGCAGTTGACGACAATCGGTCACTCAAGATAATTGCCGTCGCGGGACGGCTATACGGGCGTGCCACTCTAAGGAACGCCAATAGCCCAGCAAATCGCGCAGTCTTCACAGTTGGAGCCATACGTTTATTATATGTCGGAGAATTAAAAATGGTCAGCAAGAACACGATTTGTCTTTGGTTCGACGGCTCCGCACTTGAAGCCGCGCAGTTCTACGCCGAGACGTTTCCGGACAGCGAAGTGAAAGCGATCCATCGCGCGCCCGGCGATTATCCCGCTGGCAAACAGGGCGATGTATTAACGGTCGAGTTCACCGTCATTGGCATTTCTTGTCTCGGCCTGAACGGCGGTCCGGCGTTCAAGCACAGCGAGGCTTTCTCCTTTCAGGTTGCGACCGACGACCAGGCCGAAACTGACCGCTTATGGCATGCGATTGTCGGAAACGGTGGTCGGGAAAGCGCATGCGGATGGTGCAAGGACAAGTGGGGTGTGTCTTGGCAGATCACGCCACGCGCCCTCTCTGCCGCGATCATCGATCCTGATCGCGCGGCGGCCAAGCGCGCCTTCGAGGCGATGATGGGGATGAAAAAGATTGACATTGCCGCGATCGAAGCGGCCCGGCGTAGTTGATGTGAATTGATTGTCTTTTTCCGCTGGCTGCTCTGAGTGTGTGCCGTGCAAAGGCGGCGCTGTACCAGTAGGTGAAAGACCCACCCAGCAAAATCGTTCCTGCCGGAAGGTAAAAATAGAGTTGGAGTCGGTGTGAATTTTGCGCGGAAATAGCGGGGTACTGTTTGACTATAAAATTATTTTTTGGCTGGAGTAACTACCGTATCAACTTGTTTTAAAATGAATATTTTAGGGTTCCCAGTTACACAATCTGAAACTATATTTCAGGTAGGCCTATTGTCGATCCGGTCGTCCTGAATGCATTATAATTAATCGTTCTGGTTATGGTACTTCATCAAAAGGGACCGTCAACCATCACAACATATAATTTTTGATGATTCTGATATTCGGTGGCAGCTATAGAGGCCAATTCAGACTGTCAACTATTGGTATTTCCACAGGCTGCAATGGGTCGGTTGGACTCAGTGACGAACGGCCGCTTTCAAGTATCGGAATTCAACGACAGCTTTCCGGCGATGAATCTTAAGAGAAGACAGTCACCTGGCGACCCACAAGAGACACTCACTCCACATTTCCAAATGGCTGCACATCAACGGCAAGCAGACAGTCGATTCCAGTGAAACAACTGGCACTAACAGCCCAAAAGAGCCATTTGAATTAGAAATCAACAGTAAAGACATGCCCTATTGATGCGACTTAATGTATACCAAAATACAGATTTAATCGACTACCGCTTAAAAGCAGACTTGGGCAATATCATCCAATTTTTATGACCGGCTCAAGTTAGCAATCAAAGCCTCTAATTCCGGCTTTGCTGATGTCTCATGAGTATAAATCGCATACACTTGACGGCTGATCTCAGGTTCGTAAAGATAGCGAAAACTGATGTCAGTTGCATCCTTAGGCAGGGTATATTCCGGCATCAATGCAACGCCGATGCCCGCCTGCACCATACGCAAAATCCATTCCTCACTGTTACTACGGTAAGCTGCATAAAGATTGATTTCCTGATTTTGACAAATACACTTCAAGTCTTCTCTTAACTCGCAATTTAGCCGGTCCAAATAGGGCACTGACTGGATGTCTTTCAGGCCGACTTTTTGCAATTCATTAAAACGATGCGTCGAGCCGAAAGCGACCACATAGCGTTCGTCATAGAGCACTGTTGATTGGTACGGTGATGCCAGTAATTTTGTCGGGGCGCTGATGACGAGATCCAGCAATTCTGAATCCAGTTGCTTTAATAAGACTGCTTCACTATCGATGATCAATTCCAGTTCGATATTCGGAAAGTCTTGCTGATAACCTGCCAGACAAGGACTTAGGCGTTGTGCGCCTATGGTTGTCATCAGGCCGATGCGCAAGGGAATGGTATTTAAGCGGGTAAAACGAATCGCCTCTGCTTTGGTTGCCTGAAGGTCTTTATAGATTTTTCTGAGATTAGATTCAACCATTCGACCTAATGGCGTTAATTGACAACCAGAGTGTGCACGCGTAAACAATGCCCCGCCCATTTCATCTTCCAGTTTTTTTATGGCCTGTGTCAAAGACGGTTGCGAGACATAAGTAAGCTGCGCTGCATGTGTGATGCTACCCTGATCACAGACTGCTAAAAAATAGCGAATTTGCTGCATTTCCATGAGACCTGCCTTGATAAAGAATTAAAGGTATAGAAAAAACCTATTGTTCCATAGAAAGTCAGTATTATCCAAATGCTCATCTTTCACTATAAGATTGCCACTCTTTTCAAATAACGATATGGGAAAGCCATGAAAACTGCAAAATTGATTGTGATGTACCCGACACCAGCCGATGTCGATTTATTTGAACAGCGCTATGCAGAGGAGCATGTGCCGATGGCGGTAGAAAAGCTGGCTGGAAAAACCCGCTTTGTCGCGTCGCTGATTAAGGCGAGTGTAGGTCAGGAACAAGCACCTTTCCATCGCATTGCCGAAGTTTATTTTCCGTCGATGCAGGACTTGGAAACCTGTTTAAATTCGCCGGGCGGACAGGAAACCGCGCAACATGCCGTTGATATTTCAACCGGCGGAGCGCCGTTGTTTTTACTCGCGGAAGTTGAAAGTTTCGATTTTTAATACTCTGGCAGTTTGGCTAGTATAGCAGCCGATTGCCGATTTTATATCATCATCAGGAGCTACGATGTTATACCAGCCGTCAAACCCAGACCTTAATTCCTTATCCGGCATGCTGGAAAAATATCCTCGTCGCCGGGTTTTACTGTTTAAGGTTATGGAAGAAATCATGAGAAATCTTTCACCTTTTAACAAACAAACGCGCCAATTACTGTTCGCTTATACGTCAGATTTGAATCAGTGCAGGCTAAGCTATGACTACCATAAAGCCGCTTCGCTGGCCTCAGGTCTTGATGAATCGGTATTTGCCGCTCTAAAAACGGATATTAACAGCGCAAAAATCGACGACAAGCTGAAACCGATACTTCGATTTATAAAAAAACTAACCTTGACACCTGACCAAATTACTCAGGTAGACGTTCAACAAATCTTCGATGCGGGTTGGGATGAACATGCGTATTTTGATTCCGTCTGTATCTGCGCCATCATGAATTGCATGAACCGTTTTGTTACCGCTATAGGTATTGACGCCAATTCACCCGGCATCAATCATACCGATAAGATGCTGTTTACGTTAGGTTATGCCGGTTGAATGAGTGAAGCTGGATTGATAATTCTGCCTTCAACAAAATACAAAAGAGGTTTTGAAGATGAAAAAGAATTTTCCGTTACCCGTATTATTCAATACGATAGCCCATGCTTGCCGTGCTATAGCTTTATTTGGATTATTGATTATCGCTTTGCCATCAGCCGTTTATGCACACCGGGGGGCAAGTAATGAAGTCGATGCCTGCAATATTCTGGTGGGTCATGAACGGGTACACTTTACCGCCTATACTCCAACATTTACCACCAAAGAGTATTGTCAGTCGATTCCTCATCTGGGAATGACTAATCTGGTGTTCGATTATGACGGCAAAGGCCTGCGCAATTTAACCGTCGAGTTTGAAGTCACCAAAGAACCCGAGGGAACCCGGGTTTTCTATCAGGAACCGACGAAAATAAAATCGGGCACGGTCAATGGCGTAGTTGACTTCAGCAAATTCGGTGCAGGTAATTATCTGGCTCATGTCGCGATTGTGCATAAAGACAAGAGCTTGGATAGCCATATACCGTTTTCGGTAGGCCTCGAAGGAGAATCCTCAGACAACTTGCCGATAAAATCGCTATTCCTTGTTATGCTTATTGCAGCAGTTGTTTATTTAATGAAACGTGCTGCCAACAAAAAGTCAGCGAGGCCATCTGATGTTTAAAACCTATTTTGATAAACTTAAACCAGCGTCGACTTTACGTAACAGCTTTTTTTTATTGCTGTTTTTACTGCCTATCTTGATAACGCTGACACTCTTTTTTAGCGAAGATAATGACGAGTTTTCGCAAATGGGTAACGCGTCTTATAGCGGCGATAAGATTCATGCGCGGTGCGATGCCGGTACTCGCCCTGGTGAATCAGGTGCCGTCAATGGCGAATCAACAGGTGAAGGCATTAAATATAATGTACGCCTGCCGTTGAATTATGATTCGACTATCGCCCATCCATTACTGATGGTTTATTCACCGGCAAAATCAAACCGGGCAAAGACTGAGAAAATGACCGGACTTACGCTGAAAGCGACGACCGCCGGATTTATCGTCGCTTATGCAGATCATCCTGAGTTATCGCCTACCTCAACCATCGAACTCGGTACTATTCCCGGCTTGATCGCTAAAAAATGGTGTGTTGATGAAAAACGTATTTTTCTTACCGGACATTCGGACGGCGGTACTGCCGCGATGGCGTTGGCGTTTATGGCAGGCACCAAACATATTCCTGATGCGATTGCACCCAGTGCCGCCGGTATCGATTATCAGGATTTGCGTGATCGTAAGTGTCCCAAACCTATTCCTGTCATGATCATGCACAGCGCGAATGATCACTTGTTCCCGAAATATGGTGTGCAGTCTTCAGGTTGGTGGGCGGCGTGTAATCAATGCGAGCCGATACCTGGAAAAATTAAAAATGGCTGCATGGCTTATTCAGGCTGCGCTAATGGCGTAAAGACGTGGTATTGCGAAGGCGATAAACTCCATGCGCAGTGGCCGAGTATTAATGATACCTTGATAGATTTCTTTGTTTCGATAGATCGTTAAGCGATACGGTCTACCGTTGAGAATTGCAGACTTGTTGGGTGTACTTTTTATACCTAACATCTCCATGCTTAAATATGGCAATGTCCTACGAAATGTTAAGATGAATGACAGCTTTTCAAAGATAACCTGCCGTCCGCTGGAAACCTCTGTCAGTCTCTTGATGGCCGATTGTGTGAGGTCGCCAATGGCTGCTTTGTAGCCTTCCAGTTCGCAGAATCTGGATTTAGCTGACTGGCCGGTTTGGAGAAGCGCGACCGGCAAGAATGGGTCGGGTGGAGACAGTGATCTCGTTACAAATATTACAAGTCTGAATGGCCGGTATGGAGATTGGCTTTTTGAAGCTGACGAATAACAGGTAACGGCCAAATCCTGTCGTTTGTACCTGTAAATTGAATGACGGGTCAAACATCAAAAGCTGTCATTTGTAACGCGGACGATTACCCGCCTGCGCATACTAGGAAATCCAAAAAGACTAGACAGCTTGCGGGAGCAACTCGGGTGGGCGCAATGTTAGACATATATTTACGCAGTCGATTCAGCCTCTTTCCTCACGGCGTCCTTCCACCTTGCTGGCGTGGCTTAGTCTTTTGGTTGTGAAGCAATACCGGCTCGGAACTGAGGAAACCATTGGTGGCGATGACGCGGATGAAAGAACTGGCAGCGTGCGCAGCCGACAAGGCGATAGTCGATTTTTCGATTCCAACACCGATGGTCTCCCACGTTCTTCCGTTCTGGCTGACCTGAACTATGTAGGTGATGTGCTCCTTTGCCATGCGCGGCATCTTCCAGGTGAGAGCATGGAAAGAAAGGGCGAGCGGTTGCACTGTCTTCGTCTTCTCCCTCATGACACGCATCTCTTTAGGTGCCAGCGGCCTATTCTGGCTGGCCCGGAAGGAGGCGATCGACTTACCGAAAAGGGAAAGCTGAATTTCACCGAGTGACGGCGACAGAGGTACCGCGGCATCGACGAGAGCAGTCTGATGCTCACCCGCCGGGATGTCAGTGGTTTCCAGCAGCCTTACTGGATAACGCCTGATTACCTGGCCGTCAAGGGTCAGTGTCACCAATTCAGCACGCCCATCGCCGACCGGCTGGGGTAGTGCTTTGGAGATTGGATTTACATAGGCGAAATGGCCCGTCTGTGCGACTAGATCAACATTGGCTACAACATGTACGAAGGACCCGCCAACGACAGCTCCGGCGCCGGGGGGGGCGCCAAAGGTAGCATCCTCATCGGCTAGTCGTTGTAAGATGCCGTTGTAGGCATAGGCGCTCAGCCATTGCGGCTGATTGCAGTAGGTCATAATGTCGAAGGTGCTGGCACCGGGAAGAGCCCTTTGGGCGATGCCTTGCGTCACATCGCCAAAATCGAGGCCGGTGTATGTCCCCGATTCGTCGGTTATCTGCCCATTGGGATAGGGAAACGAAGTATCAGTGTTACTATTGCCGTTGCAGAAACCAGGGTGGTTACGACCAAAGGTGTGGGCCAGTTCATGGCCGCCGTACCAGTCCCCAAACGTAGCGTCGTTATCCCCGGCGACATTGATGGGCGCGTTAAACGTTGGGTTACCGGTTGGGGAGGAAGCAACAATCGCTGGGTTGGCAGTAGGGGGGACATCGCTGGCACATCCTCTCATGTAATTGCCGCCATTGGACACTAAGCCCAGATAATGGGTGCGCTGATCACCGCCGTTGTCCATGTCCTGACCACGCATCGCCGCCAACTGACCATTAGCTTGAATACACGAGGGTATCGTTGTATTGGTGGTGGCGACAGTCACTTGGCTGGTCGCTAGCGTAGAGATTGGGTAAGCGCGTCGCAGCCATGAAAGCAGAAGATCGAAATCGATCTGCCGTGGCGTATGAATCGTTGTTACGGGAGGAGTTGTGGGAGTTGTAACATTATAGCTCAGGCCGATTATCCTGAGGCGCAAAGGTGTATCCTTCTTAAATGTGACGGTTTTACCGACATTGCAGTTAACACATTGCAATACTATATTGGTTGCGTCTCTGATTTGACTGACAGTGAACGTCGTATCCCCAGAAGCTCTGACGTTCGCTGGTAGCACGAAGTTCAGGCTGAGCGGCAACGATTCACGCTGTTGACGCAGGGTGTTGTCATGCGTTATGTTAATGGCGGCAGAGGAAGCAATCGATACTGATGTGCTACCATGAACCGCCGTCAGTGTTCCCGTGACCGTGATCGGAGTGGTACGAGTGGTGGACAAGTAAACGCGGGCGAGGGTTGGCTTAGCCGCCACGAGGGTAACGGAGTTATTTATGTCCTGGACCTCTTGGACAATTTCGATACCATCAACATGAATAGTGTTATGCGGCACAGGGCATGCGGGGTCGACTTTCATGCACTTCGTCGGGTAGCCGCCAACGCAGTCAATCACGCCTGGGCAGCCGTCGGCTGTCGTGCATGAATGGGGAAAATTTGGTTCATAGCATCTCGCATGTGCCGCGGAAGGAAAATTAGCCCATACGATGACGGCAATCGCGGCCCATTTCCAGTCTGTTTTCATAGATCAATCCTTTCTCAGTTAAAAAGTCATGAATAAACGCCTCATTATGAGATGCCTAACGTTCACCATAATTGGTGTGCAAAAGCAGAGCGAAGCGGCGCATTTTTGTACGTCCAAGTTGATGGCGTAGTTGGACAAATTATGGTGCGCAGTGAAAAGAAGTTGCCCACCGTACCAGTTAACCCATTCGGATAATGCACTCTAATGCTTGCAGCAACAGTCTCGTGAAACTTGGATAGATCGTTGGTAAACAAGTTATTATCTTGGACCACATAGCTTGTACACCAGAAAGCCTGTATAGACAACAATTTTCTGAAAGCCTTGTATTTCTAACTGGGATAATATGCAATTTGAGCGTTCCTACCTGATATGGATAACTGTAGTTTCTTGATTTCATAATCGCCAATTCTTGCACTTATCCGGCTTTTTTATCTCAGATTAATTGATTTTATAAATTCAGTTTTTCTCACATTAAATGCATCTATCTTATTGTCTTCCATTGGGTGATTTTATCCGATGAAATTTCTCTCTTTAGTTGATCTTATCCGGTGCTATAAAAATATGTCACTTTTCAATGTCGGTGTCAGCAGCAATTAGCGAAAACCCGCGTACTACCTTAATCGATCACCATGTGCGTTTATTTATTGCTGGCACTGAAACTGTTCGCCAAACGTGATTTCATTAAACTCATCAAGGTCGAACCACCATACGACAACCCGCCATCTGTCCAATTGGGGTTATGGTGATTCAAAATTGTGGGGCAGCAGTAAGAGTAAAACTTTTGTTGTTTTTTGTTGTTAGCATTAATTGTTCACCAACAAACGGGCAACGGCCGAGGCGATGTCCTGGCCAGTACCATTCTGATAGTACGCGAATGCTGGAGATGGATTGACTTCGAAGCAGTACCACCGACCATCTTCGCGTAGGCGTAGATCGACGCCACTTAAGTGAAGGCCCATGTGTCGGGAGACATCGATGCAAGATTGCGCAATGTTGGTCGGGACGTCACATGCTTCAAGTTCCACCTCATACCCGTTTTGGCCAGCATACCTATAGTCATCCGCACTACATCGAATCCGACAAGCGTAGACCTCCTCACCTACAATATGCACTCGATAGTCAACCCCACGAATCATTTCCTGAAACTGAGTCGGACACCAAACAACATCTTCAATTCTATGGCTATCGTTGGGTATCCATTGTGCAACCACGCTGCGAATCGCGCTAATTGATTTGTAAATGATTGCACCGCACTCCCGACTAAATTGTTCAACTAGTTCTGGCTCTGTCGTGATCAAGGTTCTGGGAATTTCTAAGCCGAACCGCTCAATATGCGAGCACTGATATGGTTTTGAGGAGTTGAACGCCATCTGTTTGGGGCGGTTAACCACCAGAGCACTAGTAAGGTCCGCCCACGACAAAATTGCGTCTTCTGTCTGGATCGCTCGCATGCCTTCCTTACTATTTTCGCCGACTTTCGCTACGACTGGAATACGATTAGTTTCATAAGGTCTTAGGTATAACCCGGTCACTTCTGCCAAGTCGAGGGAGAGCTGACCTATGGTAATAGTACCTTCAATTCGATTGCTAACTTGAAGAGAAACGCTAGTTTCTATAACATCATGCTGATTTAGAAAAATATGCGGTTGATGTTGGGATCGCAAAGCATCGCGAACGAGCATCAACGTCGAATCGCCGGGAATCCCCCATAAAACGATCACTTTGATTCCTCAGGAGCAGAACTCCGTCCGTTTCGAAGGAGATCAAGAACAGCATCTTCGATGCCGGGCCCAGAGAGGTCGAGCCACGGACTTGCTTCCAGAAACAGTGGTCCAGTCGCGGTGATATTGAAGGAGACCGTAACTAAATCCAAACCTACACACTCCGCTAACTCACGTGCCCATTGCCGTGCGCGTATCTCAGAATAGCCGAAGGCGTGGTCACCCACAATCGTAACCTGCTCAGTTAACTTTACATCACGACTTTGATACCCGTTCGAGTCCCGAAGTATCGTGACAACAGGGATACCATGCATCGCAGCGATATGGATCCACGCCTCTGGGCGCAGATTGGGTCCGCAAAGACCTTGGAATGTAGGGCGATTCACCACGCGGCAACGAAGATTTGTGAGCCAAGATAGCAGAAATGCGTTCATTTCCGCAGCAACATATGCTCTATCTTCGGCTCGAATTTCAATGAGATCATGCTCAAATACACCAGAAATACGGGTGTAAACACCATCAATCTGGGCCGCAGATATAGGCAATCCTCCGATCGAGATTGATTCATGCAATTCGACCTGCTGCTTAGAGCGCCTGCCACCCAATTCATGGCACCAACCGCGGCCAGATAAATATTGGGGAGAAAGGAAAACAGTATCTGTCCACCTTTGGGCCAATAATCTAGCCGCAGCGTCGCTACGGTTAGCAAGAACTATAAGCATCCTTCGAAAACTTCCGACTCACACGCCTTTTGAGAATATTATTTTGGCTTATCTATCCCGTCTTGTTTTAGCGCCTTATCCCCGACGACAGGCCGCTCCTCAGGACTGATGAAGGAACGCCCCTGTGCCATTTGGGCCGCCAGACCGTCGACCGCACGAGCTATTTCTTCGACTCTTTGAGATAGTTGACTTATTTGTAGTCTAACTGGATCAAACAGATCTTGATCCTTCTCCTTAGCTATAAGCTTTTCTCGACCAGCTGTCGCCTTGTCTTCTTCCTTATTGTCTTTATGATCTTTGCCATCTTTTGCTTCCTTATCTTTATCTTTGCCGTCCTTTGTATCTTTTGTGTCTTTTTGATCCTTGGGGCGCAGACCCCAAGGGACGGTAATTGGCGCATCAATCTCCCACATGCCATCGTCTATGCCACATTGACCGTAACCAATGAAAAAGAAGCCATTCGACCCCCACCAATTTCCCCAAGAGTTCTTGCATATCCAATACTGTTCATCATCGTTATACCCAATGACGCAAACAGCGTGGGCTCCCACGAAGTCTCCGGTTAGGTGCCCGTAGATGCCACAGTGGTAATAGCGAAAATCTGAAAACACATCCATAGTGGCTATTAGTGGGCCAACCGTGCTGATATGCACTCTCATGGTATCGCGGCTCCGCCAAAAACGTTGCCCTCCAGTAAAAACCGTTCGATTGCTGCGGTCGCCGGCGTTACAAACTCCCTGCGTATAAGGAGCGGTCACCTCGTCACATACTCCCCTATCCCTGAGCTGATCCAACGCTGCATCAGGCCACCAGCCGTCACAATTCGCGCCATGCGAAGAACAAAAATGCAGGTCTCCCTCCGACAGATCAAGAGTAAATCCTTCTTGAATAAGGATTCGAGCCTCTAATGCGGCGATAGCCGCAAAGGATACACAAGATCCACAGCCCCCTTGATTTTGTATGCTGGTAATTTTTCCCTGATCGCGCCAGTCAAAGCTTTGTGGCCAGGTGGCACCCACGGGTTCTTTAGCGACAGCCAAAGCCGCTGACCGGGCCAGCGCCTGCTTTCGATCAATGACGCCTTGCATAGCACGAAACTGTGCATCCGAGAGTTCTGCCAGGGAAGTTTTGCCCGCCATCCATCTGGCCTGCGACTCTTTGATTGCCGACTGTACATCGCGTTGATTGATATTAGCCATTTTGTGACTCCTATGTGACACCCACGGAACTCGCGGGAACTATAAATAACTCAATAAGTTTTGTCGGTTGTTTCCCAAAAGCTCAGCCGCAGTGCTAAGGAAGAATCTCGATCTGCAAGACATGAGTTGCAGCAACATCGTTACGTTCCCAAGGGCGCGATTGCTCAAACACAACTCTCGACCTACCTTCAGAAATAGCTGAAAGCTCGAATGTCACCAATACTGGCCCTCCGACCGAGTCTCGTATTGGTGGTATATTACCAGGCTTTTTCGTCACGTCAATTTTGTCGTTAGATATTTCAAAGAACCACTCGTATCCTGCAGCTCCCATCTCAGGCAGAGTTATCACGTGTTGATCACCGACGCGAAGTTGAATTTGACATTCCGAATACATGATCCCCCTGCTGTAAAATTCAGATTGCATGATAATTGGGTACGTTAAGCCATCCAACAAATAATCATATAGTTTCTGTCTAACGTCCCTAGTTATCACACTTTAGTCAAAAGACTAAGCTAATTTCTAGCAAACACAAAACGTATATCTTCCCGTAATTAATGTACGGTTTCTTTTTATCTTACCGACAGTCAGAAGTGACGCACAAACCAGCCAATAAAATAATTAGAGTAAAAGGCCAATTTGGGTCCCTGGCAGCCATTCATAGTAAAAAAACGCACCACCATTTCAACCTTCTTAAAAAAATATAATACTTCAAACAAAAAAACAATACGTATAAATACCTATAATCCATTTTAGAACGCTAGAATCGACTGGCCGCTTTCCGTGAGTATGCAGCCATTCGGAAATTTGGATTGAGTGACTCTTGCGGGTCGGCTGCCGACGACCAGAAAACAAAAATTTGTTTATTGCCAGTGGCTGCTTTTGAGTTGCATATTCGCACGGAAAAATACGCTAGTAGAGTGGCGGCAGGACAAGGAATCCATCGGGCACCAGGCTGGTCGCCAACATTACTTCATTGATGTCGCGATGCTCGGACCAGGTCAGGTGCCGTCTATGTTCGGGGGTGCGCCAGAAAGACTCAATCTTTTCGCCAATGGGCACGAACTGCATTAGCTTACGCAGTCGTAAGCGCACGCCATCGGTCATGAACGAAGATTGAATCGGATCCCGATTGACCGCTTCCCCCATCAGTCGTACCGCGTGCAACCCGATTGCCAGGCCGAGTTCGCGAAAAGCGAGCCGGTGTTCCGCCGGCAGTTGCAGCTCGCCGCTCGCTGCGTAATATTGCAGGCCCGCGAGCGATGCCGCGAGCAAGGTTTCAAAAAGATGCGGGTCCGCCATCCCCCCTTGCCACAGCAACTGCTCCACGCGGTAGGCGTCGATGAGCAGGCCGCCAAGCCCGAGCGGATCAGCAGTCGCTAAATCGTCCGCTACAATCATGGCCTGAACCTCGCCGGTCTCGTCTTTGAGTTCGGGGCCGCCGCTTGCCCGCGAGAGTCCGGCAGCAGTAGAGCGAAGCTGAACGTATGTGATGTATGCGTCCAGCGGATCGTGCTGGCCCATGGAGGAGACGAGCGGACGCTTCAGGTCGATACTCATCTTCCAATACATCCGACGTGGGCCGCCCACTGGGGGAATGAAGGTGAAAGCATGATGCGCGGTCTCGGCGAGTTCCCTCGCCCAGACATTGAACTGAGGCTTTCCCGTCGAACGCGTCAGCTGGTCGAGCGCATGCATCCATTTGGTCAGGTAGTGGAAGTATTGTCCGTCGCGGTCCCACTCCAGTCGCTCATCGAAGGCCTGGTCGGGTCTGCGCTCGGGGAGCCCTTTGCCGATCCGAAGCCCGCCACGGGTCGGATGGTCCTCTCCCTCGCGCTCGTTCAGCCCGCTGATCCATCCCGTGCGCGAATCATCGTCACGATGTCGTCCCAGTGTGTGATGCACGCGGTCAACCAGGCGCAGAGCCAGTTCCGTGTACCGCTTTTCCCCGGTCATACGCGACAGACCGAGAAAGTTGCAAACTGCAAAGGCGTCCGTCCACAGGTAGCGCTGCTGATGGCGTTCAGAACTCAGCCCGGTGCGTTCCGCAAAGCTGGTCATCAGCTCGATAGCCTCTCGTATACGGGAATCAGGCATGGGTTTGGCCTCCTCTTGCGGACTCGCAACCGCCGTCGGCGAGTGAAATAAATAAGATCATCAGGCAAGCAAAACTGCGCATCGGCGATTCTTTCCTACGATGTTGTTCCACCTTGGTCATTATGTGAATATTCGCCCGAAAATATACGCCTGTATGGTCATTTTGCACACTGTTGGACGGTGAATGTCGCTACCCGCATTTGACACAAACCAATTCTCGCCAATCCGTCGTGTATCTCTGTGAAACCCGGTCCGATTTCGGCTTCCAGGTTTTATCAAAACCGGTGGCCGCCACCAAAACGCCCTTGGGAAAGCGTCGATTGATCTGATCGACAATCTTCATTAATGGGCGGTTCTCGGTGGGCAAATTGTCGTCGGCAAAATCAAACAGCTCAATCTGGCCAGGTGATGATTCTGGCTGAATATGGCTTAGTTGCACGCCGCATTTGTGGTAGTTGAAGCCTGCTTTGAATATCTCTTTTAGCATTCGGTTTGCCGTGGCGATGATAGCGCGGGTGTTTTGGGTGGCGGCATCAAGCTTTATGCTGGCCGCACGTTGATATTGCGGTTCATGTGGATTGAACGGGCTGGTTCTGATAAACACCGTGATGCAGCCGGTTACTGATTTTTGCCTTCTGAGTTTTTCGGCGGCCCGACTGCAAAACTCGGCCAAGGCTTCGGACAGTTCTCGGTATTGTGTTAATCGACGGCTAAAACTGCGGGAACACACAATCTGCTGCTTGTCTGGCTCAATTTCTTCCAGTTCCAAACAGGGAATGCCGTTTAGCTCTAGCACGGTTCTGGCTACCACCACATTAAACTGGGCTTGAATGCGTTTACTGGGTTGAGTCGCCAAATCCCAAACGGTATGGATACCGAACTGATTCAGCTTTGTTGTAGTTCGTGAGCCTATGCCCCACACTTCGCCGACCGGCACGATCCGCATCAGCTTTTCCCTACGCACCGGGTCAGATAAATCCAGTACGCCGTCGGTCTTTTTCCATTTTTTGGCGGCGAAATTGGCCAATTTGGCGAGCGTTTTCGTTGGCCCCATGCCAACGCAGACAGGGATGCCGGTAGTGCGAACGACGGCATTTCTGATGCGCTGACCGTAAGCAATGGGGTCTTTCTGGCATGGATACACGCCGGTTAAATCCAGAAAGGCCTCGTCAATCGAATACACTTCAAGGCTGGGGGTGAATTCTTCGAGCAAGGACATTACCCTCGCAGAAAAATCGGCGTAAAGCGTGTAGTTAGATGAAAAAAGTTTTATCTGGTGTTGATTGACCAGTTGCTGAATCTGAAAAAGAGGAACACCCATTTTGATGCCAAAATCTTTGACTTCCTGGCTGCGGGCGACGATGCAGCCATCATTATTGCTCAATACGGCCACCGGCTTGCCGACCAGATCAGGCCGGAACACCCGCTCACAGGAAACGTAAAAATTGTTGCAATCGACGAGTGCGAGCAGCGGTTGCATTACACTGGATGAATAACATTAGTGACCACGCCCCAGACCATCAGCTCAAGTTCTTCATGGATGACAATATCGGGATAGGCTGGATTTTCTGCTTTCAGTTGCCATTGCTCGTTATTGCGTTCCAGGCGCTTTACCGTCAGTTCGCCGTTCAACGCACAAATGACGATCTTCCCTGGTACTGGCTCGATGGACCGATCCACGACCAGAATATCGTTAGGATGAATGCCGGCACCGAGCATGGATTCGCCTTGAGCACGAACAAAGAAGGTAGCTGCGGGCTTTTGTACCAGCAGTTCGTTCAAATCCAGGGTTTTCTCGACGTAATCATCGGCAGGAGACGGAAACCCGGCTGCCACTTTGCCAGTAAACAGCGGCAAGGCAATTGAGCTTGGCGTTTTGGAGGGAAAGAGAATCGCCGCCGTGCTGTTGGCTAGTCGCTCAAACCGCCTCTTTCGGTCGTCAAGCAGGGTTTTGATAGTGGGTACCAGGCTTTCGGGAACGCGAATAACCGTGGTAGATTCACCGTAAGCGGATGAACCTTTTTTGCGGCCAGCGTTAGGTCGTTGACCTCCGCGTTTATTTAAGGTAGTTTCTGGCATTGATAAAATTTTTAAATTTGTTCTATTATGAATAATGTACATTAATCATAAATACCAAAAAGGGCAAGCAATTTAAAATGTGTGGACGATTTGCGCTATACAGTGATCCATTTACCTTAGCTAGGCGGTTCGAGGCTGATGCGCCTCCAGAGCTGAGCCCGCGCTATAACGTAGCGCCGTCGCAAAACATTCACATTGTTCGGGACGAAGGCGAAAAAAGGCACTTTGCGCTGGCTCGATGGGGCTTGATCCCGCATTGGGCGAAGGATATAAAGATCGGCTACAGCACCATCAATGCCAGAGCCGAGACTGTAGCCAGCAAGCCGGCGTTTCGCAGTGCCTTTCGGCACCGGCGTTGTTTAATTCCGGCGGATGGGTTTTACGAGTGGCAAACCATACCAGGTTCAAAGGTCAAGCAACCGTGGTTTATCGCACTGCGGGACCGCGAGCCGATGGCGTTTGCCGGATTATGGGAACGGTGGCAGAGCCCAGAAGGCGAAGAATTGGAATCCTGTTCTATCATCGTGACGGAGGCGAACGAGATCATGCGACCAATCCATGACCGCATGCCAGTTATTCTTGCGCCTGGCGATTGGGATGCTTGGCTGGAACCGGATGCCAAGGATGCGGGAGGCCTGCAAGGTCTGCTGAAACCATACTCGGCGGAAGGCATGGCAGCATGGCCGGTTACTACAAAGGTCAATAGCCCGAGGAATGATTCGTTGGAGTGTATGGAGGCGTTGGGGTGATGCATTTTGCAAACTGTTCATGGATCAACGCATTGGATAGGGTGTTGAAAGCTGTAGCGGCCCGATAAAATTACGGGAATATTATGCGCTCAATAACCGGTAATGCCTGCCGCATATGTTCAAAACTGTGTGCCCCCCCGTCAAAGGCCACCACATTGGCGATGGCTTGATATTTTGAAAGCGTTTTTTCTGAATCGATCAGCTCGTCGGCCTTATCCAGTAGAATTGTTCTGTCTATAATTTGATGATTGTCGGCAAGTTCTTGCTCATATCGCAGATATTGCTCACAATGATTATGATCCCAATGGTAAGGCTGGCCGGTTTCATAGTTTTCCGTCACGCCAATAAATTGTCGTAGCAACTCGCTGGGCCTGATTGCCGGGTTTATCATGATGGCATGACACCCCGTTTTCATTGCCAGGTATTCGCTGGCAAATCCGCCCATCGACGAACCCATAAAAATCACGTCGTAGCCTTGATCCAAGTATTGATTCCACTCAAATAGTAAATCTTCGACGAGGTTTTGAAAATCACGGTAATCAACATTAGGCGTATAAAACAACACAGCCTTTTCCGCGCAAAACTCTTGCATTACGAAAAGCTTTTCCTTACTGGTTAACAAATTGCCGTCTATGTCCAGCGATGCGGAATTGAAACCGTGAAGGTAAATGATGGCTTTCTTCTTCATGACCTAATAACGTTCCTTCATGAATAGGAGGGCCTTGGTTGCCAGATCATCGGAGTCATGCCAAAGATTACGCCAGACACACAGTGTATTGGAAAGATTTGGATCAACGACTTCCGATGAAAATGATTCAAAAGTAATGGGCCCTTGGTAATTGATTTTTTTCAGGGCATTGAAAAACGAGTCAAAATTCACATTGCCTGTGCCTAGATACCCTCAGTGACTTTCGCCAATATGCACATAACCCAGCCGATCTTTTGCGGCCAATACTGATGTCTCCATACCATCTTCTTCTATGTTCATGTGGTAGGTGTCCAGGTGCAAATAGGCATTAGGGCGATTGACTTCATCCAGAAAAGCCAATCCTTCCAAGCCTGTCTTCATGATATTGGTTTCGTAGCGGTTCACGACTTCAAGGTCAATATTAATGCCTTTATCCGCTGCATAATCGGCCAGGCGCTGCATAGCGGCGACTGAGTTAGCGCGGTTTTCTTTTGATGCCGGCCCTGGATATTTGCCTAGCGCACAATAGATGACACCACAAAGTTCGGTTCCACCAATAGCATAAAGGACATCGGTCGCTTTACGGAGCAGTTCGTCGCCCTTGGCGACAATCGCCAGGTTCGTACTGGTGACATCGGTACTGGCTGATAAGCCAAGCGATGCGTGAGCACGAAGATTAAATTCCTGAAGCAAATCTTTGGTCAACACAACATCCACCTTCCATGGATCGAGCAGAGCTATTTCAATGTAGTCGTATCCCGCCCGAGCAGCCCCACTGATCGCTTTTCGTGCGCCTTCTGGCGTCCAATCGCCCGACCATACAAGTGCGTGACCACCGTATTCCAAAGATTTTGAAAATGACATAACTTGATCCTTTATTAGTTTGAATTGCGTATTTGTAGCGTGGGTGTTAAACATTTATTCTGTAATAACGCACTTGTCACGCGCAGCATTGACTCGGTCTCTCATTTCCTTGCCTGGTTTGAAGTGAAGCGCTACTTTAGCCGGTAAATTAATTGCTTCGCCCGTTTTAGGATTACGCGCAATACGGGGAGGCCGTTGATGCAAATTAAAACTACCAAAGCCCCTAATTTCAATCCGTTCACCCTTGACTATTGCATTCGTAAACTGTCCCAGGATGCAATTCAGCGCCAACTCCACATCCTTTACCTGAAGTTCAGGTAATTTCTCATTTAGCGCACGCACCAGTTCTGATTTAATCACTGTTTAACTCCCTTAGTAATAGGGCGCTGATTTTAGCAGATTACAAGCCCTTGCCTTAATCAGGATATGGTTGCATATGGGTGTAGTTTTGGCTTGACTTATGGTTGTTTATGGGCGTAAATATGGTTATTGAGGATACTTCCATGCTAAATACCGATACCATCGAGATCACGCCTGAACTGCTGGCTCTCATTGCCGAGATTGAGGAATTCAAGGGCGCTTGGCGTGCCCTTGGCACATTGGCCCCAGAGCGATTGAGCGCCTTGCGCCGCGTGTCGGCTCTATATGCCGCACTGCAATCCTCCAGTGCAGCCGATTCCTGACATGGAGCAAGCAACGATAAAACGCAAGCAAGGCAGCGCCTTCATCACGGCTAGAAAGGGCTTTTGTTATCTCACGGTAAAAGTCGGCAGAAGCAATTTCAACATCATGCGTATTCGCAACTACACGCTTGAGCCGCAGGACAAGCGTGACATGCGCCGGTTGTATCCCGACTATTTCTTTGACTGGAAGAAAATCAATCAGCAGCTTGCCGAAAAGAGGGAGGTATGCAGAGCCTACCGCTCCAAGCGTCAAGCGCCCCGGAATACTGGGCGCACCTCAGTCCCGTTCGTCATGGTGTCCTATGACCCAAGGACACGCACAGTCTACGCATCCGATGCAGGCAATTCATTAGCATTGCTTGACGCTGTTCTACACATTGAACGCACCAATAAGAAGTAGTCCCAACAGCCAATGCCGTTGACACCTCTGAAAATGACAAGAGGCTTAGCTCAGAACGAACACTTTTGGGGGTTCTTCGACAGGACCCCTTGTATGAAAAAACCGAAAAAACTGCTTCCGAAGTGTGTGATATTTTCGGCGTTGGCCGCCGAACATTTTTCGCGTATTTGGCTGAACAGCGAAATGTAAATCAAACTTCGTAATCAACACTCTCTTTATGAACGTATTAAATGTATGAAAAAGCCAGGGCGTAACGATCCCTGTCCTTGTGGCAGTGGCAAAAAATATAAGCAGTGTTGCCTAAAGGCTGAGCAAGCCAAGATAGCCAGCGATCGCTCGGAAGCGGTACCAAAAGCAATAAATTGGCTCTTCACGAAGTATGGCCAAACAGCGCGTGAAGCGCTCGATGAAGGGTTTTTCGGCGGACTCGACGAAGATGAATATGCAATGCTCCAGGACCTGCCCGGCGATTCCTATCAAGGCATCATGATCAATGCTATGGAATGGTTCCTGGCGGATGGCGTTATGACCATCAAGGGACAAGACCATCGTGTTGCGGACTTGCTACTCGGCCAGGGTGGTCCGCTCTTTTCCGTCGAACAGCGGCAATGGATTGAGTTGCTGACGACTATGCCGCTCAGGCTCTACGAAGTCGTCGCAGTGATACCGGGCGAAAGCATAACACTAAGGGACGTTATGTTGCCTGAAAGCCCGCCTGTCGTCATCAGGGAAAAATCCGGATCACGGCAAGCGAACCCATACGACCTCATGGCAGCACGCATCATGCCAGTTGAAAATCATTTCGAACTATCCGGAGCTGTTTACGCCTTCCCTCGCAGTCGAAGCTGGGACTTGTTAGAAGACCTCCGGGATGAACTGGAAGACGTCGAGCCTGATTCGCCTCTCGCCAAGGAAATCACCAGCGTTATCATTCCAGATCAATGGCTCCAGTTATTTGTAACCGCCTTTGAAATGCCGCAATTGGTTGATCATCTGACAGGAGAACCGCTGTTGTTCGTCACCGATCATTATCGGGTTAAGAACTGGGCCGCTCTGGATCAGGCCTTGTCCGGTGAAGCAGATATTGAAGGCAGCCGCGAGGAGGGCTGGAACCGACTTTTTGAAGGTGAGGATGGTCTGATACGCAGATACCTCAGCATTGATACGGGAAAACGCCCGGATCGAATCAAAGTGTCTTATCGCACTCAACAGTATGCGGACGAAGGCCGGCCTTGGTTCGAAGCAGTTGCAGGCACAGCCGTCGTCTTTGTCAGCCGGGAAATCTCCGATCCCAAGGGGATGCTCGCTAATTTGCAGCCCAATGAGGGCAAGGAAACATCCGCTCCGGTGGAACTGCCGCCAGAGATGCTGACCGAGCTCATTGAGAAGAGAATTCGTCAGCTTTATGCGGACTGGGCTGACAAGCCATTACCGATTTTGGACGATAGAACACCGCGTGAGGCGATTCAAACGCCAGAAGGATTGGAGCAGGTGAAATTCTTGCTGCATACCTACGAACATGGCGAAGCTCAGCAGGCCAAAGCTCAACACCGCGCACCGGTTTCCTATGAATTTCTCTGGCACTCGATAGGGATAACACCGTAGGTAAATCGTCGCCATCGATGGATATCTATAAGTGTGTGCTAATTTTTACCTTTTCGAGGGGATGGGCAAAAATAGCCATATGCAAGCCAATAAGCACTACGGCTGTAAAAAATCTCAAGCATCTCCTTGATAAGTCCCAGAAAGAGACCTATAGTACCCAGAATAGGACTTTTATGTGAGTGAATGATGATCTGTTCTGCTATTGGTGATGCCTTGTTTACCAAAACCCAGCAACGTGTATTGGGTTTACTGTATGGCAGGCCAGAGCAAACTTTTTATTTAAATGAAATTGTACGACTGGCCGCTGTGGGTAAAGGCTCGGTGAGTCGAGAGCTGGAAAAACTGTGTGCGGCTGGCTTACTGACGGTGTCGCGTCAAGGTAACCAGAACCATTATCAGGCGAATGCTAATAATCCGATCTTTAACGAATTAAAGGCGATCACTCAAAAAACGTTTGGTGTGGTGGACATTATTAAGGCAGCGTTAGTATCGCTGTTGCCGAAGCTGAGCCGTGCTTTTATTTATGGTTCTGTAGCTCAAGGCACAGAACATGCCGGCAGTGATATTGACCTGATGTTGGTGGGTGATGATATAAGTTATAGTGAAGTGATGGATCTGTTAGCACCCGCAGAAAAACAATTGGGTAGGACGATTAACCCGACTCTGTATACTGTAGCCGAATTTACTGATCGTAAAACTAACCATCAACCTTTTATACAACGTGTTATGGAACAACCCAAGCTGTGGCTGGTTGGCGACATGGAACTTAAAAACTAACAGGAGACGTTAATGGAAGCATTGGATAATCTCGTTACCATAAAAGCGCTTAATCGTGAGCCGCCAAATCAGATGGAGTTCGATGGTATGGTTTTAGCAGCCACCACTAAATTGCAGGATGTCAAGCTGCAAGGTTTATCGCCGGATAGTCAATTTTCCTTGGCTTATGGAGCGGCACATGCATTGGCTTTGGCTGCTCTGCGTTGGCACGGTTATCGCTCTGATAAGCGCTATATTGTTTTTCAATGCTTGCAGCATACCTTGGGGCTGGAAAATGCCAAATGCCGTGTCTTGGATCAATGTCACCGCCGCCGTAACCTTGCAGAATACGAAGGGCATCTGGATATTGATGCACAATTGCTAAAAGAGCTGATTGCTCTGGCTAATGAGCTGTTAGACCGTGTTAAAGCTTTGGGTGTAATTCAGGAGAAGCCTGAGTTATGAATATTATCGATGCGGTATAATTTGACCTTAGTTACGTTTT
Organism: uncultured Crenothrix sp.; assembly: GCA_964450225.1. Taxonomy (GTDB): domain Bacteria; phylum Pseudomonadota; class Gammaproteobacteria; order Methylococcales; family Methylomonadaceae; genus Methylobacter_C. The sequence continues at coordinate 21,005 of CAYVFT010000012.1, read as the reverse complement.
TTTCAGAGCGTCTATTACGACCTCAATTAAGGATAGTAAATTATCGTGCTGAAACTTGAGGATATACGTAAAGACGCCGCTATTAATGGCATTGTTCCCACGGAAGTGGTTCGAGTTGTGGCAATGGAACCGGTCGGCGATCATGCACTGACGGTTTATTATCGAACGGCTGATGGCAAATTGGCTGAACGTATGCTGTTTCGTTCGGACGAACCCAACTTATCGATTGCCGCAGCGGGTAGACCCTGGGCTTTTGATGCGCCGGGCGCTGAATTCAAGTTAGGTTTGGAAGCCTACCGTATCCGCTTGGCTCATTTGTTTGATCCGATGATGGCGGTTCATACCTCCAACGTCGAACCGCTTCCGCACCAAATTTCCGCTGTTTACGAATCTATGCTGCCCAGGCAACCACTCCGCTATGTTTTGGCGGATGATCCCGGTGCCGGTAAAACCATCATGGCGGGCCTGTTTATTCGGGAGCTCTTAATGCGTGCCGATGCCAAGCGCATTTTAATCGTGGCGCCGGGCAGCCTGGTTGAGCAATGGCAAGATGAACTTTATGAAAAGTTCGGCGTGGAATTTAAGATTTTCAGTCGGGAATTGGATCAAACTTCACACTCAGGCAACGCCTTTGACGAACATCACTTACTGATAGCCCGTTTGGATCAACTATCCCGCAGTGAAGACTTTCAGGCCAAACTGCAAGCCACCGATTGGGATCTCATCGTCGTCGATGAAGCCCACAAAATGTCCGCCAATTACTTCGGCAGCAAAATTAACGAAACCAAACGCTTCAAACTCGGCAAATTATTGGGCTCGGTTTGCCGCCATTACTTATTGATGACGGCTACCCCTCATAATGGCAAGGAAGAGGATTTCCAATTGTTCATGTCCTTGCTGGATGGGGATCGGTTTTATGGCAAATTCCGGGAAGGTGCGCATAAAGTTGATGTCTCTGACCTTATGCGGCGCATGGTGAAAGAAGAGCTGCTGAAATTCGATGGAACTCCTTTATTTCCTGAGCGCCGGGCTTACACAGCTAATTATGACTTGTCTGATTTGGAATCAGCGCTTTATGCGGCCGTAACCGATTACGTCAAAGAGGAAATGAATAGGGCCGACAATTTGGACGGCAAACGTAAAGGCACGGTAGGCTTTGCGCTCACCCAGCTTCAAAGGCGTTTGGCTTCCAGTCCGGAAGCGATTTATCAATCTCTCAAACGTCGCCACAAGCGTTTGGAAAATCGGTTAAGAGAAGAACAACTGGTTCAACGTGGCCATCATGTGGCCGAAACCTTGGCCGAATATGACACTTACCAAGACGTTCCTGACGACATCGATGAAGCCGCCGAAGAAATGGCAGGTAAGGATTATGAAGATTGGGTCGAGAACGTTGTTGATCAGGCCACGGCGGCCCGAACCATCGAAGAATTGCAGGCTGAAATTTTCATCCTCACACAACTGGAAGAGCAAGCCAAGCAAGTGGTGCATTCCGGCCAGGATCGCAAATGGGAAGAACTCTCCGCCTTACTGCAAGACCGTCCGGAGATGTATACCTCCGGTGGAGCCAGACGCAAGTTGATCATCTTCACCGAACATAAAGACACCTTAAATTACTTGAATGGGCGCATTAGCGGCTTGATTGGCAAGCCTGATGCTGTCGTGGTTATTCATGGGGCGGTCAATCGCGATGAGCGTAGAAAAATACAAGAGCGCTTTCGCAACGATCCGGATGTCTTGGTGCTGTTGGCCACCGATGCGGCCGGGGAAGGCGTCAACCTGCAAAACGCCAATTTGATGGTCAATTATGACTTGCCCTGGAATCCCAACCGGCTGGAACAGCGTTTTGGCCGGATTCACCGGATTGGCCAAACGGAAGTCTGTCACCTTTGGAATATGGTGGCCAACGAGACTCGTGAAGGTGAAGTCTTTCAGCGTTTGTTTGAGAAACTGGAAATCGAACGAACGGCATTAGGTGGCCGTGTTTTCGATATTTTAGGCGAGGCGTTCGAAAACTATTCCCTGAAAGATTTACTGATTGAAGCCATCCGCTATGGCGAGCGGCCCGATGTCAAAGCGCGACTCAATAAAGTCATAGAAGGTGCTTTGGATACTACGCACCTCAAAGCGATCATGGCCCGTAATGCCTTATGTGAAGAACATATGGGCCTGGAACAGCTCTATGCCATCAAGGAAGAGATGGAGAAAGCCGAAGCGCGAAAACTCCAACCGTATTTCATCCGGGCCTTTTTCTCGGAAGGCTTTAAGTTATTGGGTGGTGAGCTGCGCCCCCGCGAATCGGGACGTTACGAAATTCGGCACGTGCCCGCCATGATTCGTGAACGTGACCGCGTTATTGGCGAAACCCGAACGCCGGTGTTAACCAAATATGAGCGGATTTGCTTTGAGAAACAGCGTGTCCGGATGGATGGTAAACCGATGGCCAGCCTCATTCATCCGGGGCATCCGCTGATGCACGCGGTTATCGATTTAACTTTGGAAGCGCACCGCAATAAACTGAAGGCGGGTACTGTCCTGGTGGATCCAAATGATAACAGTACTGAACCCAAAGTCCTGTTCATGCTCGATCATCGAATTCGGGAGAGCTCAATGGATGAACCTAAGGATGTTTCCCGGCGTTTACAATTTGTCGAGATTCATGAAGATGGCCAAACAGTTCAAGCGGGCTGGGCTCCGCATTTGGATTTACAGCCTATTGATGCCGATGACTTGAAACTGATTGCGGATGTGCTGGCTTCACCCTGGCTCAACAATAATCTTGAAAGCCAGGCCCTGGCCCAAGCGTCCGCAAAACTTGTTCCGGAACATTTCCGTGAAGTCCAGGACAGACGGCAGCGTCAAGTCGAGAAAATCCTGGCCGCCGTCAATGAGCGCCTGGTTAAAGAAATAAACTATTGGTCGGATCGCTATATCAAGCTCAGTGAAGATGTGGCCGCCGGCAAGCAACCTAGATTGCAACCGGATAACGCGAGACGCCGGGTTGAAGAACTGACTGCTCGATTGGAACAGCGCAAAAAAGAACTGGAAGCCATGCGCCATGTGGTGTCTAGTACGCCGGTGTTAATTGGCGGGGCATTGATTATTCCGCAAGGGCTTTTGGCCAAGCGTAAAGGCGAAACCACCTTTTGCGCTGATGCCCAGGCCCGTGCCCGTATCGAGCAAATCGCCATGGATGCAGTCAAGGAGTCAGAACGTGTTTTAGGACATGAAGTATTCGATGTATCGGCGGAAAAATGCGGATGGGACATCACCGCCAGGCCACCCAAGCAGGACGGAAAATTAGCAGAAGACCGGCATATCGAAGTGAAAGGCCGCGCGAAAGGGCAGGGCACAATTACCGTCAGCCGCAATGAAATTGTTTATGGCTTGAACCAGAAAGACAAATTCCTGTTGGCCATTGTTATGGTCGATGACCATGGCGCTATCGAAGGGCCGCATTATCTGCGTAACCCGTTTCAACAAGAGCCGGATTTTGGCGTGGCCAGCATTAATTACGATTTAAAAGAATTACTCTCCAAAGCACTCGCTCCGGAACAAACCCTGTAAGGATTGATATAAAACATGAGTTCAAACATCAAAGCGCCCAAAAAATTGATCGAAGTGGCGTTACCATTGAATGACATCAATATTGCTAGCGCCTATGAAAAATTACCGGGAATAGGCGCTCATCCGAGAGGCATTCATCATTGGTGGGCACGGCGTCCTTTTGGTGCAGCGAGAGCAATCATTTTTGCGCAAATGGTCAATGATCCGGGAGGGGAGCGGGGTTATTACGCAGGAAAAACTAAGAAACAGGCCGATCAAGAACGAGAACAACTTTTTGACATCATACGGGAGTTATGTGATTGGAAAAATACCAATAATGAAGCGGTTCTGGAAAAAGCTCGTAGTGCTATTTGGAAAAGTTGGCGTGAAGCTTGTGAGCTTAACAAAGGCAAACCAGGTTTTGATCCAGACAAATTACCAGACTTTCATGATCCATTTGCCGGGGGTGGTGCAATTCCATTGGAAGCACAGCGTTTAGGATTGGAATCTTATGCGTCAGATCTTAATCCAGTGGCAGTGATGATCAACAAGGCAATGATCGAGATACCACCCAAGTTTGCAGGACAAGCACCGGTTGGTCCTATTCCGTCGAATGAAAAACAAACCAACCTACATGAAGATTGGTCAGGTGCTAAAGGTCTGGCTGAGGATGTACGGCGTTACGGTCATTGGATGAGAGAAGAAGCCTTCAAACGCATTGGTCATCTTTATCCTGAAATTGAGATAACGGCGGAGATGTCTAAAGATCGACCTGATTTAAGAGGATTGGTCGGTCAAAAATTAACTGTGATCGCTTGGTTATGGGCCAGAACGGTGAAAAGTCCGAACCCGGCGTTTAGTCATGTAGATGTACCTTTGGTATTGGGTTTTGTCTTGTCTAGTAAAAAAGGTAAAGAGACATGGATAGAGCCGATTGTGGAAGGTGATAACTATAGGTTCGAGGTGCGGGTAGGCAAACCAGCAAAAGGTGCAAACGAAGGTACAAAAGTTGGCCGTGGGGGGCACTTTAAATGTTTGATTTCCGATGCTCCAATTCGCGTTGATTATATTCGCGAGCAAGGCAAGCAAGGCACAATGAAGCAGCGGCTGATGGCCATCGTCACAGAAGGGAAAGGCGGTCGTATTTATCTTTCGCCAACTGAGGTATCTGAATCAATTGCTAATTCAGTAAGACCTGAATGGAAACCTGAGACAGAAATAAATCATAACCCTAGAGATATACGAACCCAATTATACGGACTAACAAAGTATGGAGACCTCTTCACTCCTCGCCAATTAGTCGGCCTTACGACCTTTTCCGATCTGGTGCAGGAATCACGGGTCAAAATCATCGAAGACGCTAAAGCCGCCGGAATGCTGGATGATGGCAAAGGCATCGATCAGGACGGCACAGGGGCGACTGCATATGGGGATGCGGTGGCTGTTTATTTAGCTTTTGCCGTAGATCGTTCAGCTGACTTCAATAATTCTTTAACGGGTTGGCGGCATGGAAATGAAAAAATAATGGGGTTATTCAACCGGCAGGCCATACCTATGGTCTGGGATTTTGGTGAAGCCAACATCATTGAAAATGTTGTTGGAGGGTTCATTACAAATGTTGAATATCAATCTAAATGTATTGCAAAAGTTTCGGCATTGGGTATTGGATATTCCATCCAGGCTGATGCGGCTAACCAAAACATATCCACTCAAAAGGTAATTTCTACCGACCCTCCTTATTACGACAATATTGGCTATGCCGACCTCTCTGACTTTTTCTATGTTTGGTTACGTCGCTCATTAAAGTCAGTTTATCCTAACCTATTTGGAACTCTGGCTGTCCCAAAATCGGAAGAATTGGTAGCGACTCCATATCGCCATGGCTCTAAAGAGAAAGCCGAACAGTTTTTCATGGATGGCATGACAAGAGCTATTCACAATTTAGCTGAAAACGCACATCCAGCTTTCCCTGTCACTATTTACTACGCATTTAAGCAATCCGAAACTAAGAAGTTAGGTACTGCTTCTACTGGTTGGGAGACTTTTTTGGAAGCCGTAATTCAGGCTGGTTTTGCAATTACTGGTACATGGCCTATGCGGAGCGAGCAGAGCACCAGAATGATAGGAATGGGCACCAATGCCCTTGCATCTTCTATTGTTCTGGTGTGCAGAAAACGCGATAAAGATGCCGAAACCATTTCTCGTCGCCAGTTCCAAAAAGAACTACGCGAAAAAATGCCTGAAGCTTTGGAAACGATGATCGGCGGTATCGAAGGCTCAACACCGATTGCGCCGGTGGATTTAGCGCAAGCCGCGATTGGTCCAGGCATGGGGATTTTCTCTGAATATCAGGCAGTTCTCAATCAAGATGGTTCACTGATGGGTGTGCATGACGCGCTGATCCTAATTAATCGGGAAATCACTGATTACCTCAATCCAGACTCCGGTAACTTTGATAACGACACTCTTTTCTGTTCATCCTGGTTTGATCAGTATGGTTGGAGCGCCGGGCCTTTTGGAGAAGCCGATACTTTAACTCGGGCTAAAGGCACGACGGTCGATGGCGTTAAAAGATCCGGTGTCATAGAATCTGGCAGTGGCAAAGTGAAGTTAATGAAGTGGGAAGACTACCCGGGTGATTGGGATCCGAAAACTGATCATCGGATGCCGGTCTGGGAAGCCTGCCATCATTTGATAAGAGCGTTGAACCAAAAAGGCGAAATAGAAGCAGGGCAATTACTCGCCCGTATGCCGGAAAAAGGCGAACAGATCCGACAATTGGCTTACCACCTCTATACCCTTTGCGAGCGTAAAAAATGGGCGGAAGAAGCGCGGGCCTATAACGAATTGATTACCTCCTGGCATGGCATTGTCTCGGCTTCGCATGAAATCGGTCATCGTGGCGAACAAACTAGCTTGTTAGATTTAATGTAAGGAAAGACGTAATGACCATAAAACCCTGGCGTGAAATTGCTGTACCTCATCAGGATGTATTGAAAGGTACTTTTCAGGAATCCGAATTTGCCGCCGATATTTCGCAGGTTCATCAGGGTAAGGCTACGCCTGAATATCAGGATCCTGTACAGTTCTTTGCCAGAACCTACATCACTGAAGGCATGGCTTTGTTGCTGGATAGTGTTGTCAAACGCTTGTCCGGACAAGGCGGTGATCCGGTAGTTCAACTGCAAACCGCTTTTGGCGGCGGTAAAACCCACACCATGCTGGCTGTCTATCACTTGGCCAAAGGCGAACGGCCGGTTGGTGAACTCAATGGCGTGTCGGTTATTGTCGATGCCGCAGGCATTACGGAGTTACCAAAAGCCCATATTGCCGTTATTGATGGCATCAATTTTAGCGTCTCGGAACCCAAGGTTCATGGCGATATTCGTTGTCACACCTTGTGGGGTGAATTGGCTTGGCAATTGGCCGGGGAAGAGGGTTATGAAAAGATTCGTGCTGCTGATGAAAACGGTACCTCTCCGGATAAAGATACGGTCATAGAACTGCTTTCCCAAGCATCGCCTTGCGTCATTTTGATGGACGAATTGGTGGCTTTCTATCGCCAGTTTCAGGAAAGCAGAAGTTATAAAGCCGGAACCTTCGAAACCAATATGACTTTTATCCAGGCATTGACCGAAGGTATTAAGTCGGTGCCTAAAGCCATTATGCTGGCGTCGCTTCCGGATTCGCATAATGCCGGTGAGGGTAGGGGGCAAGTGGTTCTGGCCGAGTTGGAAAATTACTTTCGCCGGTTGCACAAAATCTGGAAGCCGGTTTCCAAGGATGAAGCATTTAGCATTGTCCGCCGGCGCTTGTTTGACCGCATCGATGATCAATTATCGATGGAAGACGTGTGTAAGTCTTTTGCTGATTTTTATGTTGTCAACAAAATGGAGCTTCCCAATGAAACTCAAGAGGGACGCTATTTTGACCGCATGAAGCAAGCCTATCCGATTCATCCGGAAATCTTTGACAGGCTTTATGAAGACTGGTCAACGTTGGCCGGTTTTCAAAGAACCCGAGGGGTTTTGCAGTTGATGGCGCAAATTGTTCACCGGCTGTGGAAAGATGGCAACGCCGATTTGATGATCATGCCCGGCAACTTGCCTTTGTATGACGCCACGGTACGCAACAAATGTTTGGATTTTCTGCCACAAGGCTGGGACCCGGTTATTGATCAGGATATTGATGGCGAACACTCCCGGCCGGCCGAATTAGACCGACAACCCATATTTGGCAAAATCCAGGCTGGGCGCAGATTGGGCAGAACTTTGTTCTTAGGCAGTGCGCCAGGTTCTGCGGGGAAAATGATTAAAGGTCTCGATCTAACTCATATTCTTTTGGGTGTCGCCCAGCCTGAACAAACTATTGGCCACTATAAGGATGCCTTGAAGCATCTATTAGACAAACTCAACTACATCAATCACGAAAATAACCGCTTTTGGTTTGATATTACGCCGAACCTGCGGCGGGAAATGGAAACACGCAAGCAACGTTTCAATGAACAGGATGATGTGCTGCCGCTATTGAAAGACCGGCTTAATCGCGTGATAGCGAAAGGCCATATTTTTTCCGGCATTCATATCTTCACAGGCTCTGTTGATATTCCGGATGATTATGGCACCGGCCCACGGCTTGTAGTGTTGCTGCCTAATGCTGCTTTCAGCAAAGGCGCTACTAAAACCGCGTTTTCTTTCGCTGATGCCATTTTGAAAAATCGAGGAGATCAGCCCAGACAAAAGCAAAATCGTTTGATTTTTCTGGCTCCTGATTATGATGTGGTGAGCCGGTTGCGTGAGCAAGCCAAGAGTTATCTGGCCTGGTCATCGATTGTTTCGGATATTGATTCTGAAAAATTAGTGCTGGATACAATACAGGTTAAGCAAGCCAAAAAACACAAGGAGGATGCGGACAACACCTTACTGAGAATGGTGCGTGACACTTATAAATGGCTTATCTGTCCATCCGAGGAAATCGTCAAAGGTAAGCCAACAGTGACTTGGGAAGCCGTTTCAGTTTCCACCGCTGCGCAAAATCTTATCCAAGAGATTGAAAGCAAATTGAGGGAAGAGGATTGGTTAATAACTGAATGGTCACCGGTACATCTTCAGCGCGTTTTGCAGCAATTTTATTTTAAGGATGACGTTAAGGAAGTCAGCGCTTTAAGAGTATGGCAGGATTTTAATTGCTACCTTTACTTCCCTCGGCTGGTGAATAGTCATGTGTTCGAATTGGCTATATCGCAAGGCGTGGAGACAGAAGACTTCTTTGGCTACGCTGCCGGTAAGGATGGTGACCGCTATTTAGGTTTTGCTTTTGGTCGGTCGGCATTAGTGACTATCGATCCGGACGCTCTTTTGATCGAGAAAGAAGCGGCCCATCAATATAAAGAACTGACCAAACCCAAGCCGGAACCGGAAGAGCAGGGCAGAGAGGTGGATAGTTCTGGTAAGGATTCCATTCAGGAACCTAATCGCAAAGAACCGGTTGAGCCTACGCCAATACCTGTTCAGGCCGCAAAAAAACAATTTTATGGCACCATCGAGCTCGATCCCATCAAAGCCAAAATGGACTTTGCCACCATCGTTGATGAAGTGGTTCAGCAATTTACAGCTAGGGTTGGTGTGGATGTGGAGATTTCGGTGGAGATCCGAGCCAAATCAAGTGAGGGATTTGATGAATCCGTTCAAAGAACGATCAGGGAAAACTGTCATGTGCTGAAGTTCGGAAACTCGGAGTTTGAGTAGATTGGTGCTGAAGGATTTGGAGTTGTGTTATGCAAGATTAATTTTCCGCCAACATGGATTGATGCCTCCGTTTTGGAGAAATCCATCCAAAACGGAGGCGAGCCGCATGGTATGGGTGTTTATGAAGTGCTTTTTCACTTTCCAACCGGATGTAAAATCATGGTGGATAGCGCTGTTAGGCTCTTGTCCTTATGTAATCAACTGAATCTATCTACTCGTCGTGTCCGTATCGATTTTGAGGAAGGAGAGACCGGAACGATGGGATATCTTAATCGCATGGGCTTCTTTGATCATTTAGCAAAAGAAATTGAAGTATCTCCTTCGCGACCGGTATTTTCTGGAGCAGAAGTATACGGTGGTACAAATTCAGCGCTTGTTGAAATTGCGAGCATTAGCCCAAATTCCAGAGACGATAATCTGCCAACACGCCTTACTGATGCAATGATGGGTTCGTGTGTAAATCGACCCGATGCTATTGATTTGGTTAATTCGTGCTGGACTATTTTCGCTGAGTTGATTGATAACATTTTTTCGCACAGTAGTACACAACTTGATGGTTATGCTGCTTTGCAAGTTTATTCTCGCGGTGGCACAGTAAAGGTTGCTGTTTCTGATAGTGGTCGCGGCATTATGGATACTCTCAGGCCATCTTTAAGAACCGAATTTCCCGCATTAAAAGGCTTACCTGACATTGAATTGTTGGTTGAGATATTCAGGCAGGGGATATCGCGACATGGAACCGACCGGGGTTGCGGACTTAAAGGGAGTGCTGAGAAAGCAATGAAATATGACGGAGAGCTAGATGTTAGGCTACCAAATATTCGAGTATTGCTTACACCAGGAATGGAGGGATATAAGCCAAACATTGCTCACTGTCATGAAAACCTTCCATTAATTTGGGGTACGCATATTTGCTTTACGTTCCGGCTTGACAGAAGTCGTTAAATCTGGTTAAATGAGTCAAATGAACGAGAATTCAACATTAATTATTTTGCGTGATTTTATGGATTCGCCTGACGGTTGGGGGCGCGACCAAGGGCGTAAAGTTTATCAACTGCTTATTGATTTTGTTGAATCTAATCCAGGAAAATTGGTTTTCAATATTTCAATCAAAGGCGTCAAAAGAATTGATATTTCTTTTGCGTCTGAAACGATAATAGAACTTTGTCGTCGTTTTCGCGGGAAAAAAGGTTTTTACTTTTCCGATCTTAGTGATCCAGACATGCTGGAAAACTGGGATGCGGCGGCATCACGTAAAGAACAACCGATAATGGTATGGGAAGGAAAAACCCCAAGAGTAATTGGAATATCTCCCAAACAAGGGACTCTTGAAGCATTTAGGTATGCTCTTCAACGAGAACGAACTAGGGCAGCTGAATTTGCGGCTTCCAGTGATGTATCAATTGCTAATGCGAGCATGAAGTTTAAGCAGCTTTGGGATCAGGGTTTCCTATTGCGTCGTGAGGACATAGCCGAATCTGGCGGCGTTGAATTCATTTATTATCGGATTGGATAAAATTTTTTATGTTCTCGTTATTCTGATTCAATGAACGAGAATTAAGGTAAACACTGTTTTAACGGAGTATTTTTTGACAAAGCAAGACGTTACAACAAATCGGTATATTAAAGACTCAACACAAAATATGTTGTGGGGCATTGCAGCTGGAAAGTGTCAGTTTAGTGGCTGCAATAAAAAGCTGTGGCAATCTGAGATTACCAAAGAACAGGTTAATATCGCCCAAAAAGCGCATATTTGGGCCTTCAGTGTTGATGGTCCACGCGGCAATAAAGGTATTGATGCAGAAGACATCAATGACCTCTCTAACCTGATGCTTGTGTGCCATCAGTGCCATAAGCTGATTGATGAAGATAAGCATGGGGTTAAATATTCTGTTGATTTGTTACTTAATATGAAACGTCAGCATGAAAAAAGAATCGAGCTAGCAACATCGATACCTCCTAACAAACAAAGTCACATCCTTTTATATGGGGCCAAAGTTGGAGAACATAATTCTCCATTAAATTACCGAGTGGCGACTGACGCCATTTTTCCTGAATTTTATCCAGCCGAGAGTAAGGCTTTTGAACTCGGCATGGTAGGAAGCGTATTTGAGGATAATGAATCTGAGTTCTGGAATCTTGAAAGAATAAACCTTGAACGTAAATTCAATCAAATAATTCGTCCAGGTTTGATAAATAACGAAATAAAACATTTATCCGTTTTTGGAATTGCTCCACAACCATTGCTGATTTTGCTTGGAAAATTACTATCAGATATTCCCCCGGTAGAGATATATCAACTGCATCGAGAGCCACAGACATGGTGCTGGCAAAATGATAACCCAGATGTGTCATTCGAAATAAAAGAACCAGTCTATAAAGGCTCTAAAGCAATAGCCTTGAATTTATCGCTAAGCGCTACCATTGATAATACCAGGATCACCAAAGTTCTGGGTGATGATGTTTCAATTTGGACATTAACAATTACAACACCAAATAATGATTTCATGCGGTCGAAATCGCAATTAAGCGAGTTTAGACGGACGTACCGCGACTTAATGAATCGAATAAAAGCCGTTCATGGACATGAACAAACGCTTCATGTTTTTCCGGCTGTCCCAGTGTCTGTCGCTTTGGATATAGGACGCACTTGGATGCCAAAGGCAGATTTGCCTTTATCTCTTTACGATGAAGTCAGGGTAAAAGGCGGCTTCATCAAAACATTTGACTTACAGTAAAGGAGTTATGAATGGCTATTGATTTATCGTCTTACAATTGTTTTTTGGAACGGATTGCCGAAGATTTGGATATTCCGCCTAGTAAATATCAGCAAGCTGTGGATCGTTATGAGTCGGTAGGGCACTGGCTTGAAGATGGCGAATACCTAGAATATCCTGGCGAGTTAAAGATTTATCCTCAAGGTTCATTTCGATTAGGTACGGTTGTTAGGCCATTAGTGAATGGAAAAGAAGCGGACTATGACATCGATTTGGTTTGTGAACTACCGGCACTCAAGGATCAAACAGAGCCAGAAAGCGTAAAGACCACAGTTGGAGACCGACTCAAAGATAACGCTACCTATGCTCGCCTTCTTGATAAAGAAGGCAGACGATGCTGGACTTTGAATTACGCTGAACAGGACGGAATTGGATTCCATTTGGACATCCTTCCCTCTGTGCCTGATGGCAATCATATTCAAGATGATTCAATCGCCATAACACATAAAGAAGAAATCAATTATAGTTGGTCAGCAAGCAATCCCAACGGCTACGCAGATTGGTTTCATAAAAAAAACCAGTTTGCTTTCATTTTGAATGAGAGAACTCAAAAAGAAAAAATCGTTCGAAAATCTTCAATGGCTTATGCAAGCATTGACAAAGTTCCAGATCAGCTAGTTAGGACACCACTTCAAATGGCGATTCAGATTATGAAACGCCACCGTGATCAGCGCTTTAATAATGGGCTATCAGATCACCGCCCTATATCGATGATAATTACAACGCTGTCGGCTCATCTCTTTGCAAATGAATCTGATGTTTTTTCCGCACTAAAAAATATCATAGATGGAATCTATGCTCACAAGGCGTTTATCGACAACAAGGCTTTAACAGATAGTCGTTTGAAAAATATGCGATTGATTGAAAGGTTGCCTGATGGGACTTGGTACATAGGTAATCCTGTTCATCCTGAAGAAAATTTCGCAGATCGTTGGCATGAAGATAACCATGCAAGGGCAAAAGCATTCTTCAAATGGGTAGGGTGGCTCAGAAACGATTTATTAGAAGTGATTAATTCAAGTGATATAGGTGTTATTGAAAAAACCTTAGTAAATGGGCTAGGGGATAAGCTAGTTAATAAGAATATAGATATTCTTGTTGCCAAACCAGTAAATGCTCCTGCCGTTTCTCCACGTCGAGTTGATATAGTGCATACGCCAAAACCATGGAGAAGGTAATTCTGGACAATAGTCATATCCAGCAACAAATTATAGAGTTACTTAATGCCTACTCTGGTCTAAGTGAACCTGAATATTCTTCTACTGGTGTGATCATTAGCGGGTCGATTTTTTTCTCCGCAGCGCATAAGGATATGGAGGTCATCGAAGCATGCTTCGATATCAATTTATTTATTCCTAGTAACTATCCCCGTAAACTTCCGATAGTACGTGAAACTGCTAATAGCATTTCCAAAGATTTCCAACATATAAATGGCAATGGAACATTATGCCTTGCAGCTCCTATTGAAATAAGAAAAATTTTCAACAAAAAGCCAACTTTACTAGGCTTTATTGATAACTTAGTTGTCCCTTATTTTTATAGTTACTGTTATTGGAAACAACATGGTCAAATGCCATTTGGGGAACTTCCACACTATGGAGATGGCATATTAGCGTTTTATAAAAATCTATTCGGCACAGATAATGAATTGGCGTTAGTGAAAGGATTATATTTACTCTATAAACATGGCTACAGAGGACATAACCCATGCCTTTGTGGCAGTGGCTTTCCAATAAGAAAATGTCACAAAAATGAAGTGTGGGAACTCTCTCAAATTGCTGCGGACAATGACGATTTGGCTGAAGAGCTCTTGTGTATTTACAATACCTATAAACTTGTTTGAATTAGTAATCCACCTTAAAACTCGGACTCTCTTCCGGTCGACTGTTGCGCTTGTCATAAAGCCTGGTAGTCGAAACATTGGCATGGCCAAGCCACTCCTGGACTTTGGCAATGTCAGCCTTGTTATCTAGCGCATTGGTGGCGGCGGTGGCTCGTAGCGAATGGACGCAAAAGCCGTGGGTATCAATAGTAATGCCAACCTGCTTGGCATAGAACATCACTACATCCCTATACACGGAACGCGGATTGAGTGATTTGGTGAGATCGCCGGTGGCGTTGTTTTTCACGGGCCGGAATAAAGCGCCTTCCAAATCCACGCCGTGGCCCGAGGCTTCCAGATAGTCGGCCAGCAAGCGTTGCGTTTTGGGTTCCACCGGAACAAAACGTTCCTTTTTGCGCTTGCCATGAACATGAAACATCATCACCCCGGTGCGGCGCTGATAGTCTTTGACACGCAGATTGCACAGCTCCTGGCGACGCAGGCCATGGTAGAGCAGGGTGGCTAGAATGGCCCTATCCCGTTTGCCTTTCAAAGTGTCTTCCGGTGGAGCTTCTAAAAGATGCCTGGCTTGATCGTTACTCAGTGCCGGCGTTTTACCTTCATTATTATTGGCCGCCGGCCGCTTCACGCCTTTGACCGGGTTATGGGTCACGGCATTTTTCTCACACAAATACTCAAATAGGGAAGAGAGGGCAGAGAGCTTGCGCCGAATGGTGGCGTCGGAAAAGTTTTGCACTTCAATCGTTTTTCGCCAGGCGATGACATGAGCACGAGTGACCGTGCGAAAGTCTTCCGGCTTTTCAATGCCAACAAATTGCGCGAAATCGCCGATGTCATTTTGATACGCCTTCCGGGTTTTTTCGGAATGGATGTTGGCGAACCATTCTAATTCCGCAGGTACTTCGGACAGCTGACGAAATTCTGCTGACGTGAGTGCGCGTTGAGGCTGTTGAATGAGTAAATCGGCCATGGCGTTTATACCTTATATATAGGCGGAAATGAGAGCGGTTTTTAAGGTGGATTTTTACGTCCTATAAAATACATTATAGGACGTAAAGCAGGTGATAAGAAGGACTTTAAAAATTGTCCAAGGCACACGCTTTGGAAAACATTAAGCAACTGCTGTCCTGGCATGTCGACAAAGAAAAGATTAACCAAGGCTGGGCGAAAAAATAGATGCGGTTTAATTCGCGCTTACAATGAAATGGGGGGGGGCGTAAGCTGGCGGAGGGGGATTTCGGTGTTCGGTTGTCAACTCTCGAAAAAAAGTTATCAATAGGATAAATTTAAACAAACGACAGAAATGTTTCATAGTTACCCAATCATCGACTAAGATTGAAATAGGGGATATGTCATGAATAGATTGGATATGTGCCGAGAATAAAATGAGCCTTAAAGCCGAACGGAATAAAAAGAAAATTGCCAATAAAGCGCGCAAGGGATTTAAAGGTCATCCGCTTGCCACGATTGCGTACTATGGCCCTACAGATAAAAAAGCCACGAAAGTTACTGTCAGCATTATTGCAAGGGAAAACGCTGATCCAGAACCTATGAAAAGCTGGTTCTCTGACGCCGGTGTAAGAAATGATGCGCTTATAATGGAAGAGCTATTGGCTTTCATGGCCGAGCACAGCACCAAGTCTGTCATTATGGCCGATGGCATTATTGGCTGCCCTCATCAAGAAGGTATCGATTATCCAGATGGCGAGGTCTGTCAGGAGTGTACATTCTGGAAAGGACGAGACCGGTGGACCGGTGAAAGAATACATTAATATAGCGCTATATTATTGAAACCTGTTATTCACAAAACCTGTGGATAACCCTGTCTTTAATTTGTCATATTCCATTCTAACCCACTGCCAACCCTGGAATTTAGTTAAATTGGCTAAAAATTGGTCAAATTCAATTTGTACTTTAGCCTGAGGATGGCGATCTGGAATATTTTTGGTTTGCATGGGCGGGGAATAAGTTATTGGTCTCGTGTAACAATACCACTCATCCTGATGATGCTTCTGGGGTGATAACTAATAAATTGTAGAAAAATATTAAATTATGGTGATTGAGAAAGGGAAATTGTTACGCTGGATTGACGATAAAGGTTTTGGTTTCATAAAGCCGGAAAATGGGAAAGATGATGTTTTTATCCATATTTCAGCATTAAGAGGCATGAGTCGTAAGCCTATTATTGGTGATGTTATCCACTATCAAATCGGTTTTGACGCAAAAGGTAAGACCCGTGCTGTTAACGCTAAAATTGAAGGCGTGAGCCAGGCATTGACTTTGACCCCTTTGGAACATGCCCGTAAAGCACCCCGTTCCTCTACCGCATATGAAAGACCTCACAGAAATTTAACCACCAGAGTAAGTAAGCCTCAGAAGCGCTTTAGCCTATTCCCTGTTCTTATTGTTATTGTTGCGGCGATTTTTGTTTACAACAAGTTTTCAAAAGAACAAACCTTCATTAATCAAGTTAAAACGCCTATCGTTGAAACACAACCGGTAGAACAAACAGAACAGTTTCAATGCCAAGGTAAAGTATGGTGTTCTCAAATGTCCTCTTATGAAGAGGCCGTATTTTACCTTCGTAATTGCCCAGGCACTAAAATGGATGGCGACGGTGATGGTGATCCATGCGAACAACAATTCTAATAACACCCGACTTAAGATGCTCGGATGATACTTCCGGAGTAATTATTCAGGCATTGTTGATTAAACTAAACCAAGGAAATCGATGAACGTAAATCAACTCCTGATACAAGCTTTTGGCCCGTTAATATGCTCATTTTGGTGGCTCATACCGCTTTTTATTATCGTAGCGATTCTGAAGACGCCATTCATTAAAGGCGTTGTCGGAGAATTCCAAGTTAACCTGGCAGCAAAATTATTTCTGGATAAGCACATCTACACGCTGTTCAAGAACGTGACGCTGCCAACAGAAGATGGCACGACCCAAATAGACCATGTCATTGTCTCACGGTACGGTGTTTTCGTGATCGAAACCAAGAACATGAAAGGCTGGATATTCGGCAGCCCCCAACAAAAAACCTGGACCCAGAAGATTTACCGGCACACAACCAAATTCCAGAATCCGCTGCATCAAAATTATAAACATACCCAGACGTTACAGGCAGCTTTAGAACTTGATCCTGAAAAAATATTTCCGGTGGTCGTCTTTATCGGTGACAGCGCCTTCAAAACAGCCATGCCGGATAATGTTGTTTATGCGGGCGCTTACATCCGGTTTATCAAAAGTAAAACGCAACCCATCTTGAGCGATGGTGAGGTTCTGGCTATTTGCACCAGAATTCAAATGGGTCGATTAAAGCCATCGATCAGAACCCACATAGACCATGTAAAACACGTTAAAACGATCGTCGCGGAAAAACAGCGGAAAGATGATAATTCATGCCCGAAGTGCGGAAAGCCAATGATCTTAAGAACTGCACGAAGCGTCGATAACCAAGGCAAGCAGTTCTGGGGATGTTCTGGATTTCCGAAATGCAGAACAACTAGGCAAATAGCATGAATGTTTCACTGTTTCATAGGTGGTCGAGTCACTCGATGGAACTTTCCCTCCAGGCTCTTTCAGATCTGTACATGAGACTCTCGCTTTATACGGCTCTTCATGTCCCAAAACTGAGTCACGGTGAGTCAAAATAATCATTTTCTATGTAACTATTTTATCGAAATGCTATATTTTTGTTTCATAAATGAATTTTTAAAAGAAAATTTGTTTATTAATCAATGAGTCTCTAAGTCACACAATGTTATTGTGTTACTTAGAAGGGGTTTATCAGTGAGCAAACAAAAAAACCACCTCCGGTTTTGATCCGGATTTTCGCTAAGGAGAAACAGAAGCTACATGTTACTTCGCAACTATTCTTTGCTGTTAGATAAAGAAACCGACAAGAAAAGCATTTGACTGTTTCTTTTGAGCTTCGCAGTCTGTTGGTAGCAGAACTATTGCCCAGTTAATCTGACCTCAATCGCTTGTTGTGTGAATTCTGGCTGTCGTTTTTTTCAGCGTAAAGGGTCGCTGCGCTATAAAGCATTCCTTGACTCTGAAAAAAGCCTACCGCCTATAGAATCACACAGCGATTCGAGGGCATCTTCACCGGCCAGACCTGTTTGTTTAAGCCTTCATCCAAGGTGCGGCTAACGCCGACTGATTTAACATGAGAACCGAACTTTGGTTCTCAAACTCTCCACGACAGCTCAAGCAAGAGCAGCAAGGGTAGGTGAGTAATAAGGCAAGGTAAATTGATAAAAGTAACGGTTTTATTTATTATTGACAAGTATAAACGCTTGACATAATGGCGGGTTTTCGGTAAAATAAGCCATGTTTTGAAGAAATCAAAACACCCGTTCACGGCGGCATCCGTGACCTACTTTGGAGTTAAATATGAAAAATCTTTTGAAGGTTCAGTCTGATAATGCAATCCAGGCTATACGTCCTTTCCTGCCTCATTCTCAATTTTCCGTTATGGTTTCTGCATGTTCCGGGGAAGAAGGGGATTTATTTAGACAGAAATTTATTGACTTGGAAAAGCTGATTGCCTCCACTCCTGTGACCTACGAGCAGGACGGCAAAGGTGATGATGCAATTGTTTATCTGCATTATTTCTTTGGAGGATGCAATTGGTATATAACTGAAAAAGATGTAGACGGCGGGGTACAGCAAGCATTCGGTTACGCTGTACTTTTCGGTGACAAGGAGAACGCTGAACTTGGGTATATTTGCATTACTGAAATTACCCAATTCGGGGCAGAACTTGATCTGTACTTTACACCTTGCCCACTGGCCGAAATCAAACTTATTAAGATTGCGGCTTAATTACCTGTGACCCCGTGAGTTACGAGGTAAACCTTAATTTATTAGTGCCGCTGACGCGGCACTTCTTGCAAAGAATGAAAGAGCTGTATCTTTTACATAAATGACAAGCCATAACGCTTGACAATGGCAGCCGTATCCAATAGTATAGCTAACATAATAATAAGAACATTTTTTAAGTAAACGTAACGAAATCAGAAAGGAAATGAGTAATGAAAATTTTAACGATAGCCAATCAAAAAGGGGGGGTAGGCAAAAGTACGCTAACTGTGCATCTTGCCTATGCCGCATTGGAAGCTGGCTTGCGTGTTTTACTCGTCGATATGGACAAGCAAGGTAGCCTGTCATTGACATTTACTGCCACCAAAGGCGCCGTCCCCGGTCTTGTTGCATCCAAGCTGTTTGACGAGGAACCGGACGACACACTGCCGGAAACGATCACAGACAAACTCGCTATTATTCGCGCTGATAACGGCCTGTTATCCATCGACAAGGCAGAAAATCAGGTTATCCGTCGTCCTGCTCACGCCTTGCGCCGGTTTGCTCAAGACTTTGACCTTTGCCTAATTGATACGCCCCCTTTGTTGGGTGTTCGCCTTATGGCCGCACTCGCGGCGAGTGATTATGTGGTAACACCTATTAATGTGGGCTTGTACGAACTTGCCGGGCTTGCAGATTTAGTTCAGACCCTCCATGTTGTCCGTACACAAGGGCTTAATCCGCGCTTAAAGCATATTGGCATACTGCCCATGAAAACAAACAATCGTAGCATCGATGAGAGTAAGGCATTAGCTTTCCTGCGCGAACGCTATGCTACGGCCATCTTGCCGGAAATCTTGCCAGAACGCGCGGCTGTTCGTAAGGCGGTCGCTCGACGCATTCCGGTATGGGTAAAAACTCAAGGTGAAAGTCATTTAAAAGCCGCCCGTGAATGGCGGGCAGCATGTGAATCCATATTAAGCAGGATTCCACAATGACCTTACCAACAAACCTAATAAGCGCAAGGAAACCTCTTTATGGCCGCTAAAACTACCGAAAATCCTTTTACAGAAACCGCCAACATATTAGGGGCTGGTATTGATGCTCTGTTTGCGGAACCTGACGCACAATATTCATTGATTCCGCTCGATATGATAGAGGTGAAAATCCAAATTCGTGTGGAATTCGAGGACGAGGAAAACCCTCTTTCAGACCTGGCTAACAGTATTAAAGCCCACGGCGTTCTGCAACCTATTGTTATCCGTCAAAGCAGTACCGGCTATATTCTTGTTGCGGGTGAACGGCGATACCGTGCGTCGGTACTGGCCGGACTTGACTCAATTCCGGCAATCATCCGGGATATGACTGATGAGGAAGCGGAAGACGCGCAACTTGCCGAGAACATTCACCGCAAGAACTTGACGCAAATCGAGGAGGCCTTGAAGATTCAACGTGATCTTGACCGATTAGGCAGTGTCGAGGCTGTTCTTGAGAAGCACCAAAAAAGCCGTCCGTGGCTTTCTAAGATGCTTTCTTTGCTGAACCTGCCTGAACAGGCAAAACGTCTTGTAAACGAAAACGTTAGCGCGGACGTTGAGATAATCACCGCCGTAAAAACTATTGAGAAACATAACCCAGAGAAAGCGAAAGCGCTTGTTGACGACCTTAAAATGACACGCGGTAAAGAAAACGCCCGTGATAAGGTGGCAGCAGTTAAGGAAGAAGTTAAGCCAAGCAAAAAAACCAAGGAACCCAAACAAGAAAAAAAACCTACCGTGCGTAAAGAACAACGCGAACAGGACGAAGAACCTGAAGAGCAGGTCGACGAAGTTGATATTTTCGCGGACGCGAAAGTCACCGGTGAATCTTTGGAGACAGTGCTAGCTGATGCTTATATGAACATTTGCGAAAATGGCAAAAATCCACAAACCGTTCTTGAGTCAATGAACGACACGGACAAGGCAAATGTAGAGGTATGGTTAAGGTCGTTCTATGATCTGGGCAAACAGGATACGAACACAACCCGTGGCGTAGTTAAGGGGTTTCGCAGCCACCAATTTTCAGGTGCCGGAAATGGTGCGCTGGCACTTGTCGCCTATTTACATGGAGCCGGTAGTGAGAACGGTTTCAGCGTTTTGAATATACTAAATGATGTTAGACCATAATTCCAAACAGGCTTACAGCCTGCTTCTGTTTGATTGTTGAAAATAATAATATGTCGATTTTTTATTGTTTGATTGATGGTGTGGTGTATGCGTAACAAAAGGAAAATGATGGCTATT
>CAYVFT010000011.1:0-44768 GCA_964450225.1 uncultured Crenothrix sp. | reverse complement strand
ACTCAGCCATTTTGTTACAGGCTTGGCGATAGGCTTTTTTTGATTGAGCGTCGGGAGAGATAATGAGAATGTCGACATCTGAGTGTCCGTGAAATTGCCCTGTTGCGTAGGAGACAAACAAATACACTGGATAGGCAAAGTCTTTAAACGCCAGCTTAAGAAAGCTAAGCACACTTTACATTTTTTTGCTCTGGCTGACTGAATCCCAGCAAATCTCATTTTGATATGACTTATAAATCACTGGCATAAAAAGACTCCTGACTGCTACGGAAAAGATGCTATTACAGTACCAGTGCTGCAAAAAAATGCTTGCGGAATGGATGTTTTGGCGTATTTATTGATCTGCAAAGCTTTAATTCTACTTTGTCAGATTTATGCGCAAGTTCGTAATACACGCCGGGAAGCGGGTATCCAGTAACATGGATGGTAAGTTTTATCCGTCCATGAAGCCTGGATTCCGGCAATCCATGCCGGAATAACGTTCGTGTAAAAATAATTATGTAATCGACATATCAGTATTAAATACAAAATCAGACGGGCCTCTGTTCCTGATGATCGGAGTATGTTCTAGGCTGATGCGTAAAAACACTCATAAGAACAAATGAAATCAAGTCTGGCTCTATTTCCTGGTTTCCTGCGTCAATTCGTTGTCGTGCTGTAGGCAATTGAAAATAACAGTCGATGGTTAAAGTATTTGTACTTTATAACGCTATTTTCTCCAACAGGTGTCAGCATCCATGCTTCCAGATACGTTTTTTTGTCCTAATTGATTTATTGAAAGCGCACCACATTCATCACTTGCCATCCGGCCCCCTGCAACAGGGGTAGCCGTTAAGGTGTAAGTTGTGGCAGTGAAGTTTGAGACACCTATATTGTATAAGGCCGTTCCAGATTTTGGCGATCTAGTCGCGGGCAAGGTAATAGCTACGCCCGCTGAATTCAGATGATACTTATTATTCTCAGTGTAATTTCTTTCCAGAAATTGTACGTTTTCCAGCAGTGCTGACTTGGCATCCGAACGATTGGCCTGGTTGATATAACTTGAATATGAGGGTAATGCGATAGAGGCTAAAATACCCACTATCGCAACTGCAATCATCAGTTCAATTAAGGTAAATCCGTCGACTTTATTTTTACTTGTCATGGTTAGTTCCAGAAAAAAGATTGTATTGCTATTGAATTTGTAACCAGTAAAGTCGATCAACCTTACCAGTAGTTACGGTACTTCCTTTGTTTTTTAAGGACATGATATTACTGGTGGTGCCCGACATTTCTTTTATAGCAGTCCCAGTCCCTTCCTTATCAAGCCAGACAGGTTCTTTTACCATTCCGACTTTTGATTTCACGCCGGAAGCGGTGTTATTACTTGGTAATTTGTCTTTATCGTCGAATTTGTCATCATTATTAAAATCAAAAGACGAAATAGAGGTTGCACCACCTGTACTCGCATCCATTTCCATTAGCCAACTGTTACCACCTGGTATACAAGGGTCATCAGACGGAATGATACTAATGAAGATGACCCGGTCATGCTTTAATAACGGCTTGGAAACAACCCTTTCCCCAGCAGCAACTCCGCTAAGCGGCAGCAAATCCATATACCAGCCGTATTTGCTACTATAATCCACCGTATTTTTTGATGTGGCACGTAGATCATAATTATAAGTTACCACACATTCATTCCCTGTAATTGCTGGGTCATCGGTACAGCCAGCAAGAGTTTTTGTCGTGCCACTTGCTATTTCTTCAATTATAGTTTGTTGAACCAAACTGCTGCGTGCAACTGTTCCTGACGCTAAAGGCTTGTCCCATATCGCATAAAAGCTTTGGACTGTGGTATCTGTTACATCGGCATTGGTCAGGTAACTGCCTGTACCGAAGTAAACCAAAACTCCGCCGGTTGAATGCCCCCCAATAGTGGGCTGTGAAGTGATAGACTGAATTTGGCTGCTGCTGTTTTGTGCGATGAACATTGGGTTACCGCCATTACCGAGCCCCCAGCTTGCTGAAGTGCTGCTACTTAGGTCGAACTTCCACAAGTTGCCTTGCAAATCACCGGCATAGACAAAATCAATAATCTTGTCATTATCGCTATCGTATAGCCTGGGAGTCGACAAACCGTTGCTGGTGGCGGTATTGGTGGCGATTTTCTTGATCAGTATGCCGGAGCTTAGATCGACAATATAAAGAAACGCCCGTTCTGATTGACTATTGTAGCCGTTACCGAAAATAGCCGCCCATGAGCCGTCGTGTAGACGTGCAATCTGCGGCTGACTGTAAGTCAATCCCATGCCATTAGCGTCCGTAATGCCTGATCCGTCTGTAGCAGGAGCCGTAGAACCGGAATACTCCCAAAGCACGTGGCTATCGGTAAATGCGCCGGGATTAGATATATCCAGCGCATAAATAGCTTTGCCTCCCTTGCCCAAGCCGCCAACTAATACGGTTTTCCAGCCAGATAAGTACGCATCAGCAATACTGGGGGAGCCATCAACAAAATATTTATGCGAATAATCGGTTTCTGTCAGGCTGCTTAAATTTCCATAAACCGCTGCCGGTACATAAGCAAACAATTCTTTCCCTGAGTTGGCATTACCAGTGTCAGCGCGGAATCCATGCAGCATACCGTCATTGGCACCATCATAAACCATGGGCGGGCGAGAGTTCTTTCCTGACACAAAAGTCGCATAAGTTGATCGTTCCGATGCAGTTGCCGGTAAAGACGAGTAACCATAATCTTCGGTATAAGAGAACATCGGGTCTGAGTTGATAATGTCTCCTAGCACTGTGACGGTTCGATTGCGGAAAATACCTCCACTGTTTCGTACTTCTTTACTGGTATCTCCTCGCAACCAATTCAGGCGATCTTGCCCCATTGTGTCGCTACCCACTACGCCAACAGCGTTGGTTTTCAACGCCGTTTGCTGTGATCCTGATAGATTAGACCAGATAAATTCAGCGCCTGCCGCGCCATTATAGGTTCTGATATTTCTGCCCGGTATTGATGTATAGCCCGGTATTAAAGTGGCTGCATCCCAGTTGGCGTCATTGCCATCGAGTTTTCCATCATTGTTTAGGTCATGAACCGTGCCGTCGCTGCTCACGGTAAAGTTGTATAGATGGCCACTCCAGTCTCGGCTGTTGAATTGAGCTTGATAAAGCACTGTTCCTGTTTGGATGCTGGTGGAGTTGGCTGCAGCAGCGGCGGAAGAAGAGTTGGTTGAAACGATGGTTGAAAAAATACTTTGAAATGCATTGTTAAGACTGATGGGATTCTCCGCACTAAAAAACTTACCGCGGCTGTTTATTGCAGCATGCCATAGATCGTAAACGTGTCCATCCGGTTCATGACCATAGTTAGTGCCAATGCTCCCATTGATTTTAGGCCAGTTCTTCGTTCCGGCTTTGAGCCCTGTATAGTCTCCTGCATAAGTGCTGCCACCCCATACAGGACAGCCTGGGGTCGGATTGTTTGGGTCGGCTACTACCGGGCTGCTGCCCTGATCGTAGTTACAAGCAGCGATGAGTGAATTGGACAAGCCCAGGCCAATGGTATAGTTAACCATGTGTTGCCAGGTTGCAGGGTCATTTTTCGGGTTCCAGTATTGTTCGGCCGCAGTTCCTGTTTGATCTACAGAATACGGTGTAATGTTGTTATTGAGCGCTCCAGTTGTTGCATTCCGCAAATCTGTCGCCCAATAATAAAAGGCGATGTCGGCTAGACTGTCGCTGTTGGTATAAGTTGAGCTTAGACCGGTAGTCAAACTTACATCTTTATAGGGAGCTTGCGGGGTGTAGCTGTTTCCGTCGGGAAGAGATGTAGTGCCCGAAGAGTCTGGATTGTCTGGAATGCTTGAATTGGAATAGCTGCTATTCCAAAGGCCATCGGTAAATAGTACGTGATAATTTCTCCGGCATGAAAGCTCGGTTCCAAGGGTTACGTAGGGTTCTTTAGCGTATGGGCTATTTAAGCCACTTGTTTTAAAATAGTCCCCTGCTTTTTGCATGGCGCTGCGTAAGGGGGTTGAGCCATTCAGTTCAAAGCGTTGTAGCCAGTTGTATAGATTTGTCTTATGTGCTGCGCTAAGCGTTCTGATCCGATTTTCACGGTTGATGTTGTCATATCCTTGGCAGCTTGTACCAAAGGATGTACATTGGTTAATTGTCTGCCAGCCCAAGCGTACTGAATCATTGGCAAGACCATTAACAGCGGTTATAGCGCCGGACATCACTGATAATGCTCTGGTGCGATAAAAAGAGTACCAGTTGGCAAAATTCTGCTTTTGGTTAGCTGAGTTTCCTGCTGCAATATCGTCTGTCGAGCCAACTACTATTTTGATATAACAGGCATCAGTTTCTTTATTGTTGTTACATCCAGCGGGTTGGGTTGCACCCGATTTTTGTGTGTAGTAGAGATAATAGTAGGCTGGAACTGCATTCGTTGTTGTACCTGATGAAGTGACAACAGACCAAGAGAGTGTAGGATTCCGGGTAACGTCGCTACCTAAAGTCTCTGTGATTCTGACGCTAGTGCCGCTATCAACACTAGCAACGTGATAAGTGCCGTTACGGTCAGCTGTACCCGTAACAACAATAGATGTGCCCACAGCTGGTGTGCTGGCTCCGGAAAAGGGTGAACCGCATCCAGATGTATCCAGACTATCATTACCTGATCGTTGGTTGAAAACCACGCTGCAGTTATTAAAAGAATAAGAATTTGTTGTGGTGGTCCCAGGATTTTTTGCAAGAAGACAATTTGAGTAGTTGTTGTTATTTGCGGCGATGAAGGTTGTGCAACTACTCAAAGCGTGATTAGGCATGGATTGAGCGATAACCTTATAACCACTACTTAGATCGACACTTCCTTTGCTGGTGTCGAAGCCATTAATGTAAGCCGCGGCAAAACTTGTGCTGTAACTTGTTCCATCACTGCGGGTCGGGATGGTATAGACAAGATTTGGGTTGTAATATATGCCATTGTAATACGCGGATTTAAATCGGGGGCCTTCCAGAATTGCAAGAGAATTATCTACTGACTCTGGTGCATACCCTCGCATCATACTAAAAGAGTCGTCGATAGTTAAAAGCAAATTAGGCGACACATTAGTAGTCAAAAACAGTGGAACGTCGGACAAACTAAGTGGTGTGGCAGATGCTCTCATGCTTGCCAGAACAATGGCTATACCAGAAAACAAGGGTAGCAAGCGCCATTTATTGACGGTTTTCGCTAAGGTAATCATCTTTCACCTACACTTTGTGAATGTGTTTCTGTTAGGGTGCATAACTAAACATTGCTTGAAGGATGACGATGGCGTCACTGTCACCACCGACACCGCGTGCCGTGGCTCTATATTTTTCTGTGGTACCGTCATTGGAGAGTCTTTCAACAACATACATGGGTTGCGATGCTACCTGGTTAAGGGTATGCGCAGGTGTGCGAGCGGTAGTATTTGTCCAGACATATCGCTGAGGGTTATCGTTACAGTCCAGGGTGCCACTGCCGTTCCAGTAATCGGCACTGTTGGGCAGGCACACATTGATCGCTCGTAGCCCCGCTGCCGTGATGGTGCCGGTAATGTTGTCTGCCGGTGCCGGGATCAATGAACGAATGTTTTCGCCAGTTGCGAGATTATTTTTCACATGTTCAAGCGCGGCTTCGGCAGCCTGAAAAGCCAGGTCGCGGCTACGTGTATTACCTGACATGCGTTCTTCCAGGGTACTCATTTGCGCCGCATTGACGCCCAATAACGACAGCATGATTAAAAAAATGAGTGCAGTAAAAAGAGTGGCGCCTTGTTGTTTTAGTGTTTTTTGTGGTTTATGTCTGAATGATTTTGAATTAACTGCTAAATCCATTGGGTCAATGGTGAAGGCGCGTTTAACCATGCCCCTGAAGATTATGATATTGATCTCATGACTGATGTTAGCTGTTTTCATAGCCGGTTTTTAACTGCAATGGTGGTGGTAAATACTTTGCGTAATAGATGGTCGGCAGGGGTCACGGTTTCGCCAGTATCAGCTACATCGTCGTCACCATTCATATCCAATGCGTATTTTTGAGGCTCGGTGGTGATGCCCTGTTCATCTTGACGGGAAACCATTAACAGGCTGATGCGTATGCCTACCACTTTTGACCAATCTGCGACGTTGTTGGCTGTGCGATAAACATCAACTTTATCAATTACATTGTCAGGACTGGTATCTTCGCTATAGAGCAGTTGCATGTCCTGGACGCCTTCAATTAACTCCTCGGCTTTATTTTTGGGGCTTCCAGTTTCTGTTCCCAGTACCTGCCTGTAGAGGGCCGGTTCACCTTCGTCATTAGTGTGAATATAGTAGGTGATTGCACTCAAGCGGTATATGCGCGAACCCAGGGGGAATTCATAAGGAGTTCCCGTCGGACATTCACCGGGTGGGTCGATGTTGGTTGGGTCCTCTACGCAAGGGCTACCTAATCCCGCACATTTATTCCCGGAAGTGCCGCACGCACCGGCAGATCCGGCAGCAGTATGTTGCACAAGATTGTTATTACCGCTGTTGGTTTTCTGGAATATTGCAGTACGTGAGCAGTCGCCCTTGGCAACAATCAGAATTTCACCTTGCTTGAGGTCATGGTTAGCAGTCAAGGTGATCTGAGAAGCTCCTGTATCATGTGAGAACACAATAAATTCCTGACTGTTATCGGCACGCAGGACAGTAAGTGCATCGCCTCGCAATACTTTTCCGGCCACGCCGGTTACACCAGCAGGAAAAGCACTCCATGCCTCGCTTGCTTTTTCATAGCCAATCAATGGCTTGACGAACAGGTTTTTATCCCAGTCGCTGGCGGAACTCAGGATATTGATGTCCCCGGATGCCGCTGTATTGCGTGGGCAACCTGTGAAACCAGCCATGCGAATATCCTTGTCCATGATCTCAAAGGCTGTACGTGCGCCTTCCTGCATGCGCGATAAAGCGTCTTGACTACGAAAGCCCTGTCTACTACCAAGATAGGCATAACCAATTCCTGCAATGATTAATAAACCTATGGTTAAGGAAATCATCATTTCAATTAACGTTACCCCGTGCATTTTTCTCTGCATGGGCCTGAAACGAGTAGAGCGTGGAATCATATTCATATAACGCTCTGAGTGATAAATTCGGTCGGAGTAATGCTGCCGTCGTTGGCGGCGGCTTTGGCAACTTCGCTCCAGCGGATATTGATAGTGACATTGCCATTACCATCAACACTAACTTGTCCATCACCAGAAGAAAGGGCTTGCTCAATATTGGTTTTCCAATCTCTTAATTCAAGGTTTTGAATTGCTGTTCCTGTTATGCTGTCGCTGGGATCGCTTCCACTGGCTGCATAATTGACATTGAACCCTCCTGCGACGGCCAAGGCACGATTCAAACGTAGTCGTTCAAGAATGTCGTAAGCTAATAACGTAGCCTGGCTGCGCATGAGTGCCGAGTGATTGGCTTTAGATGACAGTGCGATTAATCCAGCCTGGCCCAGCAGGCCTAATGACACTATGATCATGGTTACCAATACCTCAATTAAGCTGCTGCCATTTTGTTGGCTTTTTAAAATATGCTTGGGCATCAACATGTCCCCTTGGATATACGATTGCGGCCAGTGGTATTTATTATGATTGACCGCTGTACGCCATTCACACAAATATCCAGGCTTCCATTCGGTAAACCACTACCCTTGCTCATTCCGGAAGAAAGGTAACTTACATAATTGGTAAAGGTGTTGTCTGTACTGATAACTGCATTGCTGTTTGAAGGTTGCCCGACTCTTAGTCGGGTATCACTGACATCAAATGTGCCAGCAGTGTCTTTGTCGACAAAAATCAGCCATCCATCTTGCCAACTCGCTGTTGATGAACAAGTCGGACTAGAAGCTGTGACATTCCCGGATTTGCAAACAGATACCTTTGCCCCTCGTTTTATTGCCTCGGAACGTGCCAAGTTAAGTGATGTGGCAAGTTCGTTTGCAAGACTGCTGGCACTGTTCTGGTGTAACATCTCCTGGAAGCTCGGAACACCTATAGATGCAACAATGCCTACAATTGCAACGGTAATCATTAGCTCAACCAAGGTAAATCCCAAACAGTTGAATGTTTTACAGTACATACTAGTCTCCTTAACTGTCGCATTCGGAAAATTCTTAAAATAGTTATTCTCGCGGCATTGGCGTGTATTCTTTTCAACAGGTTATTAGCGAATTGCTCAGCCTTGCTGCGATGTAAGCTCGATGGTAATTTCTAGGAATGGTCTGCTATCAGAATTGATTGAATGCAAGTATAGACTATAAGTTAGCATTGATGACGGGCCGGAATTGCGGCTTTTAAGGCCCTATACTGGGTTTAAAAACTCAAAAACCGGTCGATTTCTTCAATGGTCGAGAAAAAATGGCCTTGCTGGAAGTGAAAATGGGATTTTGGAAATCTTGGACTAGACTTGATCTCAGGCTTTATGTTCCACGGTTGCTTAACTTCCAAATGTTAACGAGGTCCAAATATGAAAAAATTAACTCCCTATATAATTGCCTGTGTTGGTGCTTTTGCACCTTTCACAGCTTCTGCTATTCCTGTTGGTCTTGAACTTGCACTGCTGACTGATGTTTCTGGAAGCATTAGCAGTAGAGAGTATCGTTTACAAAAGAACGGTTATGTTGCAGCCTTTCAAGATCCCCGTATTCAACAGGCGATCTCGGCAATTGGCGGCATTGCTGTTAGCTATTACGAATGGTCTGGCGCTCGCCAACAAGCCAAAAAAGTCGAATGGTTTAATATTGTTGACGCAGCCAGTTCCAATGAATTTGCGGCGCTCATTAAAGCAACTAAACGCTCTTTTAAAGGTGGAAAGAGTGCACCTGGAAACGCCATTTCGAAAGTTACTCCTAAGTTTGGCACTGAAACTGGCGGAAATGATAATGGCTTTGAATCATCCCGTCAGATCATTGATATATCAGGCGATAGTCGTCGAAATGATGGAAAAAACACTGCGCAAGCCAGAGATGCAGCGCTGGCAAAGGGGGTTGATGCGATTAATGGCTTGCCTGTTCTTGGAGAAAAAGGCGTAAAGAGTTTTTATGAAAATAAAATCAAAGGTGGAACGGATTCATTTATTATCCCCGCAGCGAAATTTGCCCGTTTTAAGGATAAAATTATAGAAAAACTCGAGAGAGAAATTGCGGAATTTTCGGTGCCTGAACCCGCGTCAGATCGTGCCCAGATTCCTGAACCGACAGTACTTGCATTGTTAGGTGTCGGTTTGACAGGTTTTATTTTGTCTCGAAGAAAAAAAGTTGAAGCATAATTCTACTTTATTAGATTTAATCTGCAATCTGACAAAGTAGAATTAAGCTCTACAATGTTCATTATTCCATTCCTGTGCCCCATTGCCCAAAATAAAATCGTTGATCTAATGATGCGCGAGTGCGCTCGGCTAATTCGGCCTCTTTAAAATCATCGTCAAGTATATCAACCTCTGCCTGATAGCCGACTGCCATCATCGACATGGGGGTACAGTCGGCGGAAAGTTTAAAAAGCTCACGCGCTTTTTCTGCATCAAAGCCACCCATTTGGTGTACCACCATGCCCAGTGCAGTTGCTTGAAAACACAGGCTGACACTGGCGGCTCCAGTGTCATACATCGCCCAGCGATTGGGCTTACCGTTGTGGTTGAAATTTTCCATAGCGATGGAAAGCATTAATACGGGCGCATTTTTAGCCCACTTTTGATTCTTTTCTGTCAGACAGGTTAGTGCATGTTGCCAGCTGGTTTCATCTTTGGATTTAACGCAAACTATATAGCGCCACGGCTGGTCATTAAAACAGGAGGGAGCCCAACGCGCTGCTTCCAGAAGCGAGGTTAAGTCCTCAGTGCTTATGTCTTGGTCAGGGTTTATGGCTCGAGGACTCCAACGCGTTTGAATAAGGTCGTGGATTTTTGCACTGGTTTTTGCTGGTTTATGTTGCATAATCGATTCCTTCTATATTATTCGGTTTAGATGAAAATTCTTTGACCAGTCACACAACGGAAAATCAATGATTATAGCTTTATTCAACATCCGCAACAAAAAGCGTGTGCAGTTTTACGGCTTGCCAGCGGGTGATCTTTTATAATAAAAGTCACTTTGTCTTGTTATCGTATCATTATTTTTCCTGGTAAGTTAGAGCATTGATTTTAAGAGTTCGGAGGGCATAGCTGGCAATGGCAAAAACGATAAGCTATGTTTGGCGATTGTTTGCAACCGGATTTTGTTTTTTCAGTTTCGGTTTAGGCGGCTTGCTATTGTGGGTGCTGGTTTTTCCCATATTAACTATTTTGCCATGTGATCGTTTGCAACGGATCAGTCGAGGACAAAAAGTGGTGCATTACAGTTTTTATTTTTTTATAGGGCTGATGCATAGAATGGGGGTAATGACTTACGAAATAGTGGGGTTGGAAAAGCTTAATCGCCCAGGGCAGCTGATAATAGCCAATCACCCGACTCTGGTGGACATTGTTTTTTTAATTAGCCGGGTTAAACAGGCAAACTGTATTGTAAAAGAACAGCTATGGCATAATCCCTTTATGCGGGGGCCTATTCTAAACGCTGGTTACATCAGTAATGGCGATCCAGAAAAAATGATAAGCGAATGTGTTCAGTGGTTAAAATCAGGTGGTACCATGATTATTTTTCCGGAAGGAACACGATCAATACCGGGTAAACCGTGTCGCTTTCAGCGGGGCGGCGCTACAATAGCGTTACAGGCCAACAAGATTGTAACGCCTGTCACCTTGTCCTGTTATCCCAGTACCTTAACAAAAGCAGAGCGGTGGTATCAAATCCCTTCCCGGCGCTTTCATTTAGTCATGCATGTTGGTGATGATATTGTGCTGGATGAGTTTACGAAAATTGAACCTAAAGCAATTGCTGTGCGTCGCCTTAATCAGTTTTTACAGGATTATTTTACTCATCAGAGAGAAGTCTACAAACAGTAGTGCGCTTGAAGATGTTAAGACCACTCGCACCATCAGTGACATTGCCTAGTCGGTTTATTAAGATGCTGAATATTTGATATGCGTATATTTATAAATGGAGTTACTGCAATATTAACCTTGCTTTATCCTTTGGCCGTTTATTTTGGCGTCAATTATTTTGAACCCTGGATAATTGCAGGCATTTTGATAGCGCTGCTGCTTATCAAACTGGCCATTAGTTATTCTGATAATCATTGGAGCAGGCCGTTGCTAATAGCCGGTATGATGTATTGCGGCTTTGTCATTTGGAGTAATAATCTTGTTAGTTTACGGTTTTATCCTGCTTTGGTTAATGGCATGATGCTGGTCATTTTTTCATGGAGTTTACTGTCGCCCCCCAGTCTGATTGAACGCTTGGCTCGATTGCAGCACCCTGATTTACCACCTGAAGGCATTATTTATACGCGACGCGTTACTCAAGTCTGGTGCGGTTTTTTTATTGTCAACGGAATGATAGCTTTGGCAACGGCTGTTTGGAGCAGTTTTGAGGTATGGAGTTTGTATAACGGTTTGATAGCTTATCTCTTGATGGGAGTTTTATTGGGCGGGGAATATATAGTCAGGATGAAAACCCAGAAACATGTCCGGTGAGCTAATTCCGCTGTCTCATTGTTTAACGGCAAAAAGACCGGTTACTTCACCGATTGCTTATCATGCCGGACATTTTTATCATGCCGGTCAATTTTATGGGGCAGTCCGGTATTGGGTAAAAAGATTAAAATCGCAATCGGATCAGCGCTATGCTTTATTTACTGAAGATGCCTATCCCTTAGCAGTTATGCTGTTTGCTCTGTTTCACGCTGGCAAGGAAGTCTGGATACCTGGCAATAATCGGCCCGGTACCGCGTTACAACTTCAGCATCTGGAGTGTCAGTTAATAGGTGATTGGGATGCCGCCAGGACGTTTGATTATTGCCTGGAATCAACAACATGTTCCGGCTTGCCGTTATTGCCGCTGGATCCCGCAGAAACCAAACTGACCATGTTTACTTCCGGCTCTACCGGACAGCCCAAGCCGGTTACCAAGCGACTGATACAATTTCAGCTGGAAATCGAAGCACTGGAAAGACAGTGGGGCAAACAGCTGGGCCATGCGGCGGCTTTGGCAACAGTCAGTCATCAGCATATCTATGGCCTATTGTTTCGGGTTTTATGGCCGTTATCGACTGGGCGATGCTTTCATAGTTCTTGTTATATAAATCCTGAAACTCTTGTGAAGGGAGCTCAGGATGCTGCCGCTTATTGGATTGCCAGCCCCGCGCATTTAAAGCGACTGGATTGCGGTTCTCCCTGGGAAGGCATTGCAAGTTTATGCGCAGTTTTCAGCTCCGGTGGCGCCTTACAACATGAAGTTGCGCAACATATTTTAGCGTCTAGCGGGCAGCCGGTTATAGAAATCTACGGTAGTACTGAGAGCGGCGGGATTGGCTGGAGAGTGCAGGGCAATGATCCCTTAACGCCCTGGACATTATTTGAAGGCATGGTGCTAACCCAAACTGATGATGGTTGGGAGTTACATTCACCTTACTTGCAAATCCCCCCTTGCCCCCCTTTTTCAAATGGGGGGGTAACGCCGCTTCCCTTGTTCTCTTCAAGGGGGGGAATAACGCCGGCCTTTTTTACCTTACCCCCCTTTGGAAAAGGGGTGCAGGGGGGATTTAAATTAGACGATCAAATCAGCTTACAAGATGATGGCCGATTTATCCTGCACGGAAGAATGGACAGAATTGTCAAAATTGAAGAAAAACGCCTGTCCTTGACGGAGATGGAACAATGCTTAATGGCTATGCCAGGAGTGGCGGAGGCTTTTACCCTGATGTTGACAAACCACAGGGATGTTGTCGGCGCGGTTGTCGTTTTGACAGAGGACGGCTTTCGATCACTAAAAAACCTTGGTAGAAAACCATTAATCAAACAACTTCGTAACGCGCTTTACCAGTACTTTGATGCTGTGGTTTTGCCCAGAAAATGGTTATTTTTAGAACGAATGCTGTTGACTTCCGAGGGTAAAATCGACCAGCCGGTTCTTAGACAATTACTGGATATGGATAGTCGAAAATTTCCATATGTACTGGATGTTGAAAAGACTGTCCATACTGTTGAACTGAAACTCAACATCCCTGAAAAGTTGATTTATTTCCCTGACCATTTTTCCAGTTATCCGATATTGCCGGGTGTGGTTCAGATTGCCTGGGCAGAGCATTTCGGTAAATTATTTTTTGCCATTGATGAGCCGTTTTTATGCATGGAAGTTATTAAATTTGTGAAAGTGATTCAGCCGGGTGCAGAGCTTAAACTCAACCTTAACTGGAAGGCATCGGCGGGTAAATTGTATTTTAATTTCAGTTCGGAGTCCGGTGCGCATGGTTCGGGGCGCATAGTATACGGTCAACAGGGGTGAAAATTTGTAGCATATGCGCTTACCAGTAC
This sequence comes from uncultured Crenothrix sp., assembly GCA_964450225.1. Lineage (GTDB taxonomy): Bacteria > Pseudomonadota > Gammaproteobacteria > Methylococcales > Methylomonadaceae > Methylobacter_C. The sequence goes on along the minus strand of CAYVFT010000011.1, from coordinate 31,319 downwards.
AATGATCCTGGGGATATGCTTTTTGAACAAAAGCACTCAGAAGGTGGCTATACGCGGGAAAGGTTACCAATCTGTGGATCAGGACTTGGGAACAAGCTAAAAAGCTGTAAAATAGACATTTTATATTTCATCTTCCTTACACATCATGCGCACGACTCAATTCCCTCTTAATACCGTAAAAGAAACGCCCGCCGACGCTGAAATCGCCAGTCATCAACTGATGATACGGGCCGGACTCATCCGCAAACTGGCCGCAGGTCTCTATAGCTGGTTGCCTTTGGGATTGCGGGTATTACGCAAGGTGGAAAAAATTACGCGGGAAGAAATGGAAAAAGCCGGCGCACTGGAAGTGTTAATGCCCGCGTTGCAACCCGCTGAACTTTGGCAGGAAACCGGACGCTGGGAGCAATACGGCCCGGAGCTGGCGCGCTTGAAAGACCGTCATGATCGTGATTTTTGCCTGGGGCCTACCCATGAAGAAATCATTACCGATTTGGCGCGTAACGAGATCAAAAGTTATAAACAACTGCCTATCACTTATTACCAGGTACAAACCAAATTCCGCGACGAAATCCGGCCGCGCTTCGGTGTCATGCGTTCGCGCGAATTTATTATGAAAGATGCCTATTCCTTTCACCTGGATCAAGACTCGTTACAAGAAACTTACAATGTCATGTATCAGGCTTACAGTAATATTTTTAATCACCTGGGGCTCAAGTTTCGTGCTGTCATTGCTGATTCCGGTTCTATTGGCGGCGCGGTTTCGCACGAATTTCATGTGTTGGCGGATTCCGGTGAAGATGCGATTGCGTTCTCGACCGGCAGCGATTACGCCGCTAATATTGAAAAAGCCGAAGCTATTATGCCTTCTGGCTCTCGCGGCCTTGCAACGTCCGACCTACAGCTGATCGATACCCCCAATCAACACAGCATCGAAGAAGTTAGTAACTTTTTAGCCATTTCCTCTACCCAATGTCTTAAAACACTGATTGTTAAAGGCGAAGAGGATGGTCTGGTGGCTTTGTTATTAAGAGGCGATCATGAGTTGAATAAAATCAAGGCAGAAAAAATTGATGGCGTTGCTTCTCCGCTCGAATTTGCCAGCGAAGAGGACATTAAGCAGGCCTGTAACTGCAAACCAGGTTCTATTGGTCCACTAGGCTTAACTATTCCGATAATTGCCGATCGAAGCGTAATCGTTATGTCAGATTTTGTCTGTGGCGCTAATGAGGACGACAAGCATTATCAAGGTGTTAACTGGGAACGCGATTTACCTGCTCCTGACCACATTGCTGATATTCGCACAGTCGTTGAAGGTGACCCTAGTCCGGATGGTAAAGGCAAAATTACCCTTGCTCGCGGTATTGAAGTAGGGCATATCTTCCAGCTGGGCACTAAATACAGTGCCGCCATGAAAGCCGGCGTTATTAATGAAGGTGGTAAAAATCAAATCATGCTGATGGGCTGTTACGGTATTGGTATCTCCCGTGTAGTCGCTGCCGCTATCGAACAGAATCACGATGACAAAGGCATTATCTGGCCAGCAAATCTGGCGCCTTTTCAAGTCGCGCTCTGCCCCATGAACATGCACAAGTCCGAACGGCTGAAAGCAGCTTCAGAGCAATTGTATCAAGACTTGCTGGCAGCAGGCATTGATGTCTTGTTTGATGATAGAAAAGTACGCGCAGGCTTTATGTTTTCCGATATGGAGTTGATTGGAATTCCACATTGCATAATCGTTGGCGATCGTGGGCTGGATACCGGCACGGTTGAATACAAAGGCAGAACAGCTCAGGAAAATGAAGAAATCCCGTTTGCGGAGATTATTAATTTTTTGAAAGCAAAACTGGTGTAATGCAAGCCGCTCAGTAAGTGTATTGATTTATTGAGCAAGCTAAAATGCATAATAGATTATTGGGAACAAAAGCTCTGAAATTTGGCCGAATATTTCTTAACGCAGCGTTGACATTGGTTTTGAACGGCTGCGATACAGGAAGACAGTGGCAATTACATGAAATTACCGGTCATCTGCCGGACTTGAATTTCTCGCTGATGTCTGACACTGGGCAACGGGTAACCGATTCAACCTATCATGGCTTTCTGGTCATGTTGTTTTTCGGTTTTACCAGTTGTCAGGAAGAGTGCCCAGCCACACTGTTCCGGTTGACAAAAATCGTACAGCGTTTGGAGGATAGCGCGAATCGGCCCCGTATTTTATTTGTTACTTTGGATCCCGGTCGCGATACCTTGCAGGTTTTGCATAACTATGTGACGGCATTCGCTGCCGGACATGTGGTCGGATTGACTGGTAATGAAAGTGACATAGAAGATCTCGCGAAACGTTACCGAGCCGCTTTCCGCCCTAGAAAATCGGATGCTGATGAGCTCAGTCATAGTGCGGCGGTTTATGTTTTCGATTCGCAAGGTCATGCGCGATTTCTGATAACTCCGGAAGACGCGATTGAAACGGTAGCAACTGATTTGCATGGTCTGCTGGAATCATTACAGTAGCTTTCCCGTCGCCTATGAATAGCTTATTCGGAGCTGGATTAACGACAGGCAATTTCCCAGATGGAATTTTGACTGGGACTGCACTCAGCTATTGGAGTTATATATAAGTGAACCAGCTCTATTGGCTTGTCCCGTGGGAGGTATCCAGCCCCATTGTTACTGCAACGGCCGGCATAGCCATACTGTTTATCAGAGGCTCCCTAAAATGCAGACTGTTGTTTCGGCAAAAATTATATTTTTGGACTGGTCTTTTATCCATATATATCGTTTCCCAAACCCAGGCCGACTATTACGCTGTGCATCAATTTTTCGGTCATCAACTCCAAAGTCTCGTGCTTCATAGTCTGGGGCCATTCTTCATTGTACTGAGTTGCCCTAAAGATGCGCTGTCGGCAGGTTTCCCAAAGGCAGCTAATCGATTGATCCAAATGGTTTCAGGTTGGAAGCCGGTGCAATGGCTGATTAAGGTATTACTTCACCCTGTCGTCGTAGTATTATTGTTTGTGTGCTTGACTGTTTTTTGGCTACTCCCGTCTATCCACTTTATAGCAATGCTCGACTGGCGCGTATATCGTCTGATGAACTGGAGCATGATTTTAACTGGCCTGTTGTTTTGGAGTGTCGTTCTGGATTCACATTCCCTTTGGTCTCCCGGTTGCCGCATCGCAATGATGCTTGTTGTGGTGCCGCCGCAAATCCTTATCGGAGCAATAATTTTTTTCACGCCCCATGATCTTTACCCGATTTACACTTTATGCGGACGGGCATTTACCGGCATGAGTACTGTGACGGACCAGCAAGTCGGCGGCTTGATCCTCTGGATGCATGGTGCGATGATGAGTGTTATGGGAATATTGATTGTGATTCATAAAGAATTTCAACATCCAAAAATTAACTTGGGCAGTACTCCTCCGTCCAAAAACTCTGCCGGATAATCGCGATGCGGAGTCATAACTGTACACAACCTGATTACTGTTGTTTCTTTTGCAGTGCAGTTCTTAATGATGACACCTGACGTGTCGTCACCGGTGTCGCTTCATTGCCCCAGCTAGTACGGATAAAGCTAAGCACCTCGGCGATCTGCCGGTCGGAAAACTTTTTCGCAAAGCTTGCCATTTCCTGAGGTTTCGGTCCCATGCTGGTTTGCGCGGTTTTGCTTCCTTCCAGTAGCAATCGAATCAGCGAAGTAGGATTATCTGAGAGGACGATTGAATTACCGCCGAGTTTCGGATATTTTCCCGGTTTGCCATCCCCGGTTATTTGATGGCATTTCGCGCAAAAAGATTCATAAAGTCCAGCGCCGGGGAGCTCAAGTTCGCCAGTTACCAATGCCGACAAGGTCAGGGTAGCGGCTGACGCGCCCGGGTTATAGGAGGATCTTTCGCCGTGCGCTGGAAGGGATTTCAGGTAGTGAGCAATCGCATTCAGATCGTCTTTATGCAAATATTGTGTACTGTTTTGGATAACTTCGATCATGCTGCCAAATGCGGCTATTTGCCCGCCAAGACCTGTTTTGAGAAAATCGACGATGTCTGCTTCAGACCAGCGGCCCAGCCCGGAAGCGGAGTCTCCTCTGAGATTTGACGCATACCAATTGTCCACCAATGCGCCGCTTAAATACATCGGCGACGATTCCGTATAGGCCTTTTCCTGGAAGGCGAGGCCGCGGGGCGTGTGGCAGGCGCCGCAATGGCCGAGAGACTGGACAAGGTAGGCGCCGCGATTCCACTGCGCATCCCGTTCAGTATTTGGCTTAAAGCGCTCGTCTTTGGCAAAAAGCGCGTCCCAGAAAATCAGGCTCAAGCGTATATTGAAAGGGAAAGGCAGCTTTGTTTCGGGCGGCTTATAACTGACAGGCCTTACCTCTTTCATGAAATAGGCGTAAAGCGCACGAATATCGTCATCCGTAATAGCCGTGAAAGACGCATAAGGCATAGCCGGGTACAGACGCTTGCCATCCTTGGCAATGCCATTGCGAACGGCGCGGCTAAAATCATCCAATGTATAACGGCCAATACCAGTGTCCGGATCCGGCGTAATGTTCGTCGAGTAAATGATTCCGAATGGCGAGTTGATCGGCAGTCCGCCGGCAAACCTTGGGGATTGTGGACCGGCCGTATGGCAGGCCACGCAGTCGCCGGCTTTGGCCAGATAGGCGCCCCTGCTAATATCCGTCAGATTGACCTCTTGCGCTCCGGCAAGGCTGGCTAATAATACCACGTAGGCGCATGTTAGGACCTTGATTGTCGGCCGGTTTAAGTGTCCCTTGAAGACTATTTTCAATGGCATCATGATTAAAACCACGAACTGCATGGCAACACCAGCAAAACTGCAAAAATGTTGAATATAACCGCAACGCTGAAGATAAAACTCGACATGAGGCTTAATTTTATTAAAAACCGATTTCGAGTTCCGCTCAATTCGAGCACACTCTTTTCCTCTCCAGCCGGCTCATTTTCAAACTGCCGCCATGAGTTCCACGCAACGAATCCGGACAGGAGAGCCACCGCCAGGCATACAATACTGATTGTTATCAACATTGCAGGCAAGCCTTCCCAGATCGGGGCAGACAGTGGCGCTTGATTGGGATAGCAGGCGTGGGCGGCAAGGGGCTCGCTTAAAGAAAATTGCGTTAACCAGGCGGCCGGCGCGCCGAATAAACCCACACATAACCGTGTTGTGCCAGGTTGGGCTCGATGTGGAGCAGGAGTTTCAACAGACTGATCGGGGGTGTGGTTAAGATTCATAATCTGTTCTAGTAAAGGTACGGTGTTAGATACAAGGTTGTAAAAACAAACAGCCAGACCACATCGACAAAGTGCCAGTATAGGCCGCCGATGGTTACGGCGGCGTAGCGTCTGTCATCAAAATAACCGAGAGCAAGCCAAAGCAACAGCAGTATCAGGATGATTAACCCGACGATGACATGAAGCATATGAAACCCGGTAATGGTGAAGTACAGCGAACCATACAGATTGGTTGTCATATCGTAGGTTTTTATATTCCATTCATGAAGTTGAATGGCGACGAAGCAAGCGCCAAGAATGAACGCCAATGCCATCGCTACAAGGCTCCAAGGTATCAGTCTGCGCTGAATACAACGCTCGCTCGCCCAAACGAATACGCTGCTGGTGAGCAATATCAAAGTATTTACGCCGGGCATAAGTAAGTTGGGCAAGCCTTCAGGGGGCCAGTTCTGTTCCGTTTGCGACGCCAGATAAAAATAGCTAAACAAGAGGTAGGCGAACAGGGAACCTTCAGTGACAATCAATGCCGCTACGCCCCACCAGCCGCCGGACCGTTTACCCTCACTGCCGACCGGTAGCGCTTGGTTCGTTTGAATTGACTCAGCCATGTGCATCTCCCATATTCTGTATGTTGTCCGGCACACGCTGGACAAGATCTTTTCGCGGCCACAGCCATACCGTCAACGTTAGGCTGCAAGCCAAAGCCATCAGTAACGTAAAACCAGGCCAATGCAGCAGTAAACCGGTAAAGGCCAAGGCGCTAAACAGCCCGAGAAAGAAAGGCGTATAGGAATCATCCGGCATTTTAAGAATGATGTCCGGATTTGCGTCGAGCGGCGTCGTGCCCATCGTTTCCCGTCCTTCCATCAGCAAATAACCTTGTTCAAGACTGGAACGCCCCCCGCCTTCTTCAAGCCGGTCCTCCCATAACGGATGGCGGCTGGCAACAAAAGGAATGACCGCAAAATTGTAAGCCGGCGGCGGCGATGGCATAGCCCATTCAAGCGTCGGCGCATCCCATGGATTCGAGGATGCCGGTGCGCCGCGCTTCAGACTCATGAAGAAGTTGACCAGAAATATCAAAATGCCGGCGGCAAAAATAAATGATCCCACTGAAGTGACCATGTTGACAGTACTCCAACCCATGTGCGGTGCATAAGTATAAATTCGACGTGGCATGCCCAGCAGACCTGCCAGATGCATCGGAAAGAAGCCCAGGTTAAAGCCGATGAACATGACCCAGAAACTCCATTTTCCAAGCGTTTCACTCATCATGCGGCCGAAGAATTTGGGAAACCAGTAATAAATTCCGCCAATAACTGGAAATACATTGATGCCAAGCAAAACGTAATGTAGATGCGCGACGATGAAGTAGGTTTCGTTAAGCTGAAAATCCAGAGGTACGGCTGCCGTCATCACACCTGAAAGTCCGCCAATAACAAAAAGGATGACAAAACCGGCGAAAAACAGAAACGGTGTTTTAAAAACCGGCCGTCCCAGCCAAATGGTGGCTATCCAGGCAAAAACAGCGACAGCACTGGGGATGGAAATTACCATGCTGGCAGCGCCGAAAAACGATAGCGCAAGCGTCGGCAAACCGGTGGCGAACATATGATGTATCCATACTCCAAAGCCCAACAGCATGGTCGCCATGGTTGACAGTGCAACTGCCGAGTAACTCACGAGCGGACGTCGGCAAAAGGTAGGCAGCGCATCGGAAACGATTCCCATGGCGGGAAGCACGACCGCATAAACCCACGGATGTCCGAACATCCAGAACAAGTGTTGCCAAAGCAGGGGTTTACCGCCGTTGACCACATCGAAGAAATGCGTACCGATTTGACGGTCCAGCCACAGCAGAAAAAAAGCGAGACTTACTGAAGGAACAGCAAAAATATTTGCGACTGATGCAGTTAAGGTTCCCCAAACGAGAATTGGCACCCGGTCGATGGACATGCCGGGAGCGCGCATTCGAAAGAGCGTAACAATAAAATTGATAGCCCCTACGGTTGTGGAAATCCCCAGTAATACCATGCCGAGCGCGTAGACGTCTATGTTGGGACCAGTGTTGTATTCCGGTCCTGTAAATGGCACATAATTGAACCAGCCCGCGTTCGGCGCTTCTCCCAAGGGAAAGCTGGCGTATAAAAAAATACCCGCAAACAGGAATATCCAGTAAGAGAGCGCATTAAGACGTGGGAAAGCCATATCCCGCGAACCGAGCATCAGCGGCCATAAATAATTGGAAAAACCTGACAGTACCGGCAGCGAGTACAGAAAAATCATCGTCACACCGTGCATCGTGAAGAGCTGGCTATACTGCTCAGGTGTCAGCAAGGTTTGATCCGGGCGTGCGAGTTGCAGGCGCATGATCAGCGCTTCGACGCCACCCATCAGCAAAAATATAAAAGCAGTGACCAGGTAACGCAGCCCTATTTCTTTATGGTCAACCGTCGATAACCAGCCGCGCCATCCTGGCGCCGATTCCCATAATTCGGCAAGACGGATTTCGGCAGCCGATCCGATTGGGGCACTGCCAATCTCGGGAATGCGAGTAAGGTTGTGATCGGGCGAACTTTCAACGGCATCTGACATGAGCGGCGTATCCTAGTTGAGTGTCGATAAAAATGCTGACAGCGCGGAAATCTCTGTCGCCGTTAAGTCCATGCTGGGCATACGCGCACCAGGTTTGAGTTCCTGCGCATGAGTAATCCATTTCACTAGATGCTCAGGGGTATTGGTCAATAAGCCGGCAGCAATCAGGCGGCGTGATTGCAAATGCGTCAAATCCGGTGCATGGGCACCCACGGCCTCGGTTCCCCGAATGGTATGACAACCGGAGCAACGCTCCAGAAATAGATTCTTACCATCCTTAATGTTGTTTACGAAAGCCGTTTCAATTGATCTACGCTGAGTGTCTGCCCAAAGCAGGAATTTAGGCGCACTTTGTGCAACAACCTCCAAACCCATATGTGCATGCTGGGCCCCACAATATTGTGTGCATTGTCCTCGATAGACGCCTTCGGCATCGGCTTCGAGCCATTGTTGATTGGTCAAGCCCGGAATCATTTGTGTCTTGCCGGCAAGCATCGGAACCCAAAAGGCGTGGATAACATCCGCACTTTTGAGCTTTACGAGAATGGGCTGTCCGACGGGGATATGAATCTCGTTTGCGGTAACAAAATTACGAGTGGGATCATCATATTCATACTCAACTTTCCACCACCAGCCGTACCCTGTGACAGTCAGCGTAAGCGCGGGAGTATGCGTTGGCTTTGAGATGGTATTGAGTGTTACCAGTGAATAAATAGCCAGCGTAAACAAAATACAGGTGGATATACCGGTCCCGATATAAATCCATAATGGCCCTTTATCTTCTCGGCCCATTGGATCAGGATCTATAGCGGGGCGTTTATGGAGAATAGCCACGGCCAGGAGCAACGCGACAGTGACAAGAACTGCAAGCAAAAGTGCGACAAATACCCAGCCCAAATGCATTGTTGGCATTGAGGCCGGTCCGAAACTATGTAAAAAGTAATTAAGCGGAGCGGTACCGGTCTCCGGCAATGCGGCGGAGACCGGCGCAGCCGTAAGAATACATAAACAAAATGCGTAATTGATCGTATTAAGATGGCGAAATACGGACTTTAAACCGTTCATATCGGTAGCTTGACCCTATTCAAGTGCTCGTTAGGCTGATTGTTTTTTTGCCACTTCCGCAACCCGCGCTTCCTGGAAACGGGCGATTTTTAATTCATTCTCTGACGGTTGCCGAGTGTCTATGCCGCCAGCAAGGGTGCTGGCGGCATAGGGTAATCCATCGGTGATTTCACTGATGTTCCTGATCTCCTGACAGGAATATGAAACTCCCACGATGAACATACCATGATGTAACAGGGTGGTGTGAAATGAGGTGATCGTGGCTTCCTGGCCGCCATGCCGCGTAGCCGTGGACGTGAACATGCTGCCCACTTTGCCAATCAGGCAGCCATTCAACCATAATCGGCCGGTCCGGTCTAGAAAATTGCGCATCTGCGTGCACATGTTGCCGAAACGTGTCGGTGTGCCAAAGATAATGGCGGCGTATTTCGGCAATTCCTCTACCGTCGCAAGTGGCGTAGCCTGATCAAGCTTGGCGCCGGCTTTTCGCGCCACGCCTTCCTGCATCCGATCAGGCACACGCTTGATAATAATCCCGGAGCCTTCGATCCTACGCGAACCTTCAGCAACTGCATTCACCATGGTTTCTATATGGCCATACATGCTGTAGTAAAGAACGAGAATTTTTGCCATGGTGCATCTCCTCATCATGCAGGCCTGGGATACGCCTAAAGAGTGATTATCAAGTTCTTGAAAAACTGTATTACAAAATAGCAATATTTGAACTGAGTATGCAATACGTACAAACACTTATATGACGAGCTCGCACAATTGGCGGATAAAGAATACCCATCATAAAATTAGATGCGGGAAGAACCTAAGGAATTGCCTGCGATTATTTTGTAAGCGATTGATAATATTTACAAAAAATAGAAACAATCAGGATTTTTTCAATCTTTCAATCTTCATCTCTCAACTATAAATTACCCTACATGTTACATTGAGACTTGACAAAAAATTCTCATCGTAGAGACTAGAACAGTTTTCACAACCCCAGAGTAATCATTCTTTGAACGAAATGCCCCTTGGTATGCTGTTTGGCATACTTGCCCTCATGCTTATTCTTTCTGCTTTTTTTTCCGGTTCAGAAACGTCTTTAATGACCCTGAATCGATATCGTTTAAGACATCGGGTTAAACTCAAACATTCTGGTGCAATAAAAGCTTATAAACTGTTGCAAAGACCAGATCGCTTGCTCGGCCTGATTTTACTGGGTAATAATTTTGTTAATAATTTCGCATCATCAATAGCTACTGTTATAGCCATAAAACTCTTTGCAGATGAGGAATCTGTCATAGCTATTGCCGCCGGCATTTTAACTATTGTCATGCTTATTTTTTCAGAGGTAACACCAAAGACGCTTGCAGCTTTAAAGCCGGAACTGCTAGCTTTTCCAGCTGCCTGGATATATACGCCTTTACTAAAAATATTTTATCCGATCGTTTGGTTCGTCAATATATTTGTCAATTTGTTATTGCGTATGGTCGGCGTTGATGTCAGTAAGAGCAGCCACGACTCTCTCAATAAAGAAGAATTAAAAAGCATTATTACCGAAGCCGAAAGTTTTATGCCGGCACGTTATCAAAAAATGCTGCTGGGCATACTGGATCTTGAGTCTGCGACAGTTGAAGACATTATGACTCCCCGTAATGAAATTGTCGGTATTGACCTGGAAGATTCCATTGAAGATATCATCAACCAAATCAAAACCAGTCCTCATACTCAAATGGCGGTGTACAAAAAAAGCATCGACAGAGTAGTCGGTTTTTTACATTTAAGAAAAGTCCTGGTACTGGTCAATCAGGATAATTTTGACAAGCAATCTATCATCAATCTGTTGACCAAACCCTCGTTCATTCCTGAAAGTACACCAGTGCATGTTCAAATGCTCAGATTTAAAAGTGAAAAGATACGTATCGGGCTGGTTGTCGACGAATACGGCGATGTGCAGGGATTGGTTACCCTGGATGATTTACTCCAGGAAATAGTAGGTGAATTGATCACGGATGATATAACTGTAAGAAAACAAAGTGACGGTAGCTATCTGGTTGATGCCAGTATTACAGTTAGAGAATTAAACCGCGTTATGCAATGGTCTTTACCAACGGAAGGACCAAAGACGCTTAATGGGCTTATTGTTGAGTTTATGGAAACAATTCCCGAAGCAGGAATCGGCATTAAGCTGCACGGACATCCTCTGGAAATTTTAAAACGGGACGAAAATACCGTTAAACTTGTAAAATTTTTACCGAGAAAATAATTTCATTAAATCAGGTGCTTAGATTCTATCGACTAGGCGGATATCCAAAAATGAATATTCCCGAATTGCACAGGATTTGATTCATTTTCAACGACGGCAAGGACTCAGGAGATAGGGCAACTCATCGTACGGTTGCAGAAGTGTAATAATGGGCGTATTGCAAGCTGGGTAACCTTTTTTAGTACGGGGATAGAAGGGACAAAATACCAGACGGTCAAGTTTATGCTTCGCCAAAACTCAACTCAAAGTGACTCCATTAAAATTAGAGAGCAATAGTATTATGAAAAAATATGAAGAAGTCCGGAACAATTTAGCCGCAATGCTTGATGAACTAAATCTCCGACTGGCCAGGATCACTAATAATGTCAAACATTCAGAAGTGCCTTTAGAAAAGGATTTTGCGGAACAGGCGACGCAAAATGAGAATGATGAAGTTATGGATTATTTAGGGAACGCAGCCAGAACAGAAATAGAAATGATTAAACAGGCTATTGGCAGAATTGACAATGGCCAATACGGTATATGTCAGGTTTGCGGTGAGCCAATTAGCAAGGAACGTTTGGAAGCGCTGCCTTATTCAAATATGTGTATTAATTGCGCCAGTAAGGCGGAGCGATAAAGCTTAGGTAGAAGCCATTTAGCTTGTCACCTCAATATACCGCCCATCGACAAGGTTCTCCTGAAGAAGCAGAAGGGGCTCGCCTGAGCGAAGTCGAAGGGCTCGGCATGAAAAAACCACATATTCTGGAAAACATCATGTTCATACCGTTCGGCTAGTTTGGTTATGACGGATTAGCGACTTGTCAGAACTACTCAATGGGCTTTCAGAATCAAATATACCAGCAATTCTCAAGCTTTTATTCCACAATAACCCGTTGTTTTGGCTTTATACTTACTACCGCTAAAACTTGACTGTTATTCACTGGGAAAGTGGAATTTACAAAATCATAGTCAAATCGATAACCTATACAATGCCCATTTAGAAACCGTATGGACAAATCTATGCTAAAAATATTTTTACGCTGGCTACTGACTTTACTATATAAGGTCGAGATTACAGGTCTGGACAACTACGCCAAAGCCGGAAAACGGGTTTTGATTATAGCCAACCACACCTCATTTCTGGATCCATTATTATTGGGCGTTTTTTTGCCCGACGACATAACCTTTGCGATTAGTACGCAAATGTCTCAACGCTGGTGGTTGAAACCTTTCTTGAGATTGTCGCGGGTATTCCCGATGGATCCTACGCATCCCATATCGTTAAAAGATTTAATTCATTATCTGGAAAATGATTCCAAAACCGTTATTTTCCCGGAAGGTCGAATTTCGGTTACCGGCTCATTAATGAAAATCTATGACGGGACGGGCATGGTCGCCGACAAGTCCGAAGCCGCCGTTTTGCCGGTACGCATATCGGGTGCTCAATATACGCATTTTTCAAAGCTGCACAAAATTGTCCGTTTACGCTTCTTTCCGAAAATCACCATTCAAATTTTACCGCCCGAGACTATTTCCGCTCCCGAAAACCTCAGAGGCAAGGCCCGCCGCACTTATTGTGGACACCTTTTAGCGGATATTATGACTAAAATGATGTTTGTCACCAGTCCTTACCGGCAAACCATTTTCACTAGCCTGCTTGAAGCGCGAAGGGTACACGGAGGCCGTCACCGGATAGCCGAAGATCTGGAACGTATGCCGTTGTCCTATAACGATTTGATAACGCGCAGCATTGTTATCGGCAATGAATTCAAGAAAATTACTGCAAGCGGCGAAAACGTGGGTGTTTTTCTGCCCAATTCCACTAAAACCCTCATGACTGTTTTGGGTTTGCAGTTGCATGGTCGTGTTCCCGCCATGTTGAATTTTTCTACTGGTTCCGCGGCTATGCTGTCTGCTTGTCAAACGGCACAAGTTAAAACCGTGTTAACCTCACGCCGTTTTATAGAACTGGCAGATTTTATCGAAGAAGCCGACCAATTAAGCAAACAGTGCGCGTTGGTGTACCTGGAAGATCTGGCCAAAAATATTTCCGCGCTGGACAAATTTACCGCACTGATAAAATGCAGAACGGCTGAATTTTGGTATAAACGTAAACAATATAGCCCTGACAATCCGGCTGTGGTTTTATTTACCTCAGGTTCGGAAGGCACACCCAAAGGGGTAGTACTTTCTCATGCCAACATTGTGGGCAATCTTAAACAACTGGAAGCCTGCATCAGTTTTAATGCCAGTGATGTCGTGCTCAACTTTTTACCCATGTTCCATTCCTTTGGCTTTACGGTCGGCACCATACTACCGATTACCAGCGGTATGAAAACTTTCTTTTATCCAACGCCACTGCATTATGCCGTTATCCCCGAAATTGCTTATGAAATCCATGCCACTATCATGTTTGGCACCAATACCTTTTTTGCAGCCTACGCTAAAAAAGCGCACGCCTATGACTTCCATACTATGCGATATGTGGTCGCCGGGGCGGAAAAACTACAGGAAAACACCCGTCAGGTCTGGGCGGATAAATTCGGTATCCGTATTTTAGAAGGTTATGGGGCTACCGAAACTTCACCGATTGTCTCGGTTAACACTCCTCTCTATTATAAAGCGGGTTCTGTAGGCCGCTTTATGCCTTGTATGGAACATAAACTGGAGCCTGTCGAAGGCATTAATGATGCAGGACAACTGCATGTCAGTGGCCCTAATATCATGCTGGGTTATCTATTGGCCGATAACCCCGGCACACTGGTCCCGCCTGAATCAATTTATGGCAAGGGCTGGTATGATACCGGCGATATTGTTCATGTTGATGATGAAGGTTTCATTAGCATTCGCGGACGTAGTAAACGTTTCGCCAAGGTCAGTGGCGAAATGGTCTCCCTGACCGCTATAGAACAACTGGCTACCAACGCCTGGCCGGATGCTCATCACGCTGCAATTAGCTTGCCCGATCCCAAAAAAGGTGAACAGGTTATTTTAGTCACCACTCAAAAACAGGCAACCATTAATGATCTGGTGGCTGCATCGCCAGGAGTCGCCCATATCAGCCTGCCAAAGAAGATATTGATTGTTGATACAATTCCAGTCATGGCGACGGGTAAAGTCAATTATCCGGCGGTTATTGCACTGGCAAGTGAAAGAGTCAAGCTTAAGGCTGATTAATTGATTCTTTAGCGTCATCGTTTGTGCCCCGCCTATATAATTTAATTGAGTAGACATACTGCAATTTTTTATCTAAGGGGCATTGTTTAGCTGTTATAGTGCAGCAATTTTTTAACACATTGATTATAAGGTTAGATTTGATGAATTTGGCATATACGTTCTCGGGTTTTCTGGTTGGATTCTTAGTTGGTATTACTGGTGTAGGTGGCGGTTCACTGATGACACCTTTGCTGGTGTTCCTGTTTGGATTTAAACCGGCTGTTGCAGTCGGTACCGATCTCTTGTTTGCCGCTATCACCAAAACCAGTGGCGTGTGGGTGCATCACGGCAAACATGGTTCAGTTGACTGGAAAATTGTATGTTGGCTGGCGCTGGGGAGTATACCGTTTGCCCTGATTACCTTATATGTACTTAAACATTTAATGAGTGTAGGCAAGGAAATTACTGGAGCAATTACGTTTACGCTGGGTATTGCTTTAGTACTAACCGCTTGCGCGTTATTAGTGCGTAGTGTGTTATTGAATAAAGCCGCAAAACAAAAGCCTATTGATGATGAACACAGTAATTCCGATAATGCCGCACGCTTCAAGCATTTTCAAGTACCTGCCACCATCTTCATAGGCGCTGTTCTTGGGGTGCTGGTAACACTGTCTTCCGTGGGCGCGGGTGCACTGGGTACGGTTGCATTGTTATTTCTCTATCCCAGGATGACTACATTAAAAATCGTTGGTACTGATTTAGCTCACGCAATTCCACTGACCGCTGTTGCCGGAATTGGTCACCTGAGTTTAGGTAATGTGGACGTGGTGTTATTGGGTAGCTTGCTGATCGGTTCTTTGCCTGGCATTTGGGTAGGTAGCCACTTGAGTGCAAAGATTCCCGAAAGATTTTTACGTCCGGTTTTGGCATCTATTTTGATGCTGATCGGGCTTAAGTTTGTAATGCAATAATGCGCGATGTTAGTTTCCCATTTATGCTTTAGGGCTGCAGGACTAAAAATCAGGAACGAGGGTTAAAACCTTACCAACCTAACCTATGAGTGGGATGTTCATAGTAATCAGTATCTTACTTATTATTAAGTTCTATAGCCTTAAATATAAGGTGATAATATGTATGGTTTTTAGTTCTAAACATCTTCTTTTATAACCATGATTGCTAATTCCGGCAGAATTATCGCTTATATTGTTCAAGTTGACGAACGGCGTATTTTTCCCGGGGAAATTACTTGGAATGACGGCATAATTACCGGTATTAGCGAACTGGATAAACCGAATTCGGCTTCAACTTTTCTGTTGCCCGGTTTTATTGATGCCCACGTCCACATCGAAAGCTCGATGCTGACCCCCGTCGAATTTGCTCGTATTGCCTGTCGACACGGTACTGTTGCGGCAATTTCCGACCCCCACGAGATTGCCAACGTCCTTGGACTTAAAGGCATCGAATTTATGATCGAAAATGCCGCACTAACGCCTATGCCGATTTTTTTCGGCGCTCCCGCTTGTGTCCCTGCTACGCCCTTTGAAACCGCTGGAGCGCGCCTGGAAAGCGAGCAGTTGGAATTACTGTTCGCAAACAAGTCGGTCACTTATTTGTCAGAAATGATGAACTACCCGGGCGTCTTGAATAATGCCCCGGATATTATCGCCAAACTGCAATTAGCTCAGCGCTTTAATTGCCCGATTGATGGTCATGCGCCCGGTTTAACCGGACAGGACGTGATTGGCTACGTGCAAGCAGGCATTACTACCGATCATGAATGCAGCACACTGGCTGAAGCCGAAGAGAAATTGGCTGCCGGGATGCATATCTTGATTCGCGAAGGGTCGGCCGCCCGCAATTTTGACGCCTTGCATCCTTTAATCAGCAGCCATCCTGATAAAGTCATGTTCTGCAGTGATGACAAGCATCCTGATGATCTCCTTGCCGGTCATATCAATCAATTGGTGGCGCGAGCAGTCGCTGAAGGCCATGATGTTTTCAACGTATTGCGTTGCGCCTGTATCAATCCGATAGTCCATTACAATTTACCGCTGGGCCAGTTAAGAATCGGCGACCGCATGGCTGCGGTGGAAGTCGATAATCTACAAGACTTTACTCCGCTCAGAACCTGGATAGAGGGACGTAAAGTTGCCGAAAACAACAAGAGTCTGTTACCTGGCGTTAAACCGGCTCCTATCAATTGTTTTAATGCCCGTAACATAAAGACCGGCGACCTTGACATTGAGCCTATTGGCCAAAAAATTCGGGTCATTAAGGCCCTGGATGGGGAGTTGCGCACCGAAGAAATTTTGCAAATTCCGAAAGTACAGCAGCAAAAAATCGTAGCCGACCCTGAGCGCGACATTTTGCTATTGACGGTGGTCAATCGTTATCGGCCGGCCCAACCGGCATTGGCTTTTATTCAAGGCTTTGGCTTGCAACAAGGTGCATTGGCATCCAGTGTGGCGCACGATTCCCACAACATTATCGCGGTTGGCACCGATGCTGATTTGATTTGCAGCGCAGTCAACAGCGTCATCACGGCAAAAGGCGGGATTTCCGCAGCCTCCCTCAATGGGGTTGAATTACTGCCATTGCCCATTGTCGGACTTATGAGTGATTGGGATGGCGATTCAGTTGCCAGACGTTATGCCGAACTCGATCAACTTGCCAAGCAAATGGGCTCCGGCCTGAGAGCCCCGTTTATGACCTTGTCGTTTATGGCGCTGCTGGCGATTCCGAATTTAAAATTAAGCGATCAAGGCTTATTTGATAGCAGAAGCTTTCAATTCACCTCCCTGACAGTGTAATTGCCATGACCTACAGATTCTTATTAAACCGAAATTGTGTCGAAGAAAACGTTTCTCCGTGCGAACTTTTGCTGGATATCATTCGCCAAAATCGCGGTTTGACCGGCACCAAAGAAGCCTGCCGTGAAGGTGATTGCGGCGCTTGCCAGATATTGTTGGGCGAACACATGAACGATCGTATCCATTATCAGGCAGTCAATGCCTGCTTGCTGCCGGTAGGTACAATTTCAGGTGGTCATGTGGTGACGATAGAGGGCCTTAACAGCGAGCAACTCAACCCGATTCAGCGTCTTTTGGTGGAAAACGGTGCCATCCAATGCGGGTTTTGCACGCCCGGACTGGTCATTGCGTTGACTGGCTTTTTTCTTAACAGCACATTATCTGACGAAAGCGCCGCACTGGATTCGGTAGCGGGTAACTTATGCCGTTGTACCGGGTATGCCGGCATCAAACGCGCAGTCAAAGCCCTTTGCCGGCAATTCGATCTGTCGACTTCGCCGCTCGAACGTAGAATCGAAGATTTAGTTGCCTGGCAAATTCTGCCCATTTATTTTGCGACTGTGCCGGAGATGTTAAAGAACGTGCATGAAATAACTTTAACACCTTACTCCCTCTCCCGCCGGGAGAGGGTTGGGGGGAGTACTCAAGTTATTGCAGGCACATTACCAAGCCAATATTCAGCTGGCAAAATTTCCGAGGCGCTTGATAATGCCGTGCTCATTGCCGGCGGCACGGATCTTTTTGTGCAAAAACCTCAAAAGCTGTATTCGCAACCGCTGCATTTTTTAGCAAATGATTCCCTGCAACCCCTTATTCGCCAGGAAAACACTGATTGCATCATTAATGCACTAACCAGCGTTGAGCAAATCAGAACCTCGCCATTCCTACAATCCTGTTTTCCTCGTCTGGCAGAAGATTTTAAGTTGATCTGCTCGGCGCCAGTCCGGCAACGAGCGACATTGGGCGGTAATCTGGTGAATGCCTCTCCCATTGGCGATTTGGCGGTATTTTTTTTAGCACTGAATGCCCAATTGATCTTATTGTCAGGCTCTCAAAAACGCACGGTCCCATTACAGCATTTCTTTCAGGGCTATAAACAAATCGATTTAAAACCGGGCGAACGCTTATTGGAAGTCAGGTTTGAAATCCCGACTCAAGTTGACCGGCTTAGCTATGAAAAAGTCAGCAAACGCATGCATCTGGATATTGCCTCAGTCAATTCAGCGACGCTTATTCAGGAACAGGCTGGAAAAATATCCAAAGCGCATTTGTCGGCTGGCGGCGTCGCACCTTTTTCGCTTTACCTTGCCAAAACCTGCGCCTATTTAGTTGGCCAAAAGGTGTGCCTGGAAACCGTCAAAACAGCTGCCGATATTGCCCAGAGCGAAATAGCGCCAATTTCAGATACTCGCGGTTCAGCCCAATACAAACGCCTGTTGTTGCAGCAATTGCTTTACGCCCATTTTGTTAAACTATTTCCTGAATTTTTTAAAGGAGAGGTGTTCAATGCAGATTAACGATATTGAGCTTCACGCTCAGGGTGCATCGACCTTTACCGACGACATCCCGCTGTCGCAAGGGACTCTCCATGCTTTTCCGGTTGTATCGACTATCGCCCACGGCAAGATTTTAGCCATCGATACCAGTGCCGCAATGGCCTATCCCGGCGTTGTGCAAATATTATCGGCTCAGGATATTCCAGGGATTAACAACATCGGCAATATCGAAGCCGAAGAAGTATTGCTGGCCGATCAAATAGCTATGTATCAGGGCCAACCTGTCGCGCTGGTCATCGCTGAAACCGAATCTATTGCCCGAAAAGCGGCCGCTTTGGTCAACATTGAATACCAGGAATTACCCGCTGTTTTCGATGCCAGAACGGCGCATGCTCAAGGTTTGCATATCGCCCCGCCGCGGATCTTTTCGCTGGGTGATGTCGATAAGGCCTGGCAGGACTGTGGCTTTATCATTGAAGGCTCCGCCAGTACGGGGGCCGCTGAGCATGTTTATCTGGAAACCCAAACCTCGTTAGCCATTCCTCTGGAAAATAACGGTTTAAAGTTATTTTCTGCCACCCAGTCGCCGGGCTTGGTGCAGCGGGCCTGTGCTAAAGTGCTGAATTGTCCGATGCACCGAATTGAAGTTGATGTTCTGCGCCTGGGCGGCGGCTTTGGCGGCAAGGAAGAACAAGCCACGCTATGGGCGGCTTTAGTTGCGTTGGCTGCTTTTCTACTTAAAAAGCCGGTCAAAATAAAATTAAACCGTGACGAAGATATGCGTCTGACCGGCAAACGCCATCCCTATGACGCCGACTTCAAAATCGGCCTGGATCAAAGCGGTCAAATCCTGGCCTATCAAGTCGAGTTTTTCCAGAATGCCGGCGCGGTAGCCGATCTGTCGCTGGCCATACTGGAACGAACGCTGTTTCATACCGGTAACAGCTATTTCATTCCCAATGTGCGCGCTACCGCCAACAGTTGCCGAACGCATCTGCCGCCGAATACGGCTTTCCGAGGCTTCGGCGGCCCGCAAGCCATGTTCGTATTGGAATCGGCTATTTTTAAAGCCGCCCAGACCATGCATCTCGATCCTGCCGAGATCCAGCAAAAAAACTTGCTCAAGGAAGGCGATCATTTTCCTTATGGCATGCAAGTGCGGCAATGTCAGGCGCCAACCTGTTGGCAGACGGTTCAAACCCGTTATGCCATTCAAGATCGGCAACAGGCTATCGACGCTTACAATGCCCGGCAACCCTTGAGCAAAAAAGCCCTGGCGCTGATGCCTATTTGTTTTGGCATCTCTTTTACCGCGACCTTTCTCAATCAGGCCGGTGCACTGGTGCATATTTATACGGATGGCTCAGTCAGCATCAGTACGGGTGCCGTTGAAATGGGGCAGGGCGTTAAAGATAAAATCAGAAATATCGCCGCATTGACGTTTGCCATTGATGAAGCCCGCATCAAGGTAGAAAGCACCAACACGTCACGCATTGCCAATATGTCGCCGACTGCTGCCAGTGTGGGTTCAGATCTTAACGGCGCGGCCACGTTGCTGGCTTGCAATCAAATCCTGAAAAACCTGAAAGCGGTGGCTGCCAGGCTTTTAGGCAACGATGTCAACGCTGAACAAATCACTTTCAATCAGGAAAAAGTCTACTTAAACGCTGTAGCCACGGCGATTGAATGGAGAAAATTGATCAGTCAGGCTTATCTGTCCAGAACAGCGCTATCTGCTCATGCCCATTACGCAACACCCGGCGTATTTTTTGATCGGAGCCAGGAAAAAGGCACCCCGTTCGCTTACCATGTCTACGGGTGTGCGGCGGTGGAAGTAACTGTCGATTGCCTGCGCGGCATTTATAGCATCGACCGGGTCAGCCTGGTGCATAATATGGGCAAGAGCCTGACGCCGATGGTAGACCGTGGTCAAATTGAAGGCGGCGTGGTTCAAGGCCTGGGCTGGATGACGATGGAAGAAATTATTTATGATCAACAAGGCCGCTTAAAAACCGGTAACCTCACCAACTATAAAATACCGGACCTTTATTTTGCGCCCGAGATTGAAATCGAGTTTTTAGCACATGAAGAATCGCCTGCAGTTATGCATTCCAAAGCCGTGGGCGAACCGCCATTGATGTATGGCATAGGCGCTTATTTTGCGTTGATCAAAGCCATACAAGCCTTTAATCCGGACTGGCAGCCCGATTTTTGTGCACCCATGACGCCGGAGAAAGTGTTATTGGCTTTGTATAACCGTCAAGAAAATTAAACCTTAACTATTTAGCGCGAAGCACAACAACCCTCTCCAGCGGGAGAGGGTAGGGTGAGGGGAATCAAAAAAAGCTAAATGCTTGTTTAATTCTCCTCACCCCGGCCCTCTCCATCAGGAGAGGGAGCAAGCAAGCTCTCATCTATTTGCGAGTGTTCAGATTTGCTGAATTGTTACTTTAAAAATATTACTTCGCTAACCAGGAGATATGTTATGTCAGATCCAATTGGTCAAATTAAAGACAAAATAGAAGACGCGCGTAGCGGCAAATTAATATTTATCTCGCATTGTCTACTCAATCAGAATGCTTGTGTGAAAGGTATTTCATCAGAACCCGCCATGATTAAGCCCTTGATCAAATTGCTCATGGATCATGATGTCGCGATTTACCAGATGCCCTGTCCGGAAGTGAGTTTTTGTGGACAAGCGCGCTGGGGACAAGTCAAACAACAATATTCGACGCCGATGTTTCGCCGACACTGCCGGCAGATTGCCCAGGAAATACTCGACCACGTGCAAAACTATACCGACACCGGACATCGGGTAATCGGTGTCGTCATGCGTGATGGCAGCCCTACTTGCGGCTTGCACCGAACAGCAGTTTCTGCCGATGAGGAGCAAATCTGGGGCGGTATGGTCTGGCAAATTCCCAAACAACGTTTTGGCCAAACTCGTGGTGTTTACTGTGAGGAGTTACAGGCGGAAAAAGAACGACGCAATATGGATTTACTGTTCTTGAGCTTGCCCGAAGTACCCGAAGCCGGCGACTTTGATGCCGCTTTGGAAGAAATCAGGCAAGCCATTCTTTAAATTAACTTATCTGTATTGACACTGTGAGCACAAATGGCTATAAAATAGCCCTTCCGTATTAAATCCATGGAGGCTCATCGATGCAACCCTCTGTAACAAGGGCGAATAGCGCCCAGCCCCGCGACATCAATATCAACATTAGGGCTAAAAAAACTCAACGTGATTTGATCGACCAGGCGGCCGAGATGCTTGGCAAAAGTCGCTCCGATTTCATGCTGGAAATCGCATGCCGTGAGGCAGAAGAAGTGTTGCTTGATCAGCGCGTTTTTAATTTGGATGCGGACAAGTTTAAGCAATTTCAAGCCTTGCTGGATGCGCCACCCGGTGACAACCCCAAACTTCGCAAACTGATGTCAAGCAAAGCGCCTTGGGAACAGTAATTTGACCAACCCAGTAAAATGGAGTGTGCCGTCACCGCTGCAAGCAGAGCATGACTTTTCAGCGTTTGCTTGCGGCGAGATCAGCCTCGATCATTGGCTAAAACAGCGTGCATTACGAAACGAAGGGCGGGGCGCTTCAAGAACTTACGTGGTTTGTGTTGATCAACCCCATGCCCAAACCGTCGTCGCCTATTATTGTTTGGCTACCGGATCAATAGCCTGTGAGCTCGCACCAGGCGGTATTCGTCGCAATATGCCAGATCCCATTCCTGTCATGGTGTTGGGCCGGCTCGCTGTCGATATAAACTGGCAAGGCCAAGGTATTGGTAAAGCGCTTTTACGCGACGCCATCTTGCGCACCATTCAGGTTTCCGAACTCGTCGGCGTCAAAGCGCTTGTGGTTCATGCGCTTTCGGAGCAATCCGTACAATTTTACGAAGAGCACGGTTTTAAACAATCGCCGATGGATTTCTATACGCTGTTACTGCCTTTATCTCATGTAATCTGAAAATGACCAAGTCAACTTGGTGCCGGCAAGGTTAAGGAAAAACAATTGGACAAACTAATCCTCAGTGAACGGGACATCTGCACGAAGTACATCACGCCGGCCATTCAGCTAGCCGGTTGGCAACAGCATGAGTTTCGAGAGGAAGTGCAACTCACCGATGGCCGCGTTATGGTGCGAGGCAATCTGGCTGCTCGCATCAAGAACCCTGAGGTCAAGGGCGGCCCCAAACGCGCCGACTACGTTCTTTACGCTCGTTCCAGCATTCCCATTGCCGTCATCGAAGCCAAACAGAACAAGTATTCCGTAGGGCACGGAATGCAGCAAGCCCTGGCGTATGCAGAGCTATTGGACGCCCCCTTTGCCATTAGCAGTAACGGCGATGGCTTTTTGCTGCACGATCGCACGGGTTTGACGCAGCCTGTAGAACGCGAGTTGTCCCTCAACGAATTTCCTTCACTGGAAACGCTGTGGCCGCTCTACCAACAGTGGAAAGGACTGACAGATCCTGATGTTGTCAAATTGATCGCGCAACCTTACTACAGCGACGGCAGCGGCCGCGCGCCCCGCTATTACCAGCGTGTGGCGATCAATCGCGCGATCGAGGCCATTGCCAAAGGCCAGCAGCGTGTGCTGCTCGTCATGGCGACCGGCACCGGCAAAACCTACACGGCCTTTCAGATCATCTGGCGTCTATGGAAGGCCAAAGCCAAAAAACGCACGCTCTTTCTGGCCGACCGCAACATCCTGGTCGACCAGACCATGCAACAAGACTTTGCACCCTTTGGTGAGGTCATGCACAAAATCACCAACCGGGAGATTAAAAAGAACTACGAAGTCTATCTCGCGCTATATCAGGCAGTAACCGGCAAGGAAGAATGGAAGCAGATTTACCGCCAGTTCCCCGCTGACTTCTTCGATTTGGTTGTTGTCGATGAATGTCATCGCGGCAGCGCCGCGGAGGATTCCGCATGGCGCGAAGTCCTCGACTATTTCAGCTCGGCCACGCACTTGGGTTTGACCGCAACGCCCAAAGAAACCAGGGAAGTCAGCAACATCACCTACTTCGGCGATCCGGTTTACACTTATTCCCTCAAGCAAGGTATCGAAGATGGCTTTCTCGCGCCCTACAAAGTCATCCGCATCGTCACCGACGCGGACGCGCTCGGCTATACCCCCGAAAGGGGCAAGATTGACAAGAACGGTCAAACTGTCGAACAGCGCCACTACAACACCAAGGATTTCGACCGAAACCTCGTGCTGGAAAAACGCACCAGACTCGTAGCAAGTAAGGTCTGGGAATACCTGAAAAACACCGACCCCATGGCCAAGACCATTGTGTTCTGTGATGACCAGGACCACGCGGAGCGTATGCGCCAGGAACTGGTCAAGCTAATCCCTGCCGCCGCCAGCAACCGCCGCTATGTCATGCGTATCACCGGCGATGACAATGAAGGCAAGGCCCAGCTCTCGTATTTCATCGATAACGACGAGCCTTACCCCGTTATCGCCACCACCTCCAAGCTGCTCAGCACCGGGGTTGATGCTAAAACCTGTAAACTCATCGTCCTGGATCAGAATATCTACTCGATGACCGAGTTCAAGCAGGTCATCGGTCGTGGCACCCGTTTACGCGAGGACTACCACAAGCTTTATTTCACCATCATGGACTTCAAGGGTGTGACGCGTTTGTTCGCAGACCCCGATTTTGATGGTGAGCCCGTGGTGATCTACGAGCCCAAGCCGGGCGAATCGGTTGTTCCACCTGACGATCTACCTCCATCCAATACCATCGGCGATCTGGATTTTCCTCTATATGACAGCACTAACGGCAAACACGAGGATGACAAACATGGCGGCACTGGCGCAGGCCGCACCAAATATGTGTTGGATGATGTCAATGTACGTATTGCAGTCGAGCGTTCTCAATACCTCGACGCAGACGGCAAACTCATCACGGAAGACTACCGCGTTCTGCTCAAGGACGACATCAAGAAATCACTACAAGCCCAGTTCGGCTCACTCAGGGATTTCTTGCGGCGCTGGTCAGAAGCCGAACGCAAGCAAGCCATTCTCGACGAACTCAAAGATCAGGGCATACCGCTGGAAGTTTTGCAACAAGCCGTCGCTAACGGTGCAGAACTGGATGTTTTCGATCTGGTCGCTCATGTAGCCTTTAACCAAAAGCCGCTTACTCGCCGCGAACGCGCTAACCAGGTTAAAAAGCGCGATATATTCGGCAAATACGGCGAGCAAGCGCGGACAGTATTGGAAGCATTGCTGGATAAATTCGCCGATCACGGTGTACAGGACATCGAAGACCCAAAAGTGCTGGAGTTACCGCCGTTCGACCAAATCGGCACCAAAACCCAAATCCGGCGCGGCATATTTGGCAGCACCGAGAATTACGCACAGGCAGTCAGCGATCTTGAACACGCGCTTTATGATGAGTTGCCATTTGAAAAACGCGCCTGATCTCCTCCTGCACAAGATGCTAGTAGCTTGTCCGAGAACTAACGTTTAACTAACAACTATTGAGCGCGAAGCGCTTAAAGCCCTCTCCGGAGGGAGAGGGTTGGGTGAGGGGAAATTAATACAAGAAAGTGCAATGAATTTAACTAACAAAGCAAGATTGCTAAGAAAAAATCAAACTGATGTCGAACAGCTGCTGTGGAAACACCTACGAAATAGACAACTCTATAACTATAAGTTTCGTCGGCAATTTCCTATTGAGCCTTATGTTGCTGATTTTGTTTGTCTTGAGTTAAAACTAATTATTGAATTGGATGGAGGGCAACATGCCTCTCGCATTGACTATGATCATCAGCGCAGTTTGTTTCTTGAGCAACGAGGATTTAAAGTCATACGTTTCTGGAATAATGATGTCGTTGAAAATATCGAGGGTGTTTTAGAGGCCATTTACTTGGCTATTTTAGAAATTACTGAGAGAGCTGAGTGATTTATATTATTTCCCCTCACCCAACCCTCTCCCTTCGGAGAGGGCTTTAAGCGCTTCGCGCTCAATATACTTAACACGGGCACGGATTGCGGCTTTTTCCCCCTCTCCTTTTGGGAGAGGATTGGGGTGAGGGTTTTCAAAAAAGCGCAAATCGTGACCGTTCACAGTATAGTTACACTAATTTTATCCGTCATATTTAAAATGACCGAGTATTAGAACACTAAGAGAAATGAAGTTATGAATATCAGCAGTACCATCAAGTCCATCCAGGACATCATGCGCAAGGACGACGGCGTCGACGGCGATGCCCAGCGCATCGGCCAGCTCACCTGGATGCTCTTTCTCAAAGTCTTCGACCAGCGCGAAGAAGAATGGGAGGATGACAACACCCAATACCAGTCACCGATTCCCGAGCGATTCCGTTGGCGTAATTGGGCGGCATACAAGGCCGATAGCGAAGGCAAGAAAAAACCGCAAATCCAGGGCAGCGCTCTGACCCCGTTCATCAACAACGAACTTTTTCCCGCATTGAAAGAAATCGATGCGTCGGACAGTCCTACCAAAAAGGTGATCAAGCAGGTTTTCGAGGACTCCAACAACTACATGAAAAACGGCTCGCTGATGCTGGCCGTGATCGAAAAGCTTGAAGAAGCGATCAACTTCCACGACTTCAAGACCCGCGCCCATCTCGGCGATGTCTACGAGCAATTGCTTAACGATTTGCGCGGCGCGGGCAATGCGGGCGAGTTTTATACGCCTCGCGCCATCACGCAGTTCATGGTCGAACGCATCAATCCCAATCTGGCCAAGCGAGAGAAAGTGATGGACCCGGCCTGCGGCACTGGTGGCTTCCTGACGGCGGCCATCGACCATTTCCGCCACCAACTCACCAGCCATTCCAGCGCCGACGACAAACGCGCCATTGAAGAACTTATCCACGGTATCGAAAAGAAACAACTGCCGCACTTGCTCTGCACCACTAACATGCTGCTGCACGGCATCGATGTACCCAGCCAGATTGACCACAGCAATACGCTGGGCCGGCCCTGGAACGACTGGCGCGCCGACGAGAAAGTCGCTTGCCTGATCACCAATCCGCCGTTTGGCGGCTACGAAGATGACGGCGTCGGCACCGACTACCCTGGCGATCTTAAAACCCGCGAAACCGCCGATATGTTCATGGCGCTGATCATCAAGAAATTGCTCAAGGACGATGGCGGCCGGGGCGCGGTGGTACTGCCGGACGGCACCCTATTCGGGGACGGCATCAAAGGCAAGTTGAAAGAGTTGCTGCTGCGCGAATGCAACCTGCACACCGTCATTCGCTTGCCCAAGGGCGTGTTCGCGCCGTACACCACGATTAAAACCAACCTGCTGTTTTTCACCAAGGGCAAAGCTACCGAGACTATCTGGTTTTACGAGCATCCTTATCCGGCGGGCTATAAAAGCTATTCCAAAACCAAGCCAATCCGCCTGGAAGAATTCGACGCCGAAAAAGCCTGGTGGGGAACGGAAGACAACGATTTCGCCGACCGGATAGAAAACGAATTCGCCTGGAAAATCGATTTTAAAGCCCTGAAGCAGCAAGCCGAAACCGCCGCCAAACCCCATTGGGACAAAGCCGAGGACTTGAACAATCAGGCTGCAACACTCGAAAACCAGGTCAGGGATTTGCGTGCCTCAATGACCGGCGTTACCGATGCCGATTACCGCAAGCAGACGGAAGAAGAAATGGCCCGCTTGCGTGAACAAGCGGATGTTTTGCGACTGGCTGCTCGCGACGCGCAGGCGGCGGGTGACCGCCTGTACTGGCCAATCTACAATCTGGATTTGAAAAATCCCAATGCCGCAGCGGAAGAAAGCCACGATCCCGATGTGTTGCTGGAAAAATACAAAACCCTGCTCGGCGAGATCGAGGAGACGGAAACTCATTTAAAAAGCGAGCTGGCCGCCGCGTTAAGCCATCACTTCGATACGGAGCTTGCACAATGAAACCCTCATTGCCCGATACTGAATCGCAAGCACTGCTGCAAGAAATTCGCCAACTAATAGATGACAGTCGTTCAAGGTTGGCAGCTACCGTCAACTCGGCTTTAACCTTGTTGTATTGGAATATCGGGCGTCGCATTCATACCGAAGTGCTCAAAGGCGAGCGTGCCGAATACGGCGAGCAGATTATTGCTACTTTGGCCAAACAGCTTGAAACCAGCTACGGGCGCGGTTTTTCCAGCAAAAACCTGCGCCACATGCTGCGCTTTGCGGAAAGCTTCCCCGATGCAAACATTGTCTCGACACTGTCGAGACAATTGGCCTGGAGTCACTTTCTAGAACTGATTTATCTAAAAGATCCACTGCAACGCGATTTTTATACGCAGATGTGTACCCAGGAACGTTGGAGTGTGCGACGCCTACGCGAACGCAAAGACACTCTGCTGTTCGAGCGCACCGCGCTATCACGCCAACCTGATAAAGTGTTGAGCGCCGAACTGGCCGCGTTGCGTGAAGCCCGCGACATCACTCCCGCTCTGGTGTTGAAAGACCCTTATATTCTTGATTTTCTTGGTCTTAAAGATCGCCACCTGGAAAAAGACCTGGAAGATGCCATCCTGCGCGAACTGGAAAACTTCCTGCTGGAATTGGGTGCCGGCTTTACCTTTGTCGCCCGGCAAAAGCGCTTGCAAATCGACAACGACGACTTTTACATTGACCTGTTATTTTACAACCGCCGCTTGAAACGGCTGGTGGCTATCGACCTGAAACTGGGCGACTTCAAAGCCGCCGACAAAGGCCAGATGGAACTCTACCTACGCTGGCTGGCCAAACACGAACAGGAACCCGGCGAAGCCTCGCCACTGGGCATTATTCTCTGTAGCGGCAAAAAACAGGAACAAATCGAATTGCTGGAACTGGATCAGACCGGCATCCACGTCGCCGAATACCTGACCGAACTGCCGCCCAAGGAAATTCTGCAACAAAAGTTGCATCAAGCCATAGCTCAATCACGGCAACGGCTGGAGAACCGTAGCGAGGAGATGGACTGATGGATGCCAAGCAGTTTTTGGCGGAATTTGGGCATATTGTGAATGCGTCTGGCGGCGTAGAGCAGCTTAGACAGATGATCTATAACCTGGCCATCACCGGTACATTAGTGCCGCAACAGCCGGAAGATGGCGACGCGCATATATTGCTCGAACAAATCGGGCAAACACGCCAACGCTTAATTCAAGCAAAGGCTTATAAACGCTTGCCAAAGCTTGAGAGCGGACCGATAGATATGCCGGAAAATATCGTGTTACCGTCATTTTGGTGTTGGACCAGACTGCTCGATGTGGGCGAAATCAGTCCCAGAAATGAGGTCGACGATAACGAATTGGTGGCATTTATTCCCATGAGTGGCATATCTCAGTTACATCGAGGTTCGCTTATCTGCGAAACAAGGCCTTGGGGTGAGATAAAAAAAGGCTTCACGCATTTTGTAAACGGTGATGTGGTGGTGGCGAAGATCACCCCCTGCTTCGAAAACGGTAAGGCTGCCGTTATATCCGGACTGGATAATACAAAAGGCGTAGGCGCTGGCACAACTGAGCTACATGTTTTTCGCTCCATTCATCCGCATCTTTTACCGGAATATGTGTATCTCTTTCTGCGTTCGCCTTATTTCTGTGTGAAAGGCGAACAAAATATGACAGGCACTGCTGGACAAAAACGGTTGCCAACCGATTATTTTGCGACTCGCGCAATGCCGCTTCCACCCCATAAAGAACAGCAACGCATCGTCGCCAAAGTCGATGAGCTGATGGCCTTGTGCGACAAGCTGGAAGCTCAGCAACAGCAACGCCGCAGCCTGCATGACCATTTGCGCCAGTCCACCCTGCAAGCCGTCGCCGCATCCACCAGTCCACACGAACTGCAAACCGCCTGGACGCACCTCGCCGACAACTTCGGCCAGCTTTTACAAGCGCCGCAGGATGTCGTGGCTCTTCGCGATGTCATTTTTGATTTGGCGCTACGCGGAGGGCTTCTGCCAAATTCAATGATTAATGCCACCAAGTCGGAGGATGAGCTACCGCTACTTCCAGTTGGCTGGGATTGGCAGACGCTTGGCGAACTTGCCGAGTACATCACCAGTGGTTCCAGAGGATGGAAGGGATATATATCGACATCCGGCGACGCATTCATCCGGTCGCAAGATATCAAACACGATGCTCTAATTTTTGAAAATCCAGTTTTTGTTTCATTGCCAGAGAAAGTAGAAGGTAAGCGTTCACTGGTACAACAAGGTGATTTATTGCTAACTATCACAGGTGGTAATGTTGGCAAATGTGCCCGTGTGTCGGCACTTGGTTTTAATGCATACGTTAGTCAGCATGTAGCCCTAATTCGCATCAAAAAACCTGAGCAAAGTGAATTCATTCATTTCTGGATGACTAATAGTTATGGTGGGCGGAAGTTTTTGTCTCGATATATCTATGGCGACAAACCAGGTCTCAACCTATCCCAAGTTGCAAGTGTTCCCGTGCCAGTACCGCCACCGGATGTGCTGGAAGAAATCGTCAAGCAATTAAAACACTATGGAATAATTTGCGACCAATTACTTGAGAAGATCGAGAATTCTTCAAAGCTCGCTGAGCTATTTGCTGCTGCAAGTGTTTCAGCGATTACAGGCATCACCATCGAATCCGAGGAGGACGAACCCATGAAAGCCTCCAAAACCGAACTCGTCAGCTCGTTACGCCTGGGCACACCACCCAACATCAAGGAACAAGCCCCGCTGGCCGCTTTCTTGGCGCATCAAAACGGCGAGATGCATGAAGCGGAGGCGTGCTAATGCCAACCTGTTGGATCATCGCAGGACCGAATGGCGCGGGTAAGACCACTTTTGCACTGCAATACTTGCCAAAGGTCGCCCTGTGCCGTCATTTCATCAACGCCGACCTGATTGCCGCAGGCTTGTCGCCGCTTGCGCCCGAACAGCAATTGTTGGCGGCTAGCCGTTTGTTTTTGCTTGAGATCGAAGGGCATATCGAAGCCAGACAAGATTTTGCCTTTGAAACCACGCTCGCCGGACGCAGTTATCTTAAGCTGATACGACGATTGCAGGTCAGCGGATGGCGGGTGGAATTGATCTATCTGGCCTTGCCTAATGCGCAACTATCGCGCTTACGTGTCGCGGAACGTGTCGCCCACGGCGGACATGACATTCCCGCAGACGCAATAGCTAGGCGGTTTCCACGTAGCCTGTACAATTTTTTCCAGCTATTTTCCCCAATAGTCGATCAAGCATATTGTTTTATGAACAACGACACCGTTCCGGCGCTGGTATTTCAGCAAAACGCAGGTCAAAGGCAGGTGCTGCATTACGAATTCTTTCAACTTTTACAACAGGAGGCACAGCTATGAGTGTGCAAACGCCCGTAAATCTAAATCCTGAAGCACAAGCGATGCTCGATTGTTTGCAACAAGCCGTGGCAGATACCTTGGAACGTAAGCGGCGGCTGGGGCAATATGCGGTGTTCTGGTCAGAAGGTGCAGCTATCGCTGTTGGCGAGGATGCGCCCGTGCAGTTAACGGCACGAAAACCTTCTCAGACTGAATAAGCGATGAGCAACCATGCACCGGCAAATTGAATCTGATCGAGGCCATTATCACGATTTTACAGCTTTGCTTTGCAAAGCTGTGGAAAGATGATGTGATGGGTTCTTAGTTAATGGGAGGGTATTATGCTGAACCTGATTCAAACAAAAGTTTCCAGAGAAGAACTCGTCAGTGTT